>CANQRY010000061.1 GCA_947626335.1 uncultured Clostridia bacterium | reverse complement strand
CACAGTATCTAAGATAAGTATATCATAAGTCTTATATAGTAGACTTTAAATACTATAAATATATAATACGAGGGTGATAGAAAAAATGAAAAAGAATAAAGAATTAAGAGAAGCAGGAACAAAATTAAAAACAATGAGTAGAGCAGAGTATAGGGAAAGAATGGAATGGTTTAGAGAAAAAGCAAGATTAGACTACAACACCGGGATTTCAAGTGCAAAAAAACAAGGAAAATTAGAAGATGCTAAGAAAATGCTAGAAGAAGGAATAGAATTGGAGAAAGTAATGAAAATAACAGGCTTAGAAAAAGAAGAAATATTAAGTTACAAATAATAGTATAAAAATGCTAAGACAAAAGGCTATTTAACAAGTTTAAAGTTAAATAGCCTTTTAGTAGTTTTTGTCAATATGAATAATTATTTCTTTTAAAATTTCTTTATCTTCTTTTGAAATTAAATTTAAATACTCTGTAAGTTTTGTATCTAAAGTAGATTTTCTAGTTGTTAATAAAGGTTCAAATAAGTCATTAGGTGTAATTTCTAAAAAATTGCATAAATTCAAAAGAGTGGGTATACTGCCAATATTTCTACCATTTTCTATATTTCTTAATAAATCAGTAGAAATGTTCACATTCTCAGCAACAAATTCTTGAGTTAATTTTTTCTCATTTCTTGCTTTTTTTAAATTAGAGCCTAGTATACGAAGAACATCCTTTCCTTCAATTAACATATTTTACACCAACCTTTAATAATTTGTAACTATAATATAACATTAGCAAACAAGATAAAAAAGTGAGCAATATTCATTTAAAACCAACATTTTAAAATTATTATCTTAAAAAACGTGAATAATATTCATACTTTTTCCAAAAAAAGTATTGAAAAAAATAAAAATGTATGATTAAATAAAAATTACAAAATATCATGTAGAAAAATAAGATATTTAAAGAAATTTCAAAAGAAAAGAGGAAAAAAGTATGAACAAAAGTATTAAAAAAATGCAATCTGGTATAACCTTAATAGCCTTAGTAGTAACAATAGTGGTGCTTTTAATATTAGCTCGGTGTAACCATAACCTTTGTATTAGGTGAAGGTGGAATATTAAATATGGCAAAGAAAGCAGCAGATGAAACAAAAAATGCAGCAGCAAATGAACAAGCGGCCATGGCAAATTTAGTAGGAGAATTAGAAAATTTAATAGGTGGCTCAGGCAGTAGTTCAGGAGGAACAAGCCAAGAGCAAGTGCCACAGACATTAAAAGAAGCAATGGAAAAGCACTATAAATTTTTAGCGAATAAAACATATACAGTGGGTGAAAAGTCAATAACAATACCAGCAGGATTTTATGTATCAGATCCAGAAAAAGATCCAACAATAGTATATGCAAATAAAGAAGATCCAAAAATAGATGAAGGAATAGTAATAACAGATGCAGTAGATGCAGAAGGAAAAAGCATAGGAAATGAATTTGTATGGGTACCATGTACTTTAGATGAATATGTAAAACATACTTATGATAATGAAAATAATGACGAAGGAACAAATAGACCAGATACCAAAGGAGGCTGGAATACATGGTATTATAGAGCATACAAAGATTGGAAAGAAGATGACGAAGAAACTAATAGAACTAATGTAGGAAATAATAAAGGATTTTATATAGCAAGATATGAGGCAGGAGTGCCAAGTGGTGCGGACTTTTATGTAAGTAAAGATGAAGTAGGTTCTAAAAGTTATCCTACAGATAAGGGAACGCAGAATGGAGCAAATGTATCAAGTTTAAAACCAGTAAGTCAAAAAGGAATGCAAGCATGGAATTTAATAACCCAAGAAAAAGCGCTAACAGTAGCAGGAAATATGTACAATAGTGGAAATTATGGAGTAACAAGTAAATTAGTAGATGGAATAGCGTGGGATAGAACAATAGCATGGATTTCAACTAACTCTAAATTTTCAGGTGTAGCAAGTAATAGCACAACAAATGGAAATTATGCAAATAATACTGGAACAGACAAAATAGAAGTAAATGATACTTTATGGGCAGAGCATTTATATAAAGTAGAAGGTAGTACAAATAAAGGTTGGTGTTTAGGTACAAGATATCAATACGGAAAATTTACTTCAGGGTATGCGGATCCATGGAGTGGTAGTACAGAGGGATACTCGAATTATGAGGCTGATACAAAATATCATTATCGTCATTATGTAGAAATGGCAACAGGAGCATCAGAAAAAACGTTAATGAATAACATATATGATATGGCAGGAAATATGTACGAATGGACTACAGAGTATGGCTACCATGGTAACGGCAGCGGTACGAAGTACGCTGTTCTCCGTGGGGGCAGCTTTTACGACTACGGCACTAACCATCCAGTCTCTGTCCGCAATGGCGGCAATACGGCTTTGTCTGCGGCTGGTGTTAGCTTCGGGTTCCGCGTCGTGCTTTATGTAAAGTAGCACTGCACACTGGTAGCGGTCGAAAAAAATTACTAGAGTTTATAGAGATGAAATGACAAACTTATTTTTACTTGTTACCTCTGGGGTAAGGTTTAAGTTAGCTACATAGATGTAAATTGTATAATAAAACTGTGCAAAAGTTCTCAAGTAAAATTGAGCAAATTTGCTCAGTTTTTTCTTTGTCTTT
>CANQRY010000060.1 GCA_947626335.1 uncultured Clostridia bacterium | reverse complement strand
CTTTTCTTTGAATTTCGCAGGCTATTTGTCCATTATTTAATATTAAAGTTCTATCTGCAATTAAAATTTCATCTGCCACATTAGTTATACATATTATTGTATATCCATCTTTTTTTAGATTTTCTATTATTTTATAAATAACTTCTTTTCCATTACTATCTATCATAGTGGTTGGCTCATCTAAAATTATATATTTAGGTTTTTTTGCTAAGACTTCTGCTATCATTATTCTCTGCTTTTGGCCTAAAGATAATGTATATAAATCATCATTTTTATGTTCAATCATATCTACCTGCTTTAATGCTATTTCTATTCTACTCTCAACTTCTGATTTATTAAGTCCTTTTAAAGAAAATGATAATTCATCATATATATTATTAAATATTATTTGATTTTCTGGATTTTGAAATACGATCCCCACCTTATCTTTGATTAATTTTATATTATCTCTAATATTTATATTATCAATAATGATGTTTCCCTGTTTTAATTTAATAATTCCTGAAATTAGTTTTCCAATAGTAGATTTGCCAGAGCCGTTTTGTCCAACAATAGCAATTATTTCTCCATCTTTAACTTCAAAATTCAAATTATCTAATATATTATTACCACTTTTTTTATATTTGAATGAAACATTTTCTACTTTAATCATTACTACTCCTTATATAAGTATCAAAAGGCTTTCTTAGTATTTTTTCAACAAATAAAATTACAATTATATGTATTGGAATCATAATTAGTTCCTTTATAATTCTTGTTCCCAGCAAAATTATAAATGATTTTCCTGCAGTAATACTTATCCACAATGTATTTAAACCTATATTTGAAATACAAGCAACTAATACTACTGCAATAATTACCCTAACTATGAATTGCTTTTCTGTATATGTATTTGCTTCTTTTTTATAAAGTAATAAGCCATAAATAAGCCCTGCAATAGCGGTACTTATTGTATATCCTACAAAATAAGGACCTGTTGGAAATAATGTTGCACCAATAATATCTCCTAATACATTTAATAATACAGTCCACTTAGGACCTAACCATATAGCGCAAAGCATTGTCGGAATAAATGCAAAGCTAATTTTTACTAATGGTGTCTTTATTGATAAAAAACGTGATAGTATTATAAGCATTGCTAAAAGTAAAGCAGCTAATATTATTTTTTTATTTTTTGTCATAAAAAACTCTCCTTTTCTTTTATTCCGCATTAAAAGAAGAGGAGAGAATAATTTCTTTCCATTATCTTTATTAGCGGAATGCGAAAATAAATAAGCGATATAAATTCTTGCCTTAAGTAGCAACTTCCCGTCTACTAAGTCTTAACTATTTATTCTCTACTCTAATAAAATTTATTAAAATGATTTTAACACATTATTTATTTTATGTATATATTTTTATTTAAATTATTATAATTTTTTATGACTAGTAAAACAAAAAAGTTTTTTAAACATATTTATCCAGTTTGACATAATATTGTAAATTTGTTATTATATATATATAAATTATGAAAGGAGAAAAAAATATGCAAACTAAATTAAATATTGCTGAAGGATGTAGCATGTACAATGGAATTATGTTATATTCTAAACGGCATAAAAACAAAATGGCAGTAGCAACTATTAATGACGATGAAATTACCGCAAGTTGGGTGGATGTAGATAGCGTAAAAGAAGACGAAACTGAAAATAAAGAAGGAAATAAAAGAAACAATAAAGCAATAGCTATTTTTCAAGCAATCTTGTTAGTGGAAATGCTAATAATAGCTTCTTTGAAAATTATATTTGATGTTAGTTTAAACATTATAGTAAGACTAATACCTTTTGATACGATTATTATAATGTTTTTGGGAATTTTTTCTCTTGATGAGAACACTAAAAGATTTCACGGAGCGGAACATCAGATAATAAATGCATTTAACAAATTAGGAAGGATTCCAACAATAGATGAACTACAAAAGTTCTCAAGATTTTCTATGTTCTGTGGTACAAATAGTATGGCAAATATTGGACTAATTTCTTTATTATTATTGATAGAAACATTTATACCTCATAATGCAATATTAATTGTGGTATTGTGGGGATTATTTATTATTAATGTACTCAACTTTTTTCAGTATTTTACTACAAGCCAGCCAACAGATAAAGAACAAAGAGTTGCAATCGAAGCAATTAAAGTTTGGTTTGAATATGAAAGCAAAGAATAATAATTAATTATTCTTTGTATTTTCTCCAAAAAGTCAATATTTTTTGATAAAAAACAGTCGGAAATACTTTTCTGGCTGTTTTTTTGTAAAAGAAAAAAGTGGCTACTAAAGCCACTTTTCTTGGAGCAGGTAGTTAGTCATAATGCTGAAATATCAATGTTTTTATGAATTCATGTGACAAATATGTGACAAATTTTCGTAAATTATAAAGTGACACAAAAAATCACAAAAATTCATAAAAATGAGTAAATAAATAATGTGTGGACATATCTGTAATTTATTTTACTATATACTATAATGTAGCTTTTGTAACTTTTGCGAAAGCAAAAGTTAACAAATGCTACTTACACTAAAGAAAATAAAACCATATGCTACACTTTCTCACACGAAGCCACAAATTGAAATAAAATTCGTAAGAATTTTAATTTGAATTTGTGGCTTTATTGGGGTTTATTAAGGGGCAACGCCCCTTAATCATACAGAACACTTTTGAAAAAAGTGTTCTAGTATGTTCTAACACTTTTTCATTTGTGTTATATCAGCTCAAAATTAGAGTATTAGAACATAAGTAAATCTTACGAAGCCTTGCTAAAAAATAAATAAAAAAATAATTAAAAAAGAAAGACTAACTATTAAAAGTCAATAGTTTTTCGAAAAAAATTTAAAATTTGTTGAACATTGAAAATTGC
>CANQRY010000059.1 GCA_947626335.1 uncultured Clostridia bacterium | reverse complement strand
ACTACTATATTTTTAGCAATAGCAAGACCTAAACCATATCTTCCACTTTTGCGATTATGACTTTTATCATTGCGATAAAATCTTTCAAATATCTTTTCATAATCCTCAGGGGCTATAGCCTCACCTTTATTAATTACTTCTAATTTTATTTCCGATTTATCACTTGTAAGATTAACTTTAATTTTACTATTTTCCTTACCATGACTTATGGCATTATCAATTAAAATGGATACTAATTCATCAATACTTTCTTTATGACAAAGGAAATTTAATTTTTCAGTAACATTTGTTTCTATCGTTATATTCTTTTCATAGGCTAGACTTTCAAATGTTAAAGCTCTTTTTTCGATAATCATTGAAATATCATTTGTACTAAAATTTTCTTTTTTTAAATATTCTGTTTTCGATAAATCAAGTAACCTAGTTATTAAATTACTCATTCGATCTGATTCACTTTTTAAATTGTTAATCCATTTTTCATTTTTCTTATTTACCTCTAAACAATCAATACTTGCCATCATAACCGCAAGGGGAGTTTTAAGTTCATGTGATGCATTAGCAACAAATTCTTTTTCGCGATCAAAACTCATCTCAACTGGTTTTGTAATCCATTCAGTTATTTTTTTCGAAATAAAATAAGCAATTAATTCGCCAATTCCAACTAATAATAGGGAAATAATTAAATTAGTTAGTAACATATTTCGCGTATTAGTAGTATTTACTATTGTTAAGGAATTGCTTTCTTCATAATTATAAGCATATTGGCTCCAATATAAACAACCAATTTTTACTTTACTTTTGTTATTACTTGCAATAATATTTTTAGATTTAGTTATAATTTCATCACTAATAGCATTATCACTATGACTTATTTTATCAACAATATCATTATTATCATTTAAAATGAAAGTGTAAACTTCATAATCCATAACTTTACGATTACGAAGTTCTTCATCATTTATTGACCTCATTTCTTTATCAATAGGTTCATGTCTTCCTAGAGTTAAATTCTGCATTCTTGTTAAATTATTTTTTATGCCTGTATATTCTTTATGATAACTTTGAATATTAAAAATGATAGCGAAAACTAAAGCAAATAAAGAGATGATAATAAAAATAGTAAAAAATGTTTTCTTCTTTAAATTTTCCATATCTCCTTATTCCTCCATTTTATAACCTAAATTACGAACGGCCTTAATATTTACTTTAGAACCAATAATTTTTATTTTCTTTCTTAAAAAGGATAAATAAGCTTCTAAATTATTAGATTCATAATCATTATCAATACCCCAGACTTTATCATAAATTTGTTCTTTGGAAATAATTTGTTCTTTATTATTCATAAAATATTCAAGTAACAAAAATTCTCTATAAGGAATATTTATGGACTCATTAGTAATCTTACAAGTTAACATAGATGTTCTAATATTTAATGATAAATCACTGTATTCTAATATATCTTTAACTTTACCACCTTTATTTCTTAACTGAACATTTACTCTTGCAATTAATTCTTCAATATGAAAAGGTTTAGTTACATAATCATCGGCACCATTATTAAAACCTTTTAATTTATCTTCTAATTCTGATTTGGCAGTAAACATAATAACTTTAGCACTTATATCATTTTCTTTTATCTCTTTTAGTATTTCTATACCATTCATTTTAGGTAACATTATATCAAGAATGATTAAATCATATATATTTGTTAAAGCATTATATAATCCATCTTCACCATCAAAACTTACATCAACTTCATATTTTTCGCATCGTAATTTTGTTGCTATAACATCCGCAATTGTCTCTTCATCTTCAACTACTAAAATTCGCAAAACTTATCACCACCAATTTCCTATTATTAATGTTATTAAAAGAAGTAATATGCATCTTTTCTAACAATAAAAATATAAAACACAAAAGTTAAAGAAACATTAAAAATACTATTTAACGATTTCTTCCATAGTAATTATACCAAAGAAAAAGCAAATCTCACATAGAGTTTGTTCATACAAATTGTAATTTGTTTTTCATTCATTTACTTTTATAATAATCATATTTTCATCTTGTGATGGTACTTCAAATAGTTTATTTGCTCTATCTAAAATTTCTTCATTTAATGGAAATGATGAACCATCACCCTGTTCTTTTACCTCTTTATTTCTTGTTTCTATATTTTTCTTCCATGTTTCATCATCCACAGAAACATAATACCATAGAGTAGAAATATTTCTTTCTTGAAAGTATTGTGTAAGCTGTTTTCTTTCCTCTTTTTTCCAAAATCCCCAGTCTAAAATAACATCACATCCGTTATTAACAATTTCTGCTCCTTTTTTTACTAAGTACATATTAATATTTGTCATTAATTTTTGCTCGTTATTAGGATGAGTATTAGGAAATACATAATGAAGTAATTCATCGTTTGATAGAAGAACAGCTTTTTGTTTTTCCATTATTTTCTTGGCATAATAAGTTTTGCCTGACCCGACTTTTCCACATATTGCTATAACTTTACTCATATTTAATCCTCCTCCAAATTACTAGTTATCTTTATCTTTGTTTTTATTCTTATTCCAATTAGCAGATGATGAACAAAGAAACGCAGTACCCAAGCATAAACCTACAACCCAGTTTTTATCATTATTGACTAAATCAATTATAGCACTTACATAAAAACATATTGAAGCAAGTAGGGTACATATAAAATTTACTTTATCTTCTTTCATTATTCTAAATTTCTTTCTCCAAATTACTAGTTATTTGACTCATACAAATTGTAATTTTAACTTATTAAAATTGTTTAATCCACATTTACACCTTTCTTGAATACTTTTATATCTATGTAATAATAGATACCTATTAAAATGATATATAAACATATTCCTAAAGTTAAAGCTGTTTTTA
>CANQRY010000058.1 GCA_947626335.1 uncultured Clostridia bacterium | reverse complement strand
TTGATAAAGATGAAAAAACTATCGGTGAAATAATTGCCATAACAAATATTAGCTTAAAATTTACTTTTGTTTTCTTTTTATAATATATATTTTTTCGCATTCAATTTTTCCCTTCTTTTAATTTAAAAACATATTTTTTACAAATATCATACTTAAATTAATTTTATCACATTTTTCAACAAAATACATCATTTATTTTATTTTTTTATAAAAATTTTTCACTTTATTTAGTATCTTATCTAAACATATATATTTAAACCTCCCCATTGACTATTTTTCTTTCTTTATGATAAAATATTAAAAATTCATATTTTTAAAAATACGAATAAATGGGAAGGTGTGTTATTTATGACAAATGTATTTGATACTTTGGTAGAAAGAGGTTACATCGAACAAGTAACTCATGAAGAATTAAAAGATTTATTAGGAAAAGAAAAAGTTCCTTTTTATATTGGATTTGATCCTACTGCAGATAGTCTTCATATAGGTCATTTTATTTCTTTAATGGTCGCTTCACATATGCAAAAAGCAGGACATAAACCTATTTTATTAATTGGTGGAGGAACTGCTACTATTGGCGATCCATCTGGCAAAACAGATATGAGAAGAATGATGTCTCGTGAAGAAATAGATCATAATGTAGAATGTTTTAAAAAGCAAATGTCTAGATTTTTAAGTTTTGAAGGCGAAAATGCAGCTATTATTGTTAATAATGCAGACTGGCTATTAAATTTAAACTTTATAGAGTTTATGCGTGACATTGGTTCCCTATTTTCTGTAAACAAAATGCTTACTGCTGAATGTTACAAACAAAGAATGGAACGTGGTCTTACATTTTTTGAACTTGGATATATGTTAATGCAATCTTATGACTTTTTAAAATTATATGAACAATATGGTTGTAAGTTGCAATTAGGCGGAAATGACCAATGGTCTAATATTTTAGGTGGTGTTGATTTAATTCGTAGAATTGGTCACTCTGATTCTTTTGGCTTAACATTTAAACTTTTAACAACAAAAGAAGGTAAAAAAATGGGTAAAACTGAAAAAGGTGCTTTATGGCTAGATCCAAATAAGACCTCTCCTTATGAATTTTATCAATACTGGAGAAATATTGCAGATGAAGATGTAAAAAATGTTTTATCTTTAATTACTTTTTTACCTATGGATGAAATTGAAAAACTTTGTGCTTATAATGATGAAAGAATAAATGAAGCTAAAAGAATAGCTGCTTTTGAAATTACAAAACTAATTCATGGTGAAGAAGAAGCTATAAAAGCTGAAGAAGTCGCTAAAGCTCTATTTGGTGGCAGTGGCAGTTTAGAAAATATGCCTACTACAAAAATAAATGATACAAATATTTCTATTTTGGATGCTATGATTACTATTGGCTTTGCTCCTTCTAAAGGTCAAGCAAGAACTTTAATTACTCAAGGTGGAATTTCTTTAAATGATGAAAAGGTAACTGATACAAACTATGTTTTATCAGATGCAGATTTTAAAGATGGCTTTGCTATTTTAAAGAAAGGTAAAAAGGTTTTCCATAAGTTAGAAAAATAGCTGTTTTTGAAAAGAATTTAGAAAATAATAAATAGTAATACAATAAAAAGGCAAAATATAATGATTCTTTGCGCCTTGCTTGTCGCAGCCTTTAATCTTCACATTGTAGGCTGCTCCAGTCGCGCTCCGCTACCTTACAGGTAGCTCCCGCTTGTTCGCTGCGCGGCGCTATCGAATTCATTATATTTTACCTTTTATTATTAGGCTAACAAATTGATTTTGTCTTTTATGTTATTTTCCAACTTTCGTATTTTTCTTTTCAAAAACAGCTAATACTATAAACAAACCTATTCCAACAAGTGAACAAACACTTCCTTGTTTTAAATAAGGTGATTCATATTTAAGTTCAATATCATGCTCTCCTGCATTTAAAGGAATACCTATGAAAGCTGTATTTACTCTTATTGTATCTACTTTTTTACCATCAACAAATGCCTTCCATCCCATAGTATAACTTGTTGAAATTTGTAAAATAGAATCTTTTTCTACACTTATTTTTCCTGTTACTTCTTTATTATTATAGCTTACATTTTTTAGCTCTGTTTTTTGAAGGTTTTTTATGTTTTCTTCATACGAAGCCATAGAAGCTGCAAGTACTTGTATTTTGTCAAATTTATATGTTCCTTTTGCACTAAATTTTAATGTTATTGTACCCTCCGCCTCCTCAAAATAGCCTAATGGAAGTAGCAACTCTGGTGATGGTTGATAATATGCTGATGTAATCTTATTATCTATCGTTTTACTAACACTTTTTTCATTAAAACTTGCAGTAATAATATGCTTATCATTTTTTTGAAATTCAAAGCCAGTAATTAGTACATATAACTCTACATTTTCTACTTTGGGAATCTTTAATACTAATTTTTGATTCTTTTTAATTGTTACAACTTCATTTTCTTTTAATATATTGTCATTATCCGTTATTTCATAATCAATTTCATAGCATGAGCTTTGTATAGCAGTTATATTCTTTTCTTGCTCTAAATTTAAATTTTTTAAGTTATTTTCTTCTTCAATAACAACTGCCTTAAGTAGAGCATCTTCTTTTTGAACAGGATTTAGTTTATCATACTCTTTTCTTAGTATATATTTAGAGTAAGAAACACCTATTGATAATGGAAATTTATTTTCATAAGTTTTAACATTTCCTATTTTCTCTTTTAAAGTATAACCATAAGGTACACTATTTTCATACTTTTCATCTGTAACATAGTATTTATTTCCTAAAAGTGTAGTTATTTTGCTTCTATCTCCTAAACCTCTAATACATGAAGTTGTACTATATTTATTATCTGCAAGTTTCCTATTTAAGTCATATACATATTTATTTTCTATTGATAAAAAGGATTCTGTTGAA
>CANQRY010000057.1 GCA_947626335.1 uncultured Clostridia bacterium | reverse complement strand
AAGGAAAAATGTATAAGAAAGTTAATGCAAATTAGCATATGGTATTGGGAGAGTACAAATGAGTGAAATAGTAGGCAGAGAAATAAAACGTTGGTCGGAAACATTAGAAGAACTGAATGAGTACGATATAACAGTGGTCAATATTTTGTTGAAACATTATGTTGATCTTATAGAAGCTGGCGGAACTGCGGGTGGAAAAAGGGCTAATAAATTTGCAGAATATATCAATGAGAAGAACGGCGTATGTGATAAAACTTTTGGAAATTTATTATTTAAATCCGGGATGAGTACAAAGAAGATAATAAATGTGCGGAATATATCAATGAGAGGAACGGTGTATGTGATAAAACTTTGGAAAGTTTATTATTTCAATCGGGAATAAATACAAAGAAGATAAAGAAATTAAATACTTTAGAAGTAGATTCATTTAGAGGTTTTTCAATGAGTCGAATATTTAATCTTGATAAGCAATATGTTTTCCTTTATGGACCTAACGGTTCTGGGAAATCTAGTTTTAGTGAAGCATTGGAATATAGTTTGCTTGGTATTATTGAAGAAGCCGATGCAAATAAAATTAAACTATCTTCTTATATAAAAAACACTGCGACTAAAAAGGGGAAAAAGCCTATAATTACTTGCACATATGAGGACGGCTTAGAAGATGAAGCTATAATTGATTATGACACATATAGGTTTGCATTTGTAGAGAAAAATAGAATTGCTGATTTTTCTCATATTAGTGTATTGAATTCTAGAAGTCAGAATGAAAGAGTAGCTGCTTTGTTTGGCTTATCGGCATTTAATGAATTTGTACAAGGATTTACAACAAATTTTGATGAGAAATATTTGACAATGGATTCTGCCGAGGAGAAACGATTTGAAGAAAAAAAGCTATCGAGAGATTCCAAGGAAAAACAACTTATAGAAAACAAAAAGGAATTAGATAAAATTAATGATCTGATTAAAAAAGAAATTGCAAAGCTTAAGGTGCAAGAAATAACTGAGGTTGATTCTGCCTTAGATTATCTTGAAAATCCTACTACGGGGATTTTGACAGTGAAGATTGCAGAGCGGGATAAACAATATGTTGCAGAAATACCAGTAGAATATGTTGAAATTTTTTTAAACCATATTATTGAATTACAGAAAAATCTTAAAATTGTTAGTGAAAATAGAACTCAATTATCAGATATGGCACTGCAAGTAAATTATAGAAATTTGTATGAGATTATATCTAATTTAGATGAAACGACAAGTTGCCCTGTTTGCGGAACAGATTTGGCGAATGCCGCAAGAAATCCATTTAAATATGCTAAAGCGCAGTTAAAAACATTTTCTGAAATTGAATTGATACAAAAAAATATAAATGATGCCGCTCAAAACGCTAGGAAAAACATTTGGGAGATAGTAGAATTTGTTTCAAAAAATCAAAAATTTTTTGATCTATTACAAATTGAAACAGATAACTTTGTATCTGTAGAATTGGAAGATATTAGAATGTTTGCAGAAACTGTGCATGAGTGGCTTGAAATTTGCGAAGAGCTTAATGAATTTGACAAGATAGTGGCTCAAAATAAAATAAAAAAATATAATAATATAGCAATCAAATCAAACGCTGAATATGATAAACAAGTTGCTGAACTCAATGCTATAAGGAATTCACTGGTCACATTAAAAACACAGATGAGTGAAAAGGAACAGGTAATAAAGAATTGCCAAAAAGAAATTAAAGAGTTTGATGCAAAGAGCGGAGAAATAATAAAGAAAATTCAAGAAGAAAAAAGAATCTGTAAATTTAATGCAAAAATTGTAGAGGCTTATAACAAGATAATTGGTAGTTTGATTGATTATAATAATGAATTGCCGAGACGGATAGCAAAAGATTTGGAACAAAAAATTGTTGATTATTATAATATGATTAATCAGGATGATGCGGAGTTTGAAAAAATACAAGAATTGATTTTGCCAGGTGTAGTTTCTGACAAAATGGATATCACTTTTGCGGATGGTAGTAAATCGGAGGCATTACAAGTTTTAAGCGAAGGGCATATTAAAATATTAGGGTTGTCAATTCTTTTGGCTAAAGCAGTACATGACAATTTACAATTTATTATATTTGACGATATTGTAAATGCCATTGATGATGATCATAGAAATGGTGTGGCGGATTTATTAATGAATCATGCCGACTTTGCAAATAAACAAATTATATTGTCTACGCATGGAGATCAATTCATTTTTAAATTGCAAGATAAGTTGGGACCGCAGAGAGTAAAAGATAGTGCTATAGTGTATAAATTTATGCCGGCAGATTCATTAGAAGAACGTGGGGTGATAGTGGAATATTCTGATTCAAAAACGCCATTGATGGCAGCGGAAGATAAGTTAAATAAAAATGAAACAAAAGATGCTGCTTCAAAATGTCGTCAGGCAATGGAAAGCATTGCATATAATTTGTGGAATTTAATTGCCAAATCTTCAACTACTATGATATCTGTAGGAATGAGAAGCCCTAAAAGTTTACCAGATTTAAGTTCTATAGTGGATGGTCTGATTAAGACAACTAATAAGATGAAAGGTATGGAAGATATTAATATAGAACTAAAAAGTCTTAAAGAACCGGGAAATTGGCGCATCCTGAATAAAGGAACTCATGTTGAAGATGAACAAAAGGAATTTGAACGTGCTGATGTAAGGTGCGTTTATGATCATTTAGTTAAGTTAGATAATTTAATTAGAAATATAAAGATTGCAAATGTTGCCGAGATAAAATAAATAGCTTATTGTCAACTTGTATTGGGTATTGAATAATAACTTGAATAACCTTGGATAAATTTATTCGAGGTTATTCAAGAGTTATTCGAGGTTTATTTGAGTTTTATTCAAGCGTGTGCTTCCAAAATGCTTCTAAAATTTTCAAAAACCACAAAAATACGCGGATAATGTGGATAATATAAATAAAAAAGTTCCCATTTTATCAGAGGTTGCGGTATACCATATCCCACCGT
>CANQRY010000056.1 GCA_947626335.1 uncultured Clostridia bacterium | reverse complement strand
TAAAATAACTCCTACTAAAACTATTAATACTCTTTTTACTGCGTTTAACATATGAATTTTTCTCCTTACTTTACCAATTTTAATTATTATAGCATTCATTTTATTTTTTTTAAATAGTTTATAATTATATATTTACTTTTTACTTTATTTTTATTAAAATTTATATGAAATATTTTAATAATGGGTATAATTAAACAAATGAAATGGAGTTGATATTTTAAATGTCAAACATAAAAGAAGAAGTAGATATAGGAAAATTATATGGAATACAAAGCACTTTAAATAAAGATACTTTTTTAAAAAACTATAAAATAAATGAAAATGGCTTAAGTTCTAGAAATGCTAACAATATTTTAAACAAAAATGGCTTAAATGAAATAAAACAAGCTAAACCTAAAAAATGGTACAAATACCTTTTAGAGAGTTTATTTAGCCCATTTAATAGCATTTTGCTTATTATTGCTTTAGTATTATTTTATACTGATGTTTATTTAGCCGAAGTGCCAAGCTATGCTAATATTATTGTTATTATAATTTTAGTAACAGCAAGTACACTCTTGGAATTTTTTGAAGAATTTAATTCCAATAAGGCAGCGCAAAAATTAAAGGAACTTGTTGCAACAACTACAACAGTTTTAAGAGATGGCAAGGAAACTTTAATTCCTATAAATAAAGTTGTTTTAGGTGATATTGTACTACTTTCTGCTGGTAGTTTAGTTCCTGCAGATTTACGAGTATTGGAAGCAAAAGATTTATATGTTGGACAATCTGCATTAACTGGCGAGGCTGATGCAGTTAAAAAAGTGCCGGAATTAAGTAATAAAAATATAGATAGTATATCAGACTTAGATAACATTTGTTTTATGGGCACTAATGTAATAAGTGGAAGTGCTAAATGTGTAGTTATTAAAACCGCTGATGATACTTACTTTGGAAAAGTAGCTCATACTATACCTAGTAGCAAGCCAAAGTCTGCTTTTCAAACAGGAATTGAAAGTATAAGCAAATTACTAATACGTTTTATGCTTGTTTTAATTCCTATTGTGTTTATTTTAAATGTATCAAAACATAGTACTATAACAGCATTTACATTTGCAGTAGCTATTGCAATATGTATTACTCCCCTTCTTCTTCCTGTTATACTTTCTTCTAGCTTATCTAAAGGTGCTGTTAGAATGTCTAAAAAGAAAACCATTGTTAAAAAGCTAGATTCAATTCAGAGCTTTGGCTCAATAAATATTTTATGTACTGACAAAACCGGAACACTTACAGAAGACAAAATTGTATTAGAAAAATACCTAGATATATATGGAAATGAAGATTTTAGAATATTAAAACATGCATTTTTAAACTCATATTTTCAAACAGGCTTAAGAGGAAATATTGATGAGGCTGTTGTTAAAAGAGCTCTTGAGAATGATATGAAACAATATATAGATAAATATAAATTATTTGATGAGATTCCATTTGATTTTTCAAGAAGGCGCCTATCTGTTGTTGTTACAGACGGAGAAAAGAAACAGCTTATTACTAAAGGCGCTGTTGAGGAAATACTTAATATTTGCAGTATGGTAGATTATAAAGGTGAAGTTTTTCCAATTACTAAGGAAATTAAAGATAATATTAAAAAGACCTCAAAAGAGCTTAATGAAGATGGTTTAAGAGTAATTGCAGTCTGCCAAAAAAATGATATTTTAAATGTTACAGATTTTAGTGTTAAAGATGAAAAAAATATGGTGCTTATGGGCTTTATTGGCTTTTTAGATCCGCCTAAAAAAAGTGCTAAACCTGCAATAGAAAAATTAAATAAAGCTGGAATTCGTGTTATTGTTTTAACAGGAGATAATTTAGAAGTAACCAAATGTATTTGCAAAAAAGTGGGTATAAATTCCGATACTATTGTAGAAGGAAAGCAAATTGAAAAATTATCTGATAGTGGTGTTTTAAGATTACTTAAAAAGAGCAATATTTTTGTAAAACTTTCTCCTATACAAAAAGCTAGAATTGTTAGAATTTTGCACCAAGCTGGCAATGTAGTTGGCTATATGGGAGATGGCATAAATGATGCACCATCACTTATAAATTCAGATGTTGGTATTTCTGTAGATACTGCTGTTGATATTGCAAAGGAATCTGCTGACATTATTTTGTTAAAAAAAGATTTACATGTTTTATTAGATGGAGTATATGAAGGAAGAAAAACTTATGCAAATTTAATGAAATATATAAAACTATCTACAAGTTTTAACTTTGGAGAAGTAGTTTCTGTTATTATTGCAAGTGTTGTTTTACCGTTTTTGCCAGAAACCCCTATTCAATTATTAGTAGAGGGTCTACTTTATGATTTTGGACAATTAACCCTTCCTTTTGATAATGTTGACCAAGAATACCTAGATAAGCCTAGAAAATTTAATGTAAATAGTTTAAAAAGATTTATGCTATTTATGGGTCCTATAAGTTCAATTTTTGATATTGTAGTTTTTGCGCTACTAATACTTGTATTTAAACTACATGACGTAGCAACTTTCCAAACTGTGTGGTTCTCATATAGTATTGTATCTAATTTGCTTGGAATGCATATTATAAGAACAGCAAAACTTCCTTTTGTACAAAGTAATGCACATAAATTAGTATACTTTTCTTCAATTTTACTTTCTATTATTGGAGTAGCTATTCCTTATACATTTTTAGGAAAATTAATAGGCTTAGTTCCTATACCATTTGCGCTTTTACCAATTATAATATTTGTACCAATATTTTATTGTTTTGTTGCACTTATTGCTAAGAAAATTTATATTAAAAAATACAATGAATGGATTTAAACGAAAAAAAGCAGTAAAGGCTACGCTTTACTGCTTTTTTTCGTTTCATATTCTATAACATTTACTGTTACAATTTTATTTGTATATTCATTTAATAAATAATTTATTTTAAAAGTTTCTTTTGAAATCTCTTTTAAAGTACAATTTTTTAAGTTTACCAAAACCTCATCTGATAAATTCATTCCTAATGGCAAGGTTTTATTTGAATTATCATAGAAAATTATATTAGAATAATAGATTATGGGCATTGCTTCCTTATAGTTTAATTTGTACAAATTTA
>CANQRY010000055.1 GCA_947626335.1 uncultured Clostridia bacterium | reverse complement strand
ATAAAAGCATTGAGAACTGGGCGCGACAGATGGTAAGACCAGAGGTGGCACGGACTACAAACAAAGACAGGAACAAATGTGAAGCGCTTTCCTGCGGTATCAATGCTTTTATATAAATTAACAATAACATTAGATTGGAGGACAATTAATCATGGCACGATTCAGTTTTAGTGAAAGCGAGAATTACGGAACTTCTCAGACAAACAATTATTTTAGACTGCGTAATGACAGGGATACTGCGAAAGTACGTTATCTCATTAATGGTGTAGAAGACATTGAAGGATACTCTATGCACACTGTACAGGTAGGAGATAAGGAAAGAAGAGTAAATTGTCTCAGGGCATATAATGATCCTGTAGATGTATGTCCGTTCTGTGCGGCTAAGATGAAGACAACTACAAAAATCTTTGTTCCGCTCTATAACATTGATGAGCAGACTTCCCAGATTTGGGAGAGACCAAAGTCTTATTATCAGACTATCTCAGCACTGGTATCAAGATATGGCGCACCGCTTGTTAGAACAACTTTTGAGATTGAAAGAATGGGTGAACCTGGAGATACTAGAACAACTTATAGAGAATATAATCTTGAAAAAGATGACGCAAGGCTTGAAGATTTTGAACCGCCTGTAGCAGTCTTAGGTTCTCTTATTCTTGATAAGAATGCAGATGAAATGAATTATTATCTTGACCACAAGAGATTTCCTGAAGAAGGACAGAGTGCAAGAGGAGGAAATCAGCAGAGAAGTCAGACAACATTCCCAAGAAGAACACCTTCTCGTTCTCAGGATGAAGATGTTCCATTTTAAGGAGGTAGTGTATGGCATTGTTTGAGGTGCCAACACGACCTGGAAGAGAAACAGATGCGGATATTGCGAAAAAGCTAAAAACGAAACCAAAGCAAGTGGCAACACGAAGCACTGGTGTAGTAGGGCAGATTCAAAATATCCGCTCTCTCGTCTTAAAAGTGTTCGGCGGTAAAGAACAATATTGTAAACTGATTCAGACAGAAGAAGAACTCAAGGACTACGTAGAACTGATATGTAAGAATGGAATCTTTGCAGTAGATACAGAAACAACCGGGTTAGACCCAATACAAGATAAGATTGTAGGATTCAGTTTGTATACTCCTAATGAAGAGCAGATAAGAGTCTACGTTCCTGTTAATCATACTTCATATGTAACACAGGAAAGAGTAGACAATCAGTTGACGGAGGAGCAATGCAGAGAATGTATAAAACCTCTTGAAGATTCTAGTATCAAGTGTGTGATGTTCAATGCAGACTTTGATATTAGGGTCATAAGGAATCAGTTAGGCATATATCTTACTTGTTGGTTTGATGGATATCTTGCGGCGAGATTGCTGAATGAGAATGAACCAAGTAACAAGTTAAAAAAATTGCATCAGAAGTATCTAGGTGGTGGAGAAGAGGAGTACGCATATGATGAACTGTTCAAAGATGTTCAGTTTAATCTTGTTCCTATTAATGTTGGTTATCTGTATGCCGCTAATGATGCTTTTCTTACTTATGAGTTATATGAGTATCAGGAGAAGTATCTTGATGCACAGAATGATTACTGTAAAAAGAAAGGTCTACAAGATGTAGCATGGGTATTCTGGAATATAGAAATGCCTTGTGTATCAGTAGTAGCAGATATGGAAGATACAGGAATAGCTTTTGATTTTGAGTATAATGATACCCTGAAAGAAAAATATCATAAACTACTGGACGAAAAGAAGCAAGAATGTTATAATATTCTTGAGGAATATCAGCCACAGATAGATGAATACCAGAAGAATCATATGGATTCTAAGCTGAGTAATCCTATCAATCTTGGCTCACCAACACAACTTGCAATCTTACTGTATGATATTTTGAATGTGAAGCAGGTGGATAAGAAATCGCCAAGAGGTACAGGAGAAAAGATACTGGCACAGATAGATTTACCATTATGTAAAGCAATACTAGATTACAGAGGGTTAGATAAGCTAGTAGGAACGTACATTGATAAAATGCCTGAATGTGCAAACAGTAAGGATAAAAGGATTCACTGTAAGTTTAATCAGTATGGTGCGGACACCGGCAGGTTCAGTTCATCAGATCCCAACTTGCAGAACATCCCGTCAAAGAACCATGATATTCGTAAAACATTTAAAGCCACAGATGGATATTATTTAGTGTCAGGTGACTATAGTGCGCAAGAGCCTCGTCTCACCGCTCAGATGTGTGGTGATGAAAGTATGTTGCAAGCATACAGAGAAGGAAAAGATTTGTATGCACATATAGCAAGTATAGCTTTTAATAAACCCTATGAAGAATGCCTTGAGTTTAGACCAGATGGCTCTACAAATAAAGAAGGCAAAGAAAGACGTTCGTCCGCGAAAACTTTATTATTAGGAATTACCTATGGTAGAGGTATTGATAGTATAGCTGAACAATTACATTGTACCAAACAAAAGGCACAAGCTATAAAAGATTCAGTATTCAAAGGTTTTCCTAAACTTGCTGAGTTTGAGCAAGAGAGTAAAGAGATGGCAGAGGAACTTGGGTATGTAACTACTCTTTGGGGAAGAAAAAGAAGATTACCAGATTTACAGTTGCCAGATTATGATTTCAAGTGGAAAGATGGTGCACCGCCTGATGATGATTTGTTAGACTTTGATGATGAAGCACCAACCGAATATGCAGTGCCAGATGAAATTTGTGATAATTATTGGAGCAAATTGCAGAGAGCGTTTGGTGAACGTAAGCGAAAAATTTTTGAAGAAGCCAATGCAGAAGGTGTATGGATAATTGATAATACACAGAAAATAGCACAGGCGGAAAGACAGTGTGTAAATGCTAGAATCCAAGGCGGAGCCAGTGATATGTCAAAGCTAGCCATGATTCTAGTTGGAAATGATAAGCGCATGAAAGAATTAGGATTCAGATTGCTTATACCTATTCATGATGAATTGTTAGGTGAGTGTCCAAAAGATAATGCAAAAGAATGTTCTCAGAGACTTGCTGACCTAATGATTCAAGCAGCTTCCACAAAGCTAACAATTCCTAGCAAAGTAGATACAGTAGTTGCAGAAAGATGGTACGGAGAGGAGATTGAAGTATGAGGAAAGATTTTGCAATATTCATTCTAACACATGAAAGACCTG
>CANQRY010000054.1 GCA_947626335.1 uncultured Clostridia bacterium | reverse complement strand
CAACTAAAAATGGAAAATATGAATTAGGAGAAACAATAAGTTATGAAATAACAGTAAAAAATGATGGAAACTTAACAATAGAAAATATAATAGTAACAGATGAAGTAACAGGAGATAGTTGGAGCACAAGACCAGGTACAGATGAGACAATTACATTAGAACCAGAAGAAACCATTACATTTACAGCAAGTCACATAGTAACAGAAGCTGATATATTAGCAGGAACAGTAATAAATGTTGCTACAGCAACAGGTCATTCTCCAGATGAAAATAAACCAGAAGTACCAGTAACACCAGGGCAAAAAGAAGATGACGTAGAACCTAAGAATGCACATCTAACAGTAACCAAAACAACAACAAGTACAGCAGCAAATGGAACAACATATGGCCTAGGAGAGACAATTAGATATAGCATAGTAGTAAAGAACGATGGAAATTTAACAGTAAAAAATATACAAGTTAAAGATGAGATGACAGGTGGCTCATGGACAATAAATGAATTAGAACCAGGAGAAAGTAATGAAGCGTTTACAACAGAACATGTAGTAACAGAGGAAGATATATTAAAAGGTTCAGTACTAAATGAAGCAACAGCCAAAGGAAAATCAACAGACAAAGAGCAAGAAGTAGAAGCAGAACCAGGAAAAACGACAGATACAACAGAAACAGCAAAACCATCATTATATGTAGAAAAAACAGCAGAACAAAAAGAAGGAGGATATGCATTAGGAGACACAGTAAGATATACAATAAAAGTAGTTAATAATGGAAATGAAACAATAAGCAACATAACAGTAACAGATGATTTAACAGGAGAAGAATGGACAATAGAAAGCCTAGAACCAAATAAACAACAATCATTTAATGCAAACTATGAAATAACAGAAGAAGATATAAAAGCAGGAGAAGTAAGAAATGTTGCAACAGCAAAAGGTACAGATTTAAACGATGAAGAAGTAATAGCAAGCGATGATGAGACAGTAACAACAGAAGAAAAGAATGGACACATAATCATAGAAAAAACAACAACAAGTAGACCAGCAAATGGAAGTAAATATACATTAGGAGAAACAATTATTTACAAAATAGTAGTAACAAATGACGGAAATGTAGCACTAACAAATGTAGTAGTAAAAGATGAATTGACTAATGAAGAATGGACAATAGAAAAACTAAAATCAGGAGAAACAAAAGAATTTGAAACATCATATGTAGTATCAGAAAAAGACATACCAGCAGAAAAAGTACTAAATGTAGCAACAGCAAAAGGTACAGTAGAAGAAGGCGAAGAAGTAGAAGATACAGCACAAGTAGAAACAGACATAGAAGTAAATGGAGACGTAGTAGTAAAATACAAAGACAAGAACACAGATACAGAAATATTAGATAGCGTAACACATACAGGAAAAGTGGGAGAAGAATATGATATAACACAAGATGAGAAAGAAATACCAGGATATACCTTAGTAGGAGAGCCAGAAGAAAAGACAGGAAGATATGAAAAAGAACCACAAGAAAAAGTGTACTACTATGCAAAAGATACAAAAGTAATAGTAAGATATCTAGAAAAAGACACAAATAAAGTACTACATGAACCAATAGAAATACCAGGATATGAAGGAAAAGAATATGAAACAGAACAAAAGACATTTGAAAAATATGACTTCGTAGAAAGTACAGGACTATTAAAAGGACAGATGCCAAAAGAAGAATCAGAAGTAATTTACTATTACACATTAAAAGATGCAAGATTAATAATTAAGTACCTAGAAAAAGGAACAAATAAACAACTAGAACAAGAAGAAATGCAAACAGGAAAAGTAGATGAAAGCTATATAACAGAAGCTAAGACAATACCAGGATATACATTAGTAGAAGATAGTGGAAATACAGAAGGAACATTAACAGTAGAAGACACAATAGTAATATTCTATTACTTAAAGAATACAAGAGTAGTAGTAAACCATATAGACCAAGACACAGGAAAAACATTAGAAACAGTAATAGAAGAAGGTCTAGTAGGAGACAAATATACATCACATTCAAAAGATTTTGAAAATTATGTGTTAGTAGAAAAACCAGACAATGAAGAAGTGACAATGACAGAAGATGAAATAGTATTAAATTACTATTACTCAAGACCAAAATCAGGAGTAATTGAAAAACATATAGACAAAGTAACAGGAGACATCTTAGCAAACCAAGCACATGAAGGAAGAATAGGAGACGACTATAATATACCAGCAAGAGAATTTGAAGGATATGATCTAATGCAAGAAGAATTACCAACAAACAGCAAAGGAAAAATGACAAAAGAAGTGCAAGAAGTAGTATATTATTACAAACATAAATCCACAGTAGTTGCAGAATATGTGGATAGAGAGACAGGAAAGAAGCTAACAGAAGACGAAATAATAAACGGACATGAAGGAGATAGATATACAACAGAAAGAAAACAAGTAGATAACTATGTGTTAGTAGAAGTACCAGAAGATGCAGATGGAACAATGTCAAAAGAAAATAAGAAAGTAACATATTACTATGCACACATAACAGGAGGAGTAATAGAAAGACATATAGACATAACAACAGGAAAACAACTAGTACCAGAAGAAAAATTTGAAGGATATGAAGGAGATAGCTATAAAACAGAACCAGAAGAAATAGAAGGATATGACTTAGTACAAGAAAGATATCCAAAAAATAGCGAAGGAAAAATGACAATAGATACTATAATAGTAAATTACTATTACATAAAGAAAACAAAGGTAGAAGTAAAACATGTAGATAAAATAACAGGAGAAGAAATAGAAAGCCCAGAAACAATCCCAGGACATGAAGGAGACAAATATACAACAGAGCAGAAAGAAATCCCAGGATATGACCTAGTAGAAGAACCAGTAAATAAAAAAGGAACAATGGGACCAGAAGACGAAGAAGTAATATACTATTATGTAAGAAAAGCAAAAGTAGTAGTAAATCACATAGACATAGATACAAATGATTTACTAGCAGAAGAAAAAACAATAAATGGACACCAAGGAGATAGCTATGAAACAACAAGCAAAGATATCAAATACTACAAACTAGTAGAAGAAAAATTCCCAAGCAACAGCAAAGGAACAATGCAAGTAGAAGTAGTAGGAGAAATAGTAAACGATACAATCTATGTAAATTACTATTATA
>CANQRY010000053.1 GCA_947626335.1 uncultured Clostridia bacterium | reverse complement strand
TCTATTTCTATATCGATTTTAGCTGGTTTTTTCTTTCTTCCTAATTCTTTAAGACGTGACACTTGTTCACTATTTAAATTAGGCAAATCAATTGAATATCTTAATTTGTCATTTTTATGGAAAAGAATAATTTCTCCTAATAATTTCATAATCTATCTCCTACTTTCTCAACTAAATCAGCTTTTATTAGATCATATATGGTATTTAAAAATTCATAAAATTCAATACTGAATAAACTTGAATCAACACGTACACAATCAATTTCTCGAGCATTACCAATATCTAATCCATTTATTTTATGTTCTGCTTTAATTGTTATAAAGCCATGAGTTCCTTCTGTTCCAGAAAGACTCTTTATAAAACACGGACCATTTTGATATCCTTCTTCAAATCCAAACTTTTTTAATTCTTTTAAATCAACATTATCTTTTATTTTTAACATTTCTAATCTCCTATTATACTAAGTACATAAATAATTTGTCCTATTAATGTACCATATTCCAAACCCCAAAATAACATTTTTATTTCTCCTGATGTATTCATTCCAATAATCATAAATAACACTATTAAAAATGGATACAAAAATGTTACAAAAATTTTACGATTCATGTTTACCTCCTTCTAATATTTCTAATAATTTTACAACGTCATAATCAGATAATTCCAAACCTCCACCTTCTCCATTTTTATCAAAAGGTATTAGTTTTGTTTTTTTTCTAATCAATGTTATTGCTTCATTAATAACTTTATCTTTTTTTTCTAATTGGTGTAGTACTGTTTCTAAATTAGTTATATCTTTATTGCATACATTGTTAGCAAAATAATCAATATCATCTTCTTTTAAACTATTTATAAAATCTTTAACTTGATTTATTAATTCTTTATTCATCTAACCACCTCATTATTGCCCTTAATTCATCAGTACTTAATGTAATAGGTAATTCTTCAGATTTGGTTATTAATGCATCCGTTTTATAAAATCTAACCATTATTTCATTGTTATTTGTTTTTTCAATTCTTTTAAAAAGTATATATTCAGTATTTATTCTATCTGGAAAAGTTAGACTTTTTAAATATACTTTGTCATGTTCGAAGTATGTATACCCTAAATCTTCCAATGTAATATCTTTATTCATTATTTATCATTCTCCCTCATCTCTTTTTTAGTTCTTGTATTTTCTTTAAACAATCACCCAAAGCAAATGAATATCCAACATCTCTACCGTGATTATAATCGTCAGTAGCTAAAAATTCAGTATTTTTATATAATTCTTCAAGCCACTTTTCAAATTCAACTACAATATCACGTTCTTTTTTGTATTTTTTTCTATATCTAATCTTATCGTTGTTATACTTTCGTCTACTTAAGTACAATGCATTTTCTAAAACACCTTTTATTTTTTTAGATTCCCTATCTTTTTTTTCCAATTGTTTAATATAATCATGAACTATATAGAATTGTTCTTTTTGTGTCTCATATTCTTTGTCCTTTAAAGCACAATGCAAAAGCATATACAATGCATCGCTAACTTCTCTTTCATTTATTTCATCTGATCTTCCTAATTCTTTGATCAAATTACCGACTGCTTTTTCTGTAAGTTTTTTATTTTTAATATTTTCATAATAAACATTGTGCTTTTTTAAATCTACCGTAACTACTTCACTACCAATATAACCAAAAGTATTTTTATCTAAAATATCTTTACAATATACAAGCTGTTTTTCATTCGTTTCTAACTTATCCACCTCAAATCCTAAACTTTCTAATGTAATGTTCTTCTTACTTATCATTTAGCAACCTCCAAACTTATTTTATTTTTAACTTCTCTTTTTCTCCCACGAAAATGGTTCGAACACTAAGTTAAAATATTCTTCTTCCCACATAAGGTTATACATCGGTTTCTTTACCTTTTTATTACAATAGTCCATTACTGTTTGATAGGACACAAATAAATCTTTAGCTGCTTTTCTTGCAGAAGGCCAATCTCTAATAATTTCATTGTTTTTAACTTCTACAACTCGTTGAGACTTTGATATATGTCCTGTTAATCTACCTAATTTTTGTAATGACATAACTTCTAAATTTTGATAAAAATTATCAAAGTCTAAATGGTTTTTGTGATAAACTCTATCATTAGATGATAAAGTTTTTATAAAAGCATTAGCTACAAGTCTAGCGCAATTCATTTCTTTGTCTTTTATCTTAACTACAAATAAATTATGTTTTCTAAAAGGTTTTAAATATCTATAACCATTTTTAGGGTTTTTCTTTCTAAAGCGGCCATAGTTTGATACTTGATATCTAATATCGTATTCTATTGATTTCCATACTTCATTAGTTATTCTCATCTATTATTATCCATTCTTTTTTAAAACAAACTTTCTTGTACATTTATATTAGCTAACATTTTTTCTTTTGCTTCTTTAACAAAATTCTTTTTTATTTCGAAACCATAACAATTTCGTCTTAACTCAGCACAAGCTCTTAATGTTGAGCCGCTACCTGCAACAGGATCTATTACAACATCTCCCTCGTCAGTAAATACCTCAATTAATCTTTTTAATAAATTTACTGGTTTTTGTGTAGGATGTATTTTGGGTATTTCTGTTCCGTCTCTTTTCCATTCAAACCAATTAAATATCATTTTATTATTGCCATAAATATCTTTATTATTAAACTTTGGTAATCTATCTCTATACAATACTACGGCATATTCAGTTGCTCCTACTATTTTCATATTTGCTTTTAAGACTTGACTTGAATAGTTTTTTATAAATACTAACGGATAGCTTTTCATTAAACCATGTTTCTTACCCTGTTCTATTACCATAGGTATTTGTTCAAAAGCACAAAAGATGATCATAGCGGGTGAATTGCTTTTAGTACCCCCCCCCACATTCTTTGGCTCTTTTCTTAAATATCTTGTACAAAAATCAAAGAAGTTAGTTATATTAAAATTTTCATCAGTATCAAAAAAACTTTTATTTGCTAATTTGCTTTCACCATTTTTATTATCACCATCAATATACCATTGTGGATTACTTGCATAAGCATTACTACCTAAATTGTAAGGAATATCAGCAATTATTAATTGTGCATGTGGTATTCCATATCTCTTAGCATTTTCAAAGTGATCATTATAAAGTTCTATTTTTATTTTATTCATTTTATTTTTACTCCAATTATTGATCACGTTTCCCATTGATTTCTACACTGGCATCTTTGGTTATGATATCAATCGAATTTGAATCAA
>CANQRY010000052.1 GCA_947626335.1 uncultured Clostridia bacterium | reverse complement strand
TTATATCATGAAATAACTGTTATATAAAGGTTTATAGGTAACCTTTAAAAAACCTAAATATATTATACAAGGAGAAACTTATGAGAATAGGTATAGATTTAGGCGGGAGCCATATTGGAATAGGCGTTGTAGACGAAAACGGAAAAATAATAGAAAAAAAAGAAACCGACTTAAAGCTAACTAAAGAAAGCGATATTACTAAGTTTATAGAAGATTACATATTAAAAACTATTAAAAAAATGCAAGAAAACTACCAAATAGAAAAAATAGGTGTAGCAAGCCCACGGAAACCCAAAAGGCGGAAAAATTAAAAGCATAGTAAACCTAGGAATAGATGAACTTGATATTACTAGAATAATTAAAAAAGTATATAACGGAAAAATAACTGTGCGAAATGATGCTAAATGTGCAGGTTTAGCAGAAAAAACCTATGGCTCTTTAAAAAAGTATAAAGATTGTGTATTTTTATGCTTAGGAACAGGTATAGGTGGTAGTGTCTTTTACAAAGGAAAAGAGTTTAAGCCTTATAGAAATTCAGGCTTTGAAATAGGACACATGATTATTAAAAGTGATGGACACCTTTGTAATTGTGGAAAAAAAGGTTGTTTTGAAACATACTGCTCAATAAAAAGATTAAAGAACAAAATAATAAATGAACTAGGTTTAGATAAAAGCATTTCAGCGGTAGACTTGTTAAAAGTATTGGACATAAATAAAAATAATGAAAAATTGCAAAAAATAATAAAAGAGTATATAGAATACCTAAATATTGGGCTTTCTAACATAATAGATATTGTAGAGCCACAAGCAATAGCCTTAGGTGGAAGTTTCGTATACTTTGAAAAAGTTTTATATGAAAAATTGGTAGAGCTATATTATTCTAAAAGATATGTTTTTAATAAAAAGGAATTACCAGATCTAAAATTAGCAGCTTTAGGAAATGATGCAGGAATTATAGGTGCTACAATTTAGAAATATAGCAAACAACTTTTGTGCTACAAAATTATTAAAAATTAGTACTTGAAAATACAATATTTCTTTGCTATAATAGGTTACATATTAAATTTATATTCCGAAAGGAGTTGGCAAATATTATGATAACATTGCGGATATCTGAGCTTCGTTTAGAGCAGTTTCCCGTTATTATGAAAGTAGAAATTCCAGAAGAAGTGTATTGGCAAGCAGTTTCATATATAATGTTAAACAGAGGATATGAAATTGCCAATAGACATTTTCGGGTAGAATCTCCAAAGCTACATTTTATAGTTAAAGAATTGGAGGAGAAGCTTAAAATTAAATTTGTCAAAGAAAAACCGCCGAAAAGCTGATTGCTTTTCGGCTTTTATTAGTGTAATTGCTTAAATATTTAATTGTAAGACAAGCTCTTTAATTTGACAAAAATTAAAAATAAGAGTATAATAAATAACAGTTATTACCAAATTAAAGGTAAAAATGAGATTTATATATTATTTAAATAAAATTAAAACTATAAAATAAATATGTTTAATGTGCGGAATTTTGTTAAACATATAATAGTTTTAAATTTAGTTTTTCTTAAAAAGTATTTTAAGAAAAAGTTTTTTGCTATGTTTTAAAATATAATTTAGAATTATAAATTAGCAAAATTTAGGGTATAATAAGTTTAATTATTATGCTTTAAAATTAAAAGAGTAATGTATAAGTTAATAAAAAAATAAGAAGGAGAGATAAAAAAATAATGCTTACAAACGAAAGAACAGAAAGTGGCGTAGAAAATACAAAAAAGGAGCCACTAAAGAGAAGAAGGAACAATTATAGAACAAAAAGGAGCGTAAATACAGAAAAACAAACAAATAAAAAGAAGGAGAATTTAAAAATTATTCCTTTAGGTGGACTAGAGGAAATAGGAAAAAACATAACAGTTTTTGAGTACGGAAACGATATAGTTTTAGTGGACTGCGGTTTAGAGTTTCCAGAAGATGATATGCTAGGTGTAGACCTAGTAATACCAGATATAACTTATTTAGAAAGAAACAAAGAAAAAATCAAAGGTTTAGTAATAACACACGGACACGAAGACCACATTGGTGCAATACCATATATATTAAAACAAATAAACATTCCAATTTACGCAACAAAATTAACAGTTGCTTTAATTAGAAACAAGTTAGAAGAACACGGGTTACAAAGAAGTACAAAAATGTATGTAGTAGAACAAGGTCAAACTATAAATTTTGGAAACATGAAAGTAGAATTTATTAGAAGTAACCACAGTATTCCAGATTCAGTAATGCTTGCAATACACACACCAGTAGGAGTAGTACTTCATACTGGAGACTTTAAAATAGACTATACTCCAATTGATGATAAAGTAATGGATTTAGGAAGAATTGCAGAATTAGGAAATAGCGGAATTTTAGCACTACTTTCTGATAGCACAAATAGTGAAAGAAAAGGTTTCACAATGTCAGAAAGCTCAGTAGGAGAAGTATTTGATAAGTTATTTTTAAATAACAGTAAAAGAATTGTTGTTGCAACATTTGCATCTAATGTACACCGTGTACAACAAATAGTAAATTCTTCTGTAAAATATGGAAGAAAAATTGCTGTATGTGGCAGAAGTATGATGAATATGATAGATGCAGCAAGGCAGTTAGGTTATATAGACGTTCCAAGCAATATTTTTATTGATATAGATAGTATTAAAAATTATCGTGATGACCAATTAGTTATTATTACAACAGGTAGCCAAGGAGAGGCAATGTCCGCACTTACCAGAATGGCAAATGGAGAGCATAAAAAAGTAACTATTACACCAAATGATATGGTTATTATTTCTGCAACACCAATACCTGGAAACGAAAAGTTAGTTTCAAAAGTAATAGATGAATTAATGAAGATAGGTGCAACTGTTATATATAGTTCACTAGAAGATGTACACGTTTCAGGGCATGCTTGTAGGGAAGAACAAAAACTAATACTAACTTTAGCAAAACCAAAATATTTTATTCCAGTTCATGGTGAATATAGACAACTTATAGCACATGCAGAAACCGCTAAAAAAGTTGGAATTGAAACAAAAAATATATTTATAATGTCAAATGGTAAAACATTAGAATTAAACGAAAACGAAGCAAAAATAACTACTTCTGTACCTAATGGCAAAGTATTGGTAGATGGTTTAGGAATAGGTGATGTTGGAAATATTGTTTTAAGAGATAGACAGCACTTATCACAAGATGGTTTAATTATAATTGTTATGACAATGGATAACCAAACAGGTGAAATTGTTTCAGGTCCAGACGTTGTTTCAAGAGGATTTGTTTATGTAAGAGAATCAGATAACTTAATGGAAGAAGTTAAAAAGGTTATTCGTGATGAAGTAAGGAAATGTGAGCAAAACCATATTCGCGATTGGGCAACAATTAAATCTAATGTAAAAGATACCTTAAGAGATTACATTTTTGACAGAACAAAACGTAACCCAATGATTTTACCAATTATTATGGAAGTATAAAAGGGAGACTAACTATTAATTGTCAATAGAATTATTAAAAAATTTTTAATATTTTTAAATAGATAAAAATTTGCATAACTA
>CANQRY010000051.1 GCA_947626335.1 uncultured Clostridia bacterium | reverse complement strand
TTTGGATTCGCAATTACAATAAGATTATTCTTTTATAAATATCTTGGAATAATAACTTTATTTTACAGTATTATAAGTATTTTAATTGTTCTTGGCATTTTAAAAGAAAGCACAAGACTTTCAAATGATTTGCCATGGGTAATACTAATTTTAATATTCCCAATATTTGGAACAATTCTTTTAATTACTTTAGGAAAAAATTATTCTAAAAACAAATTATTAAAAAGTATATTTAAGCATGAAAAGAAATATAAAGAATTACTAGTTCAAGATGAAAAAGTAAAGCAAGAAGTATATGATAAAAAGCTAGATAATATTAAATATTTAATTAATAGAACAAACTATTTTGTAAGCACAAATAATGATATTACTTATTATAAGTTTGGAGAAATATTCTACCCAGAGCTTATAAAAGAACTTAAAAAAGCTGAAAAATTTATATTTATGGAATATTAGACATAGTAAAAGAAAAGGCAGCAAATGGGGTAGATGTTAGAATACTATATGATGATATGGGAAGTATAGCAATGCTTTCAACTAATTATTCTAAGGAGCTTGCAAAATATGGAATAAAATGCATTTCATTTAATAAGCTAAGTCCTTTTAGAGGAATATTTATGAATAATCGTGACCATAGAAAAATGACAATTATAGATGGAAAAGTTGCATTTTCAGGTGGAGTTAACTTAAGTGACGAATATATAAATATTAATAGTAAATTAGGTATTTGGAAAGACAATGGCATTAAAATTGTTGGTAATGCTATTTGGAATTTAACAGTTATGTTTTTAACTTTATGGAATGCTAATGTAAATGAAGACAAAGACATTACAAAATTTAAATATGATTCTAATAATAGTATCCAAAACAATGGTTATGTTATTCCTTATGGAGTAGCACCACTTCATAAAGACTTAATTGGAGAAGATGTTTATATTAACATTACAAATAGTGCAAAAAGCTATTTATATATAATGACTCCGTATTTAATAATTGATACAGATATGGTTAACTCGATTTGCAGAGCAGCTAAAAGGGGAGTAGATGTAAGAATAATTGTACCAGGTATTCCTGATAAAAAAATTGTTTATACTCAAACAACTTCATTTTTTAAAGTACTACATGATAACGGAGTAAAAATTTATAAATACACAAACGGGTTTGTTCACTCAAAAGTATTTTTATCAGATGATATTAGAGCAGTAGTTGGAACAATAAACATGGATTATAGAAGTTTATATCTTCATTTCGAAAACGGTATTTATATGGAAAATGTTAATGCAATTCAAGATATATATGAAGATTTTGAAAGTACTTTTAAAGATAGTAAAGAACTAAATGATAGTGACGTAAAAACAGGATTTTTAAAATCGTTATGGCAAGCCATTTTAAGACTTTTTGCGCCACTATTTTAAAAAATTGATTATATTTATCCATTAAGATGGTAGATATACTACTATAAAAATTATAGTAATATATATAAAAGAGGTAAAGAATAAAACTTTACCTCTTTTATAAGATAGTGCTATATTTTACCAAAGAATCTTTTTATCATATTCATAATTTCTTTAAAAATTGAGTCTTTATATTTTACTATGGCAATATTATTAGAATTTTCTTTTACTTCAGTTTGCGTATCTTGGGGATGATTATGAAAAATATTATCAGTATTATATTTTTCTCTTAATTCTTTTTCAATCCTAATTAATTCATGTTTTTCTTCTACTAATAATCTATTTCTTTCTTCTGGTGAAACTATATAATCTCTATAAATTAGAGCTAGAATTGCTTGAGTTTCATACTTTGTAGAATCTTCCCAATTTTCATTAGTAAAATCTATTTTTACAATATAATTTTTATCTTCATTTTGATTTAGAAAAGTGATAAACTTTTCTGGTATTTTACTTTTTATATTTTGATTACAATGTTTAATAACTTCTAAAACTTCCGCAAATGCTTCTCTATAAACTGTGTCCATTGCATTCCTCTTTTCTTTAGTCATAGTATTAACGATCATTCAAATCTTTAACATCATTATTCTTGTCATGTGACTGCTGTTTGAAAAATGATTTAATTTTTCCAAAAACTTCATGTATTTTTCCTTTAGCTTTTCCATAAATTTGTGCGAATTTTGATTCGTTAACAGTAGCTGGAGGATTAATTTCTGGAGTTTCTTGCTCTCTTAATTTTACTGTAGCAATTTCTTTTTGTATTTCATATAACTTAGCCTGAGTATCTTCTGGTAATGGTTGTTGTCTTATTGTTGCTATTTCATTGTAAAGAGAAATATAATCTTCTGTAGTCTCCATTGCGTGTGTTTTTTCTCTTAAACCATCAAAATCTATTTCAGGAAATTTAAAACTAGCTTCATCTTCAGGTGTTATATATGATGCATTTTCTAAATTAAGTTCAGAAAGTTTAGATAATGCTGCCTCATATTTCTCTTCTACAAATTGGTCTATTTGACAACCATCAGAAAAAATTGTTTGTCTCCAAATTTCTCTACGAGATGTTTGCAAAGAATCAATTAAAGAATTTAAAGTAAAATATTCATCTTGAATACTTTTTGGAGCTTTTAAAATTTCAGGGAACTTATTTTTTAAGACAGCTTGTCTCCTAATATATTTATCTATCATTTCATCTCTTTTTGCTATATTTGGTTGAATTTCTTGTTTATTTTCTTCCATAATATTCTCACTCCAATCTTTAGAACTATTTAAAATTATTGTAGCATATTTATAAATTGTTGTCAAATTGCGCTGTAGCAATCGTCTTAAGCTGACTAGTTATTGAATAAAAACTCACATCTTTTACCATATAACACCTTTGTATTTTTGTTTATCTTCTAACTTCTTCTTAGTAGTTGATATAGGATGAATTTCAGCATTTTTAAGAATTTCAACAAACTCTTCTAGCTTTGCAATTCTAACCTTAAATTCTTCTTCATTTTTTGTATCTAATAATAAATGTATATTTGATGATAATTCTCTAGTTTTATATCTTGGATCAGGTCCAACATATGCATTACTATATAATTGGCATAAATAAAGTAATTCTAAAGCTTTTATCTTACTATCCATACTTATAGAAGTTTTTAAAAATTCTGCCATTTCTTCCTCTATATTTAATTTAACCCTAAACTTTTCAATAATTTCTTTTGATAAACAACTGATAATTTCATTTTCCATATAAATCCCTCCTGATTAATTTTGTATCTATTGTTCTATATAAAAGTTTGAATATATAGGTTATTTGAGCAATTGAGATACAAGCTACGGACTCTATTGCCCTCTTCATAAAATTATTATATATGTATTAAATAAAAATTTCAATATAACTATATAAATTTAAAATAATTTATAGTATGAGCATCAAGACGAGAAATTTAAAAGGCTTAAACTAAATTTTAAAAGAATAGGTAATAGGCCACTACAGCTTATAGATTGTCAAAATATATTTTGCAAATTAGATAAATATTGTAGAAAAGCTATGCCTGATTTAAAATCTAATAGAACTAAAATAAAAAAACATTATGTTCCTAAAAAAGAAAAAATTGATTATATTTATCCATCAAAATGGGAGATATGATAATATAAAAAGAGGTAAAGAATAAAACTTTACCTCTTTTATAAGATAGTATTTTATCATTTTTTTGTAATTTAGCAAGAATTTACAAAAAATCAACCAGATAATTCTGATTGATTTTTATATCTACCTGTTCATAAAAGTTCGAACAGATTCGTCGTTGGAACGTTTAAGATTAAATGATATTAGTAAGTGTAAAATTAATGTAGGCAAAATATAAAAATTACCTACATTAATTTTTTCTAAAAATATATTGAAAAAAC
>CANQRY010000050.1 GCA_947626335.1 uncultured Clostridia bacterium | reverse complement strand
AAAAGTGTTGAAGCAATTGACATTGAAGGATTAGAAAAAAGATAAAAAAATTGCCTACATTTACTTGACACATACATGATATTATTAATTTGAAAAAAATTTGACAAAATAAAATTATCTGTGTATAATAAATATAGGAAAAGAGAAATCGCAGAAATGCGGTTACCCAACAAAGTTTGATAACGACACACGCTCTGCAAAGCAAATGTGTCGTTGTTTTTTATATTTGTCTATTTACCCATTGTATGTATATAATACATAGCAAGGCAATATTTATGGCTATTGAAATCATTAATCCTATAACTAGGAATGCTAACACTTTTACCATAAGCCTCACCTCCTTGCTCTCGATAAAAATCGAGGCTTAAGAGGTAACACACACATCTGCTAAATTTTCTTTTCCTATGGCTAATACTATATAATATTTTTTATATAAAAACAAGCGAACAAACAAAAAAATTTACAATTATTTACTTTTTATGATATTAGGTTTTTATAAGGCATCAAAAAATCAACCTTTTACAGTTGATTTATCAATATATCGCCATGGCACGACGATTTTATATAATGGAGCAGGTAGCGAGAATCGAACTCGCGCGACCAGGTCGGAAGCATGGCATTCTACCACTAAATTATACCTGCACTTGTTATAATAATATTATAAAATAAAATTGCTATAAATGCAAATAAAAATTGAAGAAAGTGAGAATATAGAAATGAAAGTAGAAAATAAAAGTAAATATAAATTGGCAAAATTATTAAGCTTAGTAGTATTATTTGTAATAATAATATTTTTAATAGGAAACGGAATATTGTATGCAATGGGAGGTGCTAATATATATTCATGGATACTAGAAAAAATTGGAATAAGTAGAGAATATGAAGAAACAAATATTAACCAAGTAGTAGAAAAAAATGGAGTTAAGGTTACATTAATGAATATAGCGTATGATAATAACTTCTTAACAATGAAATATATGTTTGAAACAGAAGATTTATGCCAAAAATCGTATGATTTAGGATATTATGAAATTGACCCAAATGTGCCAGATAAAGAAAAGGTAATTGCAGATATGTTAAAAGAAACTGCTAATATAGAATTTCAAGCAAAAATATCAAATGGAGAAAATGAATTTTATATAGGAAATTATACAGATTCAAATAGTGGTTTTAAATTGCAAAATGACGAAATAAATTATTTAGATGAAATTCAGACTTTAGCAAATGTAATTTCAAAAAATGAACTTGTATTAAATGTTGCAGTAGATATTTCAAAATATACCCTTAATGACGTTATAGACATAGAAGTAATAGTTAAAGATTTAAATATGCAATTAAGTGGAGGGCAACCACCTGTGTTTGAAGGACAATGGAATTTCAAAGTAAATAATTTAAATAAGGTAAATAATATTGATTTTTTGGCAAATTAAATATATACTATTTTTATAATAAATTTAATGAAAGGAATATGCTTATGGGACTTATAATAAAAAATGTAGATAAAAGTTTTGCAGGTAAAAAAGTAGTAGATAACATAAGCTTTGAAATTCAAAAACCAGAGGTATTTGGACTTTTAGGAACAAATGGAGCTGGTAAAACAACTACCATTAGAATGCTTTTAGGAATTTTGAAAAAAGATAGCGGTGAAATTACTTGGAATGGAAAAGAAGTAAAAAGAAAACATGTTAATTTTGGATATTTACCAGAAGAAAGAGGAGTATATCCAAAAACTAAAATACATGATCAACTTATGTATTTTGCTATGCTTAAAGGAATGAATAAACGAAAAGCAGAGGAAAACTTACTTTACTGGGCAAAAAAATTAGAAGTAGAAGAATATTTGCAAGTTACTCCTGAAAAATTATCGAAAGGAAATCAACAAAAAATACAGTTCATTACAGCAATTTTACATGACCCAGAACTTTTAGTGTTAGACGAGCCATTTAGTGGACTAGACCCAGTTAACACAGAGCTTTTAAAAAATGTAATTATAGAACTTGTAAATAAAGGTACATATATAATAATGTCTAGTCATCAAATGCATTCAATTGAAGAATTTGCATCAGATATTTTAATTTTAGACAAGGGCAAAACTGTTTTACAAGGCAATTTGAAAGAAATTAAAGGAAATTATAGGGCAAATAGAATTGCTTTAAGCACACAGCAAAATGTTGATTCTATTATTAAAGATGCAAAGCTTGAAATATATAATAGCAAAGATAATGATTATATTATTAAAATAAATAGTGAAGAAGATGGCTACAAGCTATTTGATTTACTTGCAAAAAATAAAATTAAAGTAGAAAAATTTGAAATTATGAAGCCAAGCTTACATGATATTTTTATTGAAAAGGTAGGTGATAAATAATGAAAGATTTAATACTTGTAGCTAAATTTACAATTAAAGAAATGCTTAAAAAGAAAACCTTTTTAATATCAAACTTAGTTATTATATTAATGATTATAGTTGGTTTTAATATACCTAACATTTTAAATGGATTCGAACCTGATTCTCAAGATGGCGAAAATCAAAACTTGACTAAAGAGTTAATAATAGATAGCCAGAATATATTTGAGGGAAGTTTAGAAACTCTAAATTCAATGAATTTAGGTTATAATTTTCAAATAGAAAATAAAGAAATAAGTTTTGATGAAATTAAATCCAAAATAGAAAACGGAGATATAGAAGATGCCATAATTATTTCAAAAGTAGAAAATGGTATAAAACTTGAATATATTGTTGAAGATATGACAATGATGACCGGAGTTCCAGAAGACTTACAAAATACATTTATTGAACTTTATAAAAATTTACAATTATCAAAATTAAATTTAACACAGGAACAACTTGCAAGTTTAGAAACAAATTTTGAATTTGAGTTAAAACAAACAGAAGAGACTGAAGTAAAAGGTAATGTAATAGTTATGATGCTATTATCACTAGTGCTATTTTATGCAATTTACTTTTGTGCTTATCAAGTATCTTCTTCTATTACTACAGAAAAAACATCAAAAATTATGGAAACTCTTGTTACATCTACAAAACCAAAGACTATTGTGCTTGGAAAAACAATAGGAATAGGAATTGTAGGATTTATACAAGTAATAGTTATTGTAGCGGTTGCACTATTATGTGCTAAATATTGTCTTCCAGAAGGAATGCTAGAAAGCGTATTAGATGTTTCTCAAATTACACCATCACTTGGACTATTTACTATTATTTACTTTATTTTAGGCTATGCTACTTTTGCACTATTATATGCACTAACAGGTTCAACAGTAAGCAAACCAGAAGATGTGCAAACTGCTAATGGACCAGTTGCAATTGTGGCAGTAGTTGGATTTTACTTATCATATTTTACTATGCTAAATCCAAATAGTAATTTGAACGAATTTGCATCAATTTTCCCATTTTCATCACCATTCTGCATGCCGTTTAGAATTATGATGGGAGTTGCAACACCTTCTCAAATAGCAATTTCTATTATAGTATTACTTGCTACTATTTTGGTAATTGCAAATGTATCTATAAAAATTTATTCAAATGCTATTTTAAATTATGGAAGTAGAGTAAGTTTAAAAGATATGATTAAAATGTATAAAAATAAAGATGATAATAATATTTAAATTTAAATATTGTAAATTTATAAAAACCACCTAGATATCAAAAGGTTTAGGTGGATTTTTATTTTGTATTAAAGCTTTTTAGTGTCGAATTTTGTCAGTCGAAATTTCTTGCATTTAACATTAAAATATGGTAAAAATATAGATAGAGGTGATTAATCATGAAATTAGGTAAAGAATTGAATTTTAGCAAAGAATTAAAAGAATTAATTGATAAAGAGCTAGAAATGGTAAAAATGGAACAAGAAAGAAATGGAAATAAAACATATTCTCAAGAGGAAATGGACGCTATGTTTTTAGAAGATGATTACATTAGAAAGTCTATACAAAATTAAATATACTAATAATGCAAATGTAAAATTGAATTACATATATTCTTACATTGAATACGACCTATTAAATCCAATAGCGGCTAAAAATTTCTATATACGAATTTCAAAGAAAATTCAAATATTAAAGTATTTTCCGTATGCTTTCCCAGTTTACCATAACACAAATTTTAGATATATTTTATATAAACAATGGTTAATTCTATACGAAATTAAAGATAATCTTATTGTAGAAATTCAAACAAT
>CANQRY010000049.1 GCA_947626335.1 uncultured Clostridia bacterium | reverse complement strand
ATCAAAAATTCAATAAAATAAATACTTTAAAAATTTCTATCAAAAGTTCCCCTACAAAAAGTTTATGCTATCAAAATAACTTATTAATCTTGACAAGATGCTAAAATAATGCTATCATTATAATTGTTTTAGTTCAATTAAAAATTGAATTTTCTCAAACAAAGAAAAGTTATTTTTAAATGATAGCATTTCAATCTATAAAAATCTAATATTTGCAGGTATAGTTTAGTGGTAAAACATAACCTTGCCAAGGCGGGGGTTAATCTTTGAAAATTTAATATTTGCAGGTATAATTTAGTGGTAAAATGTAACCTTGCCAAGGTTAATTCGCGGGTCCGATTCCCGCTACCTGCTCCACTTAAAACTATGTGGCTGTAAGGCTATCGGTATTTGGCGAGTTAGCCAAGCGGTAAGGCGCGAGTCTGCAAAACTCTGATGGAGGGTCCGACTCCCTCACTCGCCTCCAATAAAAAATTTTCAAAGATTTAGACTTTTCTAAAAAGATTTCTAAAAAATAAGCTAAAAAATTTATAAATTTTCAATATTTTTTATATTTTAGTATTTGTTTAATTGCCGTTAAGCAAATGCTATTTTTTATGCCTATTTATTGACCTGATGCTTTTGCTAATTGTTCTGATATGACATTTGCACTAAAAATTTGGGAATTATAATTAACATGCATATAAATCGAAGTCGAGCGAATGTTCTTATGCCCAATATATTGTTGTATCTGAGGTAGGCTAACATTTTGCTGAGCTAAAATACTAGCACAACTATGGCGAAGACCATGATATTTAATTTTTCGTATTTTGTCAGAATTGTCTTTCAATATATCTCCAAAAGCATGAGTTACATAATTAGGTCTAACTAATTCGCCTATTTCATTAACGCATACATATTCTTCTGCATTTTTGATATAAGCATTACCATAAAATTTTTTATTTTCTTTTATCTTCTCTTTATGTTCTAACAATTTTTGCTCAACAGCGGGAATTAAAGGTAATACTCTAATATCATTATTTTTTGTGAATTCCTTTGAATGTATTTCTTGATTTTCCCCACGTCCTATTACTTTTGTTACTGTATGTTTTATAATTATGTATTTATTTTGAAAATCTATTGCAGACCATTTTATGCCAAGAGCCTCTGAACGCCTTAAACCATAATATGCTGCAAAAATCACTGGCATTTCAATAGGTTTACCTTTTACTAATTCAAATACTATGTTCAATTCTTCTGCTGAGAAGTAATCTGCTGTATAAGGTTCAATTTTAGGCTTTTGTACATCTTTCATAGGGTTTGTTTCTAATGTAAATACTTTTAATCTTATAGCTCTTTTACAAATAAGGCTTAATAGTACATGATATTTTGCTACACTTGAACCTTTTAGCCCACAATCATACAACCATTTGTAAAAATCTTCTATATCAAATTGAGATATTTCAGATATTGTTAATTCTCTATCATAATATATAGGTCTTTTTACATCTTCATTAAAAATTTTTGTTAATGTTTTATATGGCTTGAAGTAATTATTAATTCTTTTACTAATAATACCTTTCCAATTATCATACGTTGTTTCTTCAATATGATTTTTGAATTCTTCTATACTTTCGGCAATAAAAATTGTAAATGGTGTATTTTTATAGCTTTCAATTCTTCTTTCATAAGAATTTTTATCTTCTTTTTCTTTGGTTTCTTTTTGTTCTAGTTCTTTTTCAAAATCTGCAATAATTTGCGGAAATGTATCTTTTGCTTTTTTCTTATTTCCCTGCTTTGCTAAAACTTTTGTAGTTTTCCATTTAAGTTTCCACTTACCAGTACTATCCTTATATGATATAACACAATAATACATTCCATTTTTTGTTTGTAAGGTAGCTTTAAAACTGTTCACTTTTCTCTCCTTTCTTACAACAGAATTAAATTTACCTACTAACTACTATATATATAATACTACAAATTACTGTATTTTCCTATAATTTTAGCATTATTCGACCGTTAATAGATATTTAATTATGCTATTTTTAGGAATACGATATTCACGACCTACTTTTTTAGAAAAAATTTTTTCTTCCTTTAATAGCTTATATGCAGTTGTTCTTCCTAATGGTTTATCTTTTGAGCCTAACATAATTCGCATATCATTAAAACCTACAACATCTGGAAAATCTTCAAATAATTCTTGCTCTATAATATTCATTTGCATTACTTCCTTTTTTATAAAATATTTAAAATGTAATAATTCTGATTTTTTAATGCAACATTTGTAAGTAATCTAAACTGTAATATGCAAACCTAAACTTGTTATGATAAATACAATTTTTCTTTGCAGAAATATCTTTTTCAAGTTTAGGTTTTACATAAGTAATTGCTAAATGATTTTTCATAATTTATATTTCTTTTAGTCTATCGTCTATAAAAGAACCTGTACCGTGAATTCTATCCCAAGAATAGTATTCTAAACTTTGTAACACTTTTCCATCGTTAAAAATTTTGTCTAAATACTCCCTTTCATCTTCAAAAAGTATCTCTTCCATGTTTGAACTATCCTCTAAAATTTCAACGACAGTAAGCAAGCTACTAAAGAATTCTCCTCTTTCGTTAATAAGATCTTCAAATTTTTTCAAAATAATTCCCCCTATAATTAAGTTAATCAAAATTTGCTCCATGTTAAATACATTTATTTGCAAAAACATACCAGCAAATTTTGATTTTTCGTATGTAACAAAATTAGAAATGGAATTTTTTATATTCCTCGTTAAGTAAACTTTGTAATCTTTCTTTGTTTATTCTAACAGCAATACTTAAATCTGCCATAAACCATGCTAACTCGTGTGGAAGATACATACCTAAACTGCGTACAGTACCATTAGTAAAGTCGTCAATTTCCTCTAAGCGTTGTAACATTTCTTCTGCCAATTCAATAGCATCTTGTTGTTCTTCTGTCGGTACTATAACGTTAGTTGAGATATTTTCAGCCAAATAATAATCTTCCATAATTTTATTCCCCCTATAAATATATACCTATACATGGAATATACTAAATACTATTGTAAAAGCATTTGCTCCATGAATAGTCTTTAAAATTATTTCTATACTGCTTGTTATCTTAATCTGTGTGTATATTCTTCCCATATTAAGCAAATGATTAATTTTTTCTTATTTTCTTTTTTCTGTCTGCTTGTGCGGAGCCCCCTTAACAGGGGCGTAGCACAGCACAAATATTTATTTTTATGCTATCTGTTCCCCTAAATGGGGAGCAGTAGCATTTGTCATTAAATAGGAAAAATAGTTTGATTTTTATGTTTCTATTTTTGTTTACTCACCAGTTATTAAAATTATGCTATTTTTCTTGTTATAAAGTTTTCCGTTGATTTTACTATTAACAACTATATATTAATTATTAAGTTATATAGGTTTATTTCGTTATTACATAGAAATTCTTCCTTAATGTTAAATTATTCATTAGAATATTCTTCGCCATAAATTTCGTAATAATATATTATACATTTTAGAATATTTTCTCTCATATCCTTAATGTTTTCTAAATAGGCAATGAAATATTCATTTTGTTCTAACTGCTGTTCTATAAACAAATGGTCTTCGCATGATAGTTCAATTTCATTACATTTACGAATTACTTCATTTTGTTTCTTGACATTTGTAATAACATTATCTATTATTCTTATTTCATTTTTTATTTTTTCTTCAGCATTAAAAAAAGTTTCTGTCATAACAATCTTCCCTTTCAATATTATTTCTTTCCTCTATCCTTTCTAAATTTTCCAATTTTTCTATTAAGCTATCTCTATGATCCTCTAATACTTCAATATGTTCTCTTAATTTAAACTCCATAGTATCAACCCTTTCTTGTAATTCTTCGTTAAGTGTAATTTTAAAAAAGCTAGAGAACCTTGCTGTTTTAAAGTCTAATATGATTTTATCAAGTGTAATTATTTCTTCTTTTAAACTTTCTATTGATGCTTCTTCCATAAAATATCACTCCTTTATATATTTAGTAATAAATTATAGTTGTTCAGTATCTTCTATTGATAGTGTGTCCTCTATCTTCTTGTATGTTTCGTAGTTGTATCTTTGAAATTCCAATTCTTTCCCATCAACAGTATCTACTAAACTTTTTGTACTGCCATATACAATTTGAAAGTTATTCTGTTGCAATTCTTCTACCTTTTCATAAGTAGTTATTTCAGGTTTTATATGTGATAGACCGCTCTTACTAGTTCTTGTAATTTTTATATTTGTTGGGTATATATCTAATGTGATATTGTGATTTTTTGGAATATAATAATCTGTTAAAAATTCTATATTATCTTGTGTTATCTTAACCATTATTACATCTCCATTAGTCCATAAGGCTTGTAACTCTCTTTGTGATATATTAATTTCTACATTGTTAGAAGTTTTAATATATACCTCAAATCTTGGTGTTTTGTTATCTTTATCAAAGAGCAATACAGCTACATATAAAAGTTTTTGTCCCAGTTTTCTTGCTAACTTTCTATAAAAACTTTCAAAATCTTTGCTAAAATCTTTTAAATTTACTGGAATAGTATCACAATACAATTTTATTAATAATTCTGCATTTGTACCATACCAGTTATTAGTTATAAAACGAGTTGTATGTTTAAATTTTTTAAAGATTTCTTTTGGATTCTTAAATTCATGGCTAGTACATTCCTTAATTTCACCTGTTTGAGTATTTAACATTTTATTTCCTTTTAATTTTCTATATTTACCAATTTGAGGTCCACTTTTATGCTTTCTTACTTCTATATCTATTTTATTTCCATGAGCATAAGGATACAAAATGCACTCACTATTTTTATCAGGCTTTTCATAAGGTAGATTTTTAATTTTTATAATATACACCACCTTTTCAAAATATTCAATTTTCAAGGTGCAGGTATAGGGCAGGAGCTATTTCACTCCTGCACCTAAAAATTTATTCAGCATCATCTTCATCTTCTAGCCATTTATCTAATTGCTTTTGTTTTCTGTCTATAATTTCTTCTAATGTTTTAGCAAAATTAGATAAATCGTTCATTATTTCGGCTAAAGAATTATGCTCATTAAATGTCAATTCAATATTTGCAACAGTTAAAACTACTTTAGCTTGTCTTATAGAGCTTACTATACCATCTAATAGTTTAATATCACTTTCTATCTTATCTTCCATAAAAATTTTTCTCCTTTCCAAGATAGTAGTAGCGCTTTTCTACTATCTCTAAAATTTTATATAATGTAACCGTATCTGCAAATAATTGAACAAGAAAAAGGTGTTACCTTGCGAGAATTAGCCTTTCGACATTCTCTTATCAGGTAACACCAAATGCATATATTCAATTTTTTAAAAAATACATATCTTTTAATTGTCTCTAATTATAAAATGATTTTTTGCAAATGTCAATACTTTTTTCTTAAATTTTTTAAAATCTTGAAAATATGCAAAAAATAAGGCTAGAATAATACTATAAATAAAATATTATCCTAGCCTTTAATTTATTTTTATAAAATTTTTCATTTAATATCAGGATTTAAAATTCGTTATCTATGTAATTGCTTAAATGGTCATCTATGGCATTTTCTATTGTTTC
>CANQRY010000048.1 GCA_947626335.1 uncultured Clostridia bacterium | reverse complement strand
CCCTGTTCCTACATAATAATTTATAAATACAAAAATATTAAATATTAAAATAATTGCTAATATTATTAAACTTATAATTGCTATTATTTTTTTATTCTTTATTTTTTTATTTACTTTTTTTAAATAATCTACTTCTTTTATTTCAGTTTCTTGTGTTCTTGCTATATCGTTTTTTATATTATGTAACCTTTGATTGCATTCCTTACATTCTTTTAAATGATTTTCAACTAACTTTTTTGATGAATTACTTAATACTCCATCTACATAATTTAGTAATAAATCTTGTACAATTTCACATTTTTCTTTTTGCATTTTATTAATTCTCCTTCCCTTTCTTATATTTAATATAGTTTTTCTTTTAACTTCTCCTTTCCTCTATAATATGTAACTCTTGCCCAATTTGGAGTTTTGCCTAAAACTTCTGCTATTTCTATGAAGTTCAAATTACCCATCAGCCTCAAATACATAACATCTTTTGTTTTTTCATCTAAAGTCTGAATATTTTTAAAAATCTCTAATTTTTCCTCTTTTTCAATAAAATCTTCTTCTATTGCTTTATTCTCTTCTATTTGTTCTAGCTCATTTAAACTAATTTTTTTATTCTTTTTTAGTTCTTTATAATATATAAATTTTGCTATTTGACATAGCCATACTGAAACCTTACAATTACCTTTAAATTTGTTTATTTTCTCTACTGCTACGGCAAATGTTTCGGACGTTATTTCTTCTGATAAATCTTCATTTCCTTTTGTTAAACATAATAGATATTTATATACTGTTTTTGAATGTTGTTTATAGATTTCTTCTATATTATCCATTTTTTTACCTCTTCTATATATAAGTGTCTTTTATATCAATTTCATTACACTTTTTTATAAAATATATTATTTTATTATATTTATGTAACCTCTGTCTATTAAACTTGGCACATTAAAGTATTTTTAAAATCCCTTTTAAATTAACTTTCGTTACTTTAAAAGGGATTTTTATTAATTTACTTTTAAATTTAGTTTTCTTCTTCGCTACCTTTTAGTCTTTCTGCAGTATCGGCTGTGATTAAACTATCTATCATTTCGTCTAGATCGCCATTTAAAAAGTTTTCCATTTGATATATTGAAAGTCCTATTCTATGGTCTGTTATACGACCTTGTGGATAATTATATGTTCTTATTTTTTCACTTCTATCTCCACTACCTACTTGACTCTTTCTAGCATTTGCAAGTTCTGTATCTTGTTTTGATTTTTCTTCTTGATATAATTTTGAGCGAAGCAATTTCATTGCGTAATCTCTATTTTGAAATTGTGATCTTTCAGTTTGGCACTCTGCTACAGTTCCTGTTGGAACATGTATTAAACGTACTGCAGATGATGTTTTATTTATATGTTGTCCTCCTGCTCCGGATGCCCTAAACACCTCCATTTTAATATCTGCTGGATTTATTTCTATTTCAACATCTTCTACTTCTGGAAGTACAACTACAGTTGCTGTTGAAGTGTGTATTCTTCCACTTGCTTCTGTATCTGGTACTCTTTGTACACGATGAACTCCACTTTCAAATTTTAGCCTACTATATGCACCTTTTCCTGTAATCATAAATGAAACTTCTTTGTAGCCACCAAGTCCTGTTTCGTTTTCATTTAATATTTCCAATTTCCAATGCTTTTTTTCTGCATACATAGAATACATTCTAAATAAAGTTCCTGCAAATAAAGCTGCTTCTTCTCCACCTGCACCGCCACGAATCTCACAAATAACGTTTTTATCATCATTTGGATCTTTTGGAATTAATAATATTTTTATTTCTTCTTCTATTTTTGGTAATTTTTCTTTGTTTTCTAATAGTTCTGCTTCTGCAAGCTCTTTCATTTCTGGGTCACTTAAACATTCTTTTGCTTCTTCTATAGCCATATTTACTTTTTTATACTCTCTATATTTTAATACTACTGGCTCTATTTCTGCATGTTCTTTCATTAAGGCTTGCCATTCTGATTGCTTGCTTATTATTTCTGGGTCACTTATTTTTTTTGTAATTTCTTCGTAACGTTTTTCAACCTCTTCTAATTTTTGAAACATTTTAATTTCTCCTTGTATTTATTTTAACATTACTATTATACCCTAAATTTTACTTAATTTCAAGATTTTAAAAAGCAAAATATTAGTAGGCTTTATGCCTACTAATATTTTATTGCAAAACGATAATATTCAATTACAATCTTTTAGTGATTTTAGATTCTTATAGTAATACAAATTTTTTAATCAAAATTGCACCTACAATTATTATACTAAATGATACTGACATAACTGGTATTAAAGGTTTTATTATGCTTTCATCACCTGTTCTTACTGCCATAATAACATTTGCACTGCTATTGTTATCTTCTAAACTTGTTTCTACTGCATTTGAAATATTATTTGTTTCAATAATTTTAGCTATATTTTCTTTATCTCCAAAATTATTATTTGAATTTTCCCATTCTAATATTACTTGTAATTCTTTACTTTCTCCTGCTTTAATTACATCTGTTGTGGTTTGCAAATTTCCTTCTGATGTTTTGCTCCAATATGATGGGTTTTCGCTTGATACTTTAAAGCCTTGTGGTACAATATCTTGGACTACCGCTGTTCCATCAATACTTCCTGTATTTGTTACAACAATATTATATTTTACTTTTATATTTGTTGTTTTTACTTTACTTGCTCTAACTTCTATTTTTATTAGTTTATTATTTGTAATTTCTTGATTAGTATCAGTAACTGTAATTTGTTTAATGCTCTTTTCTATTTTCATATTAAATGGTAATACTAAATTTGTTACTTCATTTGTTTTATTTTCATCTATTGTTGCTACGTTTCTAATTGTAAATGTATCTGTATCATTTTCTAATGGATTTACAGTTACATCAAAACTTAATATTGTTTTGCTAGGTGTATATTCAGTTTCATTTTGATCAGATTCTTCTGAATTAGCTCCCTCCTCATTAGGGTTAGTTGGTGTTTCAGTTTGTTCTAGTTGTTCTTGATTTTCTGGTGTTTCAGGAAGTTCTTCATTATTATTATCTTCACTTTCTGTTTGATTTTCATCTTGATCTAAATTGCCTTCCTCGTTTTCTTCATCTGTATCCTTTACTACTTTACTAGGTATCAATATCTTAATTCCATTTTCAGCTATATCTTCTTTAGTATAAACATTGCCTTGATCATTTTTATATTCTTCTCCGTTTAATTTAATACTTCCATCTACAAAAGTAGTTCCTTCTGGTATAGCATCTTTTAATATAACTTCTTTTTCTAGTCCTCCTGCATTTTCTATTTCTATACTATATGTAATTTTTTCATTTGATGCAACATATGATTGATTATATTCTGTTGTTGCTTTTTTAGTTTGAGTAATAATTGGTTCTATATATCTTGCTGATACCTCATTTGTTTCAATATCATCTACTATTGCTATATTTTTAATTATGTCTTCATCCTCATTATCATTTACTATTACTTCAAAACTCAAAACTTGAGTTTCTCCATATTCTGGAACATTTACTAGGATTCCATTTTCTAGGCTTTCTTGATTTGGTATGCTCTGGTCTTGGTTAGTATATGGCTCTCCATTTAGTTTTATACTTCCTTCTACAAATGTAGTCTCTTCTGGTATTTTATCTATTATGTTTACTTCTTTATTAAGTCCTCCATCATTTTTTACATTTACATAATATGTGATTTTTTCTCCATTTATTACATATTCTTTTTCGTATTCTGTTTTCATTTCTTTATTTTGGCTAATAATTGGTTCTACATAAGTTAAATCTATTTGATTAGATTGTTTTTCTACTATAGATTCTTGTACTGTTTTGTCTGATAAATAAGCAATATTACTAATTAAAGCTTTATCATCTAAATCATTTACTTTTACTTTAAATGATAATTCTGCTGTTTCTTCTACATCTAGAGTTACATTTATTCCATCTCTCAAGTTTTGCTCTGTATATTCGGTTGGCTCTCCTTTTAGAGTTATACTATTTTCAACAAAGGTAGTACCAACTGGTATTGTATCTTTTATTGTTGCATTTCCTTGTACTGTTCCTAGGTTTGTTGCGGTTATTGTATATGTAATTTCTTGATTTTTTATTACTTTTCCTGTTTCTACATCACATTTTTTTGCTAAATCTACTCTTGCCCATTGTGCTGTAAGTGTATCTGTTACTTCATCTTCGCCAAATGTATATGTTGCATTATGATATAAATCACTCATTGTTCCGCCAGTTCCAGTTTTTGTCCATCCCGCAAATGTATATCCTTCTCTAGTAGGTACTGGTATTTCTCTTGTATCTTCATATTTTCCTGTTTCTACAACTTTTTCTGTAGAACCATTATAAATGCCTCCATTTGGATATATTTCTAAGTCGTGTGGTAATATGTTTATAGTAATAAGTCCAAAGTTAGTTAAATTAAAATGTCCAAATTGGTCACATCCATGACTATAGTGGTCTGTGAAAAATCCATATCCGTATCCAAATTCTTCATTTTCTGGATCAACTTTAATTGATACATTTACATTCTGTGTAGCATCATCATTTCCTGTTATTGAAATTCCTTCTTCTGTGGAATCTACATTTATTGAACCTTTTATAGGTATATCTAATTTTTGTACTAATGTTCTATCTATTACATTATTTGTATTTTCTCCTAATTTATATGTAAATGTCCATATTGCTCCTAAACTATTTTCAGATTCATTATAAAATTCATGCCCTGAGTGATTAAAACTTAACATATAGCCATGTAGTGTATTATCAGTTTCAGATTTTTTTACTTTAAGTATTATTCCTGCAGCTATAAAACTATCTCCAAATTCAACGTCATAGTCAAATGTAAGGTGTTGTTCTTGTGCTGCTTCTGGTAATATATATATTGCATTTTTTCCTGGTTGTGAATAATTTCCTGTCATATTAACTGATTTTCCATCTTCGCTAATAGTAATAGTTCCTATGGTATCACTTACATCTTTTATCCAATCAAATTTTTCGATTTCTTCAGTTTTAGTTGGCATAATTAAATAATCATCATTTACAAATTTTCTAAAATAATTATTATTTTCATAAATTATATGATCGTTTCTTTGATAGGTTTTATAGGTACTTCCTATTATAAATTCTTTATTGTTATTTGCTATAAACAGTCCACTTGCTAAAATCACTATAACTATAAAGATTGAAATATAATACAAAATATGTTTACATCTATTTGGTTTATTTATTATCTTATGCATTTTCCCTTTCCCCCTAAAATACAAAATCACTTTTATATTTATGTTAGTACATTTTTTTTACAATTTCAATGTATCTTTTTTCCATTTTTCCTTAATTTATCAATAGATTTCGTTAATTTGTTTTACGGAAAATAACCTTTTTTATAAAAAAACTGGAAATGTTACTTTTTTATGTATTTTTAATTACAATTTTGAAATATTTTAAATTATTTTTTTAGAGGTAGCATTTTCCGTATAGATTTCTGGATATAATAGATGTTTTATAGTTTAAGAAAAACTAATTTTAAGCAAAAAAATCGCATAATGAAAATTTAAAATTCATTATACGGTTTTTAAATAAAAAATAACTTTTTATATTATAGATT
>CANQRY010000047.1 GCA_947626335.1 uncultured Clostridia bacterium | reverse complement strand
ATTTATAGTTTCTTCTTTATAATTTTCCATAGCCTTATTTTCATCTAAATGGAATATATTTAAATTATTTAAATCTATTTTATCGTTTGATGCTAAATATATTGGCATTAAATATGAAGTTGATATTTTTAATAAAGCTTCATTTATTAAATTTAAATAGTTTCGTATGTTATCTATATATGTTTCTAATTCTGTTTGAGGAGTAATATTTAATATATTATATTTATCTTTTTCATTTTCTCTATGTTTTTGATTATTTAATATTTTTATTTTAGTTTTATCGTCAGCTATAGAGCCAAATATATCAAAATCTTTTGTTTTAATTGTTTCTATGTCTTTTTCATACTCTTTTTTTAGAGTTTCTAACTGTAACTTTAAAATTTCCTTTTGGCTATTACTTAAGTTTTCACTTTTGGTATTATTAAGTATTTTAAATGACTCAAGAACTTGTTTTGCAGCAAAAACACCATCTGTTTCGTTTTTAGAAAGTTTTCTTCTTTGAAGTTCATCTACATTTTTTCCTACTTCTTCTATGTTTATTTCATAGTCAAAAGTTTTACTTATTTCTTTATTTAAATTTAACTCTTCTTCCCCCTCATTTAAACTTGGAAGTTCATCTTTATTAGTAAATTTCCAAAATTCAAAAATAGATTTTTTATGAAGTTCTATTTCATTTAAATAAATGTTGGCATTTTTTATTTTTCTCTCTAAATTGATTTTTTTCAATTCTAAAGCTTTGCTGTCTTGACTTAAATTTTTAACCATTTTTCTTCTGCTATCTAGCTTAGTGCAAATTTCAATTAAGTCTTCTATATTATACATTTGATTTGTTTCTTCTTCTGTTTTAGGAATTTCTTTTTTTTCATCTTTAGTTTGCTTATTTTGTGCTTTGTTCCTATATTTGTTTGCAATTTGAAATTCTTTTTTTCTGTTAGAAAAATAATATTTTACTCGTCCAAAGAATGTTTTTTTGCATTCTAAAAATGTGGCAATTTGACGCTGTTTTAATAAATAATCTTCTGTTTGCTTTTCTACAGCTTCTTTTAATTCTTTTAACTTTTCTTGCTCGCCTAAAATTTTTCTATCTTCTAAACCAATAAGTAGTTTTTTGTTATTCACTTCTGACTGTATAAATTCTAATAAATTGTTATATTTTATTATTAAGTCTTTTGAAGCAGTTTTATATAAAAAGTCTAGTTCGCCTTTATCATTTATTAAAGTTTTAAAAGTATAATCTTCTGGAAGACCAGTAGACAAAATAAATAATGCTTTTATTAGTTTATATAATTCTACTGCATCTTCTTTTGACTCTAATGTTATTACATAGTCGCTTTGTATTTTTTCGTATACTCTTGTTTTGCCTACTATTTTAAGTTGCATTTTTTCTTTTTCATTATAAACTTCAAAAATGCTTGGCCAGTCTTTTGTGAAATACCATAAGTAATTTTCTAAGTCAGCTATTTGACTTTTTACTAAAAAGTTACCAGAATAATCCATATAACTAATTGGCACATAAATTAGTTCTTTTCTCCTAGATTTTTTTGCTTCTATTTGTTTTTTTATTAAGTAAAATAAAGCTGAATTATTATATTCATTTGTTGGTACTAGCATAAAATATTTACTTGATACATCTGAATAATATATTTGCCAAATGTAGTTATTTTCGTATTTTATTTCATATGGAATTTGCTTTTTAAAGCTTTCTTGTTCATTTTCAATTTTTTCTACTTCATCTATTTCTGTATTATTTAGCATGCTAAGAAAATTAGTAAAATACTCCAAGTTCTCCTCTGTTTTGGAATCTAAATATTTTCCAATTGGAACTGCAAGCTTATATTTTTCGGTTAAATTTGTTAGGCTATCTGTTGGAGCCAAAAGAATTTGAATATCTGCAACATTTACATATTTGTATACCTTATAGCTCATATCATCATAAGATTTTAATGGTCTAAAAGAAAACGGTGTAAATTCCTTTAAAAAGCTTGGTATTCTTTCTAAATTTAATCCAATATATTCTAATTTTTCCTTTAATTTTTCTTTATCTTCTGCAATGTTTTTAGGCATTTTTGCCCTCCTAAAATTTATTTCATTTTAAAGTATATCACAATGCAATTTATATTTGCAATGCTTAAGCTCTTAAATTTAAAAATTTGTAATTAAAAAAGCTAAAGTGATTTATATTTCTCACTTTAGCTTTTTTAATTGTTATTTATTTTGTTCTAAAAAAATCTTTCGAAAATTATTTTAATACTGGGTAACCGCCCATTTTTATCTTTTTTCCATATTGGACTTTCATTTTCCTTATTTAAAGTATCTACAAATGATTCTTCCTTCATTTCAGCTTCTGACTTAGCTTCTGCCTGATCTTCAACTTCTTCTAGATTTATTCCACCCTCACATGTTCCTTGTAAATAATAACAATTTTTTATTGTTACATTAGCTCCTACAGCTTCAATGCCTGCAATACTTCCAGAACGATTTTGGTCAGTCATTTGCTCAGTTGGCACTTTTCCTATGTTATAGCAATTCTTTATTTCACTTCTGGTAGAACTAGAAGAAATAGTACATATTCCACCTGATAATGCATTTCTGGCATTGATTTCTCCTATGTTGTAGCAATTATCTATAAATGCAGTCGATCCGATACCCCATAAGCCCCACTATTCCGCCGATAGCAGTTTGTCCAGTAATTTCTTTTAAATTGAAGCAACTTGAAATAGTACTATTACTAGATAAAGTTCCCGCTATTCCACCTATTTGGGCCATCTCAGCTTCTAAATTTCCTATATTCACATTATTATAACATAAATATATCACTGAATTATCTCCACCCGATCCTACTATTCCACCAAAAATAATAGAGTTTTTATCTTGCTCTACTCCTATAACTTTTCCGTTATTGGTACAATTACTTATTTCACTAGAACTGCAAGAACCTGCTATTCCACCCATATCTAAATGATACAAATTATCTGATAATAGACTACCATTTCCAGTAATTGTTCCTTTATTACTACTATTTTCAATTTTTGATGAATTTTGTAAATATCCTGCTATTCCTCCTATAAACCTATTTCCTATAACTTCACTATTATTTATGCATGAAATTATTTTTGATTTATTTCCTAATCCTACTATTCCTCCTAAATTAACATTGCCTTCAATTTTTCCGCCTTCTGTTTTTGCATTTTCTATTGTTCCTTTATTTACTCCTACTATTGCTCCTGCATAATTTCCTGTTGTTTTTATATTTACATCTATCATTGTAATATTTTTTATACTACTATTTTCTCCTGTGTATCCAAATAACCCTACTGAACCTGTCCCTGAAATGTATAAATTTTTTATTACATGTTTTCCTCCATTAAAGGTTCCATTAAAACTATTTGTTTCACTTATTCCTATTGGCTTAAAACCACTTCCTGTTGTTAAATCTGCTTTTGATTCTGATGTATTTACATAAGATTTATCTGAATTAAAATCTAAGTTTACATTTAATTTTACTACTTGTCCTTCATATTTATTTCCGCTTTCCACTTCACTTGAAAACTTTACTAAATCTTCTATGCTTTCTATTAAGTATGGATCTGTTTGCGTTCCTTTTCCGGATAAATCTCCTGGTGTTGTATCTGTTACTTGCTCTATACTTGTATTTCCATCATTTAATAATTCATCTATTTGTCCTACTAAACTTTCCATATCCGCTTGGTCATTTGCTATGGCATTTTTTGTTTCATCTGCTGCTTTCTTTGCCATATTTAGTATTCCGCCTTCACCTAGTACAAAGGTTATGGTTACACCTGCTAGTATTAAAAGCACTACTATTGTTACTACTAAGGCTATTAAGGTTATTCCTTTTTGGTTTTTACTTATGCATTTTCTTAACTTTAAAAACTTTTTCTCTTCTGCATTTTTTTTAATCATCATTTGTTCCTCCAATCAATATCTTTTTATAATTGTTTATTGGTTATATAACCAATGCTGTAAATATTATATAGGTTATATAGCCAATAGTCAAGTGTCTTATAAAATTTTATAATTTTATTGAGGGTGTAATAATATGAAAAAAGAATTTATAAAAATTGATATTGAAAATGGATATTATTTATTTAAATTAAAAAATATTCTTGCAGAAAGAAATATTAGTATAAACAAATTGATGAGAGATACGAATACAGACTTTAAAGTTCTTAAAAGATTATTTTATGGTAATTTAGTAAGAATTGATATTTTTGTACTTGCTAGATTATGCGATTATTTAAATTGTACAATACACGATATTATTGAATATGTTCCTAATAAATAAAAAAGTTTTTGCATAAGAATAAATTTATTCTTTGCAAAAACTTTTTTTATTAGCTAATTATTGTGTTTAATATCAATTTTTTAAGATAAAATCACAAACTATTTTTCTTTACTATCTTGCATAACTTTCAATTTCTTCTTTAATTTTTGATATAAACTCATTTAAAGGCATTTGACCAATGTCGCCATCTTTTCTTGAACGTACGCCTACAGCATTTGCTTCTACTTCTTTATCTCCTAAAATTAGCATATATGGTATTTTTTGAAGCTGTGCCTCACGAATTTTATATCCTATTTTTTCTTGTCTATCATCTACTTCTACTCTAATACCTGCTTCTTCTAATTTTTCACTTAAGCTTATAGCATATTTTTTATGTGCGTCTGCTATTGGAAGTAATTTTACTTGTACTGGTGCAAGCCAAGTTGGAAAAGCACCTGCAAAATGTTCTGTTAAAATACCAATAAATCTTTCAAAAGAACCAAATAGGGCTCTATGTATCATAATTGGTGTTTTCTTTTCTCCATCTGTATCAATATATGATAAATTAAAGCGAAGTGGTAATTGGAAGTCTACTTGTATAGTTCCCATTTGCCATTCTCTACCTAAACAGTCTTTCATTTTTATATCAATTTTTGGACCATAAAAAGCCCCATCTCCTTCATTTACACGGTAATTATCTTTTCCGCAAATTTCATCTAATACTTCTCTTAAGTCGTCTTCTGCTTTATTCCATAGGCTTAGCTCTCCCATGTAATCGTCTGGTCTAGTAGATAATGTTAAAATAAAGTCTAATCCAAAAATGTTATATAGCTTTTTAGCAATTTCCAATATTTCTTTTATTTCATCTTTTATTTGAGATTCCATAACATAGTTATGAGAATCATCTTGTCTGAACATTCTTACTCTAAATAAACCATTTAGTTGTCCTGATTTTTCATTACGATGTATTACGTCTATATCACTAAAACGAAGTGGAAGTTCTTTGTAACTTCTTAACCTTGTTTGATATATTTTAATAGAATTTGGACAGTTCATTGGTTTTAATGCTTGTTCATTTCCATCTGCATCTGTTAAAACAAACATGTCTTCTTTGTAGTGGTCCCAGTGTCCTGAAGTTTTCCATAAGCTACTGCTGTTTAATTGTGGACCAGAAAATTCTTGGTAACCTCTTTTTTTATGTTCTTTTCTCCAAAGGTCTATTAATATATTCATCATTGTAAATCCCTTTGGTAACCAATATGCCATTCCTGGTGCTGTTTCGTCAAAGAAGAATAAATCTAATTCTTTGCCTAATTTACGGTGGTCTCTTTTTTTAGCTTCTTCTAGCATGTTTAAATATTCATCTAACATGCTTGCTTTTGGGAATGAAATACCATAAATTCTTTGAAGAGTTTGTTTTGTTTCGTCTCCTCTCCAATAAGCAGAAGATGAATTTAGTAATTTAAATGCTTTAACTGCTCCAGTACTTAAAATATGTGGACCAGCACATAGTTCTTTAAACTCACCTTGATCATAAAAACTAATTTCTTCGCCTTGTGGTAATTCTTCAATTAGTTCTACTTTATATGGTTCTTTTCTCTCTTTCATAAGTTTAATAGCTTCTTCTTTTGAAAGAGTGTATCTTGTTAGCTCTAAATTTTCTTTTACAATTTTTTTCATTTCTTCTTCAATTTTTGCTAAGTCTTCTTCTGAAAATGGTTTTTCTACGTCAAAATCATAATAGAATCCATTATCAATAGCAGGACCTATTGTTAATTTTACGCTATCACCGTATATTCTTTTAATAGCTTGTGCCATAATGTGTGAAGTTGTATGCCAAAACGCTTTTTTTCCGTCTTCATCATCAAAAGTTAAAATTTCTAATTTGCAGTTTTTGTTAATTACTGTACGTAAATCTTTTACTTCTCCATCTACTTTTCCGGCCAAGGCATTTCTAGCTAGTCCTTCACTGATTTTTTTTGCAATTTCTAATATACTTAATCCTTCTTCTACTTCTAATTCTGAATTATCTTTTAATTTGATTTTTAACATAAATATATTTCCTCCTTTTTAAATTTAATAGTTTTAATAGATAACAAAAAACTCCTTTTAACCAATTACTTGATTAAAAGGAGTGTATTTATAGCACGGTTCCATCCTATTTTTAACTTAATTATTCTTTAACGCAGAAGATTACGTCTAGCTTTTTAGTTCTAGAAACAATGAGGTAGTTTTTCAAACCCGTTTTTGTAATTAGCTTTCAGCTTTTTAACTAATTTTCTCTTTCCATAACCTTGATTTTACTTTGTCTCATTTATGTTTTTTTATTTTAAAACTAAAATAATTATACTAGCTTTTTTTAGCTTAGTCAAGCATTTTAATGAATAATTTTGGCATTGTTTAATAATCTGTAAGTTTTACATATATTGCATTCCCTGCAAACAGAAACTCTATTTTCAAAAATAAGTTTTATTGTATTTATAAATTCATCTTCTTCATCTATTAAGTGTATTTCAATTTTTTCAGGTAATAAAGTTAGAAGTGTATTTAATGCAAAATCATTTGAAGAAAATGAAATGTCTGATAAATATTTTGCATTATAAATATTATCTGAAACAGAAACTACATTTTTTTCATCATCTAATAAAATAGATTCCCCATTGTTATATATTAAATGTAAAGTAGAAAACTCTGGAAGTCTAGAATCTACATATATACGTAGTAAACTTATAAACTCTGTATATTCTTTTTCTATAACAAAGCTATTTACAGCTTCATCTACTATGCTATCTAAATTTTTAAAATAATCTACTATTGGTGTTCCATTTTTCTTATTTATTGTATATGCACCTGTCCATCC
>CANQRY010000046.1 GCA_947626335.1 uncultured Clostridia bacterium | reverse complement strand
TGTTGTTAATGTTTCATTTCCTGCTGCATCTACTGCCTTCATTTGTATTTGATAGTCTTTATTTTGATTTAAATTTTCAAATGTATGACTTGCCACTCCTCCATTTGCTGGTGCTGTTAAACCATCTATTGGTTCCCAACTTGATCCTTCATTATTACTAAAGTAGTATTTTGCTACTCCACTCATTCCGTCCTCATCTGTTGCTGTTTTGTCTGTTGTTTTTCCTTTTACTGTTATACTATTTGTTGTTGCTGTTATTTCTGGATTAAAGTCATTTGGTGCTAGTTTATCTATATTATTTACATTACATGTTGTATAACCACCTGTTTGTCCTATACTATCTTTTAGTCTTGCATATACATTTCCATTTGTTGTAACTGAAATTGCTTCACTATATTCACTCCAACTACTTTCGCTATTTGGATTTGATTTTGCATATTGTATAGTATATGCATTTCCTACATTGTTTTCAAATGTTACTTTTGACTCTGTTTTTGTCCATCCATTTGGACTTACGCTAGATGTTATTGCTGCTTGTTTTAATGTTCCGTCTCCTACTTCAGTATTTCCATCTGGTACTTTCTCTGTTTTCTTTGTTTCTACTGTTGTTAATGTTTCATTTCCTGCTGCATCTACTGCTTTCATTTGTATTTGATAGTCTTTATCTTGTTTTAATTTGCTAAATGTATAGCTTGCTTCTTCTTTATTTGCTGGTGCTATTAAACCATCTTTTGGTTCCCAGTCCCCTTCATCTAATTTAAAGTAATATTTTTCTACTTCACTCATTCCATCTTTATCTGTTGCTGGTTTGTCTGTTGTTTTTCCTTTTACTGTTATACTATTTGTTGTTGCTTCTGCTCTTGCTTCAAAATCGTTTGGCTCTAATCTATCTATATTGTTTATATTTGGTGATGCGTAACCTCCTACTTCTCCTAAGTTATTTATTAGTCTTACAAAAAATACACAATTATCTTTTATTGTTAATGTTTCTTTATAGGCTTGCCAACTACTTGCTTTATCTGGGTCCTTTAGTGCATATTGTAAGCTATATTCTCCTTCTACTTTGCTTATTAACTCTACTTTTACCGATGTTTTTGTCCATGTCCTTGGTGTTAAGTTTACTTCTATATCTGCTATATTTAGCTTTGGTGGCTCTTTTGTATTTCCTCTTTTTCCTACGTATTTTACTCCTTCTTCTGTTATATCATAGATATCTCCTTCTTTTGTTTCTACTCTTACAGTTTCTTTAGTTACTTCTTCTTCACTTCTTCTTGTTACTTTTGATCCCTTTAATGCTCCATCTTTTGCTTCTTCCTCTATTACATTTTGATATCTATCCATAAACTCTTTTGCTGTTAATCCTTCTAGTATTTTATCTGCTCTTTCATCTACTCCTAATACATCTAATATATCTCTATAGTTTTGTATTCTTGTTTCATCTTTTGATCTATTTGCTACTTCTATCATTCCTCCTCCAAAGATGTATATTAACGATATTCCTGCTAGTATTAAAAGTATTATTACTGTTACTACTAATGCTATTAGGGTTATTCCTCTTGATTTTGCATTCATATCTTTTTGATTATTATTCTTCTGGCTTTTATTTTTCATTTTGTCTTTTGTCTCCCTCCTTTTCAACCTGTGTCTCTCTGGCTTTATCTTCTTACGTTATATTTCTAAAAAGTGAACATTTCTCTTTATGTTCACTTTTATTTATGTTTATATTTTTTAACTTTTATTTTATTTGCTTTTTAGCTTGCCCTAGTTATTTTATAGTCATATGCATTTGTATAATCAAATACTGACATCGCATTTAGCTGTTGACTAGCTCCTGGTTCTAATGGTCCTATATATGCTTGCATTTTGGTTATTTCTTCTCCTCTTGAGTTTAATATGCTTATATTTGCTATAAATCCTTCTTGTTTTACGCTTAATGTATTAGTTACTGTTCCTAATATTTGTGTCATATTATTATTTTCTGTTAGTTGTATATCAGTTATTTCTAATCCTTCTATTGTCTTTTTTTCTTTCATTTTTTCACTTATATTTAATTTTGTTCCGTCTTCTAGTACTTGTACATAGTTTTCTTCGTTTTCTACATTTCCTCCTGTTGCTATATTTGTTTTTTTCTTGCTATTAATTGATATTAGCATCATTGTTACTAGAACTGCTACTACTAATATTAGTATTAATAATCCTCTTTTTTCTTTTTTACTCATTTTTTATTTCTCCTTTGTTTTAACATATTTAGATATTAACTACATCCGAATATCTAAATATATTAAAACATGTATAAATTAATTTGTAAATATAGTTTACTTAAATGTAATTAAACTGTAATATATTTGTAATAATTCTTTCCGTAATATTCTTTCCGTCTTGCTTTTTTTTAATTTTTAGTATAATATATATTCAAAATTATTATATGGTACTTGCATTTCCATGTTGTGTTTGCTAAACTATTCGTGTATGGACTTTTCATACGTTCCACTCCTTTCATATATTTATATTTTAAGCCGTCAAACTTAAAATATTATATCATGTTTGAGTGGGATTTTTTGTTACCCTGTGCAAAACTAGAAGTTTTTTGTTTCCCTCAGCATAGCTTTGGGTTTTCTCTAAAGTTAATAAAAAAAGCAAATACTTTTAAATTTAGGTAGTATTTGCTTTCTTGTAACAAAGAAAAATTCTTGTGTAGGAATTTTAGGTTTCCAATGTATACTTGCATTATATTTTACATCTTATCGTAGTCCATATTGACTCTCCCTTCTTTAAAGTTAGTGTTTTAATTCTTTTTGCATTGCTAAAATATGTTGTTTAATTCTTGATAATTCGTTATCTATATTTTGTATATCTTTTTTAAAATATTCTGTCATCTCATCTACTTCTTTTTCGTTTAAGTCAATTGTTCCTATTTCTCCATAAAGTAACTTTTCTGCTAAAGCTTTATTCTCGTTTTCTTTTTCAAATTTTGTTCTTAAATCATTTGTATATGCAGAGTTATTACTTGTTTGCTGACTTTCTAAAATTTGTTCTTTGCTACTTTCAAATGATTTTTTCATAAAGATATTTTTTATAAATCTTTTTATTTTATACCATATTCCATTTGTTAAAGCTAATTTATTGTTCATTAAAATCTACTCCTTTATCTTGAGTATTTTCTCCTTTTTTAGCTGATAATTGTTTTTCATAATCTTGCTCTAATTTTTTAGCTTCTTGTAATGCGTTTCTTTTTTCTATATCCTGCCTAATTAAAACAGCAAGTTCCTTTTGCTTTTTAGTTCCGTACTGCATATCTAAGTTACTTATTATTTCTAAAACTTCATCTATTTCTGGATGTTCTTCTCTATATTTTTCTCTTTCTTCTTCTGTTTTTAAGTTCATATATGGTTTTATTAAAAATTTTCTAATATTTTTCAAAGCACTATGTAATCTTTTCTCTTCTTTATTTTTAGAATATTGAGAAGGTTTCTTCTTTCTGTCTAATTGTTCTATCCACTCTTTAATCGCTCTTGCGTTTCTTAAATATGGTGATATATTATTTTTATCTATTTCATTTATAATTTCCATAACTTCATCTATTTCTGGATGTTCTTCTCTATATTTTTCTCTTTCTTCTTCTGTTTTTAATTCTAAAAATGGTTTTATTAAATGGTGTCTAATATTACTCAAAGCGATACCTAATCTTTTTTCTTCTTCATTTTTAGAATTTGAAGAAGGTGGCTTTGTTTCTCCTGATTCTTCTATCCATTTTTTTATTGCTCTTGCATTTGCCAAATTGGTTGGAATATTGTTTCTATCTATTTCTTCTATTATCTCCATAACTTCATCTATTTCTGGATGTTCTTCTCTATATTTTTCTCTTTCTTCTTCTGTTTTTAATTCTAGAAATGGTTTTATTAAAATATATCTAATATTCTTTAAAGCCCCACCTAATCTTTTTTCTTGTTCATTTTTAGAAGTTGAAGAAGGTGTTTTTGTTTCTCCTGATTCTTCTATCCATTCTTTTATTTTTCTTGCATTTCTTAAATGTGATGAACCATTTCTATCTATTTCTTCTATTATCTCCATAACTTCATCTATTTCTGGATGTTCTTCTCTAAATCTTTCTCTTTCTTCTTCTGTTTTTAATTCTAAAAATGGTTTTATTAATCGGTGTCTAATAGTACTTAAAGCATTACCTAATCTTTTTTCTTCTTCATTTCTAGAAGTTGAAGAAGGTGATTTTGTTTCTCCTGATTCTTCTATCCACTTCTTTATTGCTCTTGCATTTGTTAAATAATTACTTTGATTTATTATTCCAGTAACTTCTTCTAATAATTCTAAAAATTCTCTCGTTTCTCCTAGTATTCTAAAAGCTTCTATCTCTTCTATTTCACTTTCTGTCTCACTAGAATTACTTTTTGCATCATTATCTATATCAGCATTAATATCTTTATCATTGTCATCATCTCTATTTTTTATGCCTATTGCTCTTTGTTTTATTTTTCTGTTTATTTCTCTATCTAAATTATTTCTTAAATAATTATTTACTAAATCAAATACTATTGTTTTCTCTTTTGTTGGATCTGAATATAACGCTCTTCCTAATTGTTGTAAATATACTATTCTTGATTCTGTTGGTCTTGCCATAATGACACCTGAAATGTCTTCTATATGCAATCCTTCATTTAACATTTCTATTGAATATAATAATTTTAAGTGTCCTGTTTTTGAACTTTCAAACTCTTCAATACTTTTTTTATTATCTCTTTGTGTATAGCCTTCTCCTGAAAAAACTGAGTATATTTCTGGGCTCTCATCTATTGCTCCAAACCATTCTTCTGCCTTGCTTATTAGTTCGTCCATATGTCTTTTATCTCTACAAAATATTATGTACTTTCCATCTTTTACTTTTATATTTTTCTCTAGAAGCTCTGGTATTCCATAAGATTGTTCTACTATTCTTCTCATTTTCTCATATTTTTCTTCTAATTCGCTTTTTCTTATTTCATCGTCACAACTATCTATTGCTTCTCTTATTCCTTCTAAATATTCTTTTAGAGCATAATCACATTTTACATATTCCGGTACTTTTACTATTCTTTCACTTAATGCATCTACTAATGTTAGTTCATAATCTATTTCTCCCTCAAATAGTTCATCTACTACATTTTTATCATCCATTCTATCTGGGGTCGCTGTTAAGCCTAATATTTTTGCTTTTGGATTTTTTTCTAGTAATGTATTTACTCTTTTTCCCCATTTATCTGCACCTGTTCTATGTAATTCATCCATAATTATAATATCAGCATTTAGCTTTTCCATTTGTTTATCTTTTACTCTTAATAAAGATGGATATAGCATTATTTTAAAATTTGGGAAATACTCATCTGCTATCATTCTCGCAGGTCTTTTGCTTGAAGGTTCTTCTCCTACAATATATTTTGCAATATAATTATACATTTGATATTTTATTGCATTTGTTGGTGCCATAAATAATATATTTTTATCACGATTATCTACCATTAGCTGTAATGCCACAAATGTTTTTCCGCATCCTGTAGGCATTACAACTGATGCTTTTTCTTTATTCGTATATGCTTCTTTAACTTTTTTATATGCTTCTTGTTGATGTTGTTGTAATCCTAATTCTGGTCTTCCTTGTACTATCATACCTTACTCCATTTCTTAATATTTTACAATAAATATGATCTTTAAGAAAATCTTATTTATTTTTAATTATATAGATCTTTGTAAATTTCATAATCATTTAATATTTTTCTAACATACATATTAGTTTCTTTATATGGTATATTTTCTAAATCTGAGCCATCTACTCTTATAACCTCATTTTGTATCCATTCATTAACTCTACCCATTCCTGCATTGTATGCAGCTAATGCAACCCCTGTATTTTTATATTGCTCTATTAAGGTAGAAAAATAATATGTTCCTAATTTGATATTTGTTTCAGGTTCATATAATTCTTGCTCTGTAATTTCTTGATTTTGCTTTTTGGCAAGTTCTAATGCAGTATTTTCTAGTAACTGCATTAGACCTATTGCATCACTTTTGGATTTAACATTTGGGTTAAAATTACTTTCCGCTTTTATAATTGCAAATATGAGCAAATTATCAACATTATATTCTTTAGAATATTTATTAACATATTCTTCATATTTTTTTGGATACACTATTTCCATTATGGTTTTATCTAAATTAAATACCTTAAAACAAATAAAATAAATAAGTAAAATTATAAATATTGGTATAAGTATATTTCTTAGTATTTTATGCAATTTTATTTCTCCTTTTTTCTTTTGTTTTATTTTACATCATACCAGTTACTTGCCTCTGATACTTCTACTTCTAATGGTACATCTAGTTTAACTGCTTGTTCCATACAGTCTTTTAAAATTTTTTTAACTTTTTCTTTTTCTTCTATTTTACATTCTATTAGTAGTTCATCATGAATTTGTAAAATTATTTTTGCGTCTAGGTTTTCTTCTTCTAATTTTTCAAAAACTTTTATCATTGCAATTTTCATAATGTCTGCAGCTGTTCCTTGTATTGGCGTATTCATTGCTGCTCTTGAACCAAATTGTCTTACCATATAATTGTTAGAAGAAAGTTCTGGAATGTATCTTCTTCTATGGAATAATGTTTCTACATAGCCATTTTGCTTTGCTATATCAACAATTTCATTCATAAAGCTTTTAACACCACTATATTTATCTAAATATTGTGAAATATAATTTTCTGCCTCTTTACGACTTATGCTTAACTGCTCAGCTAGTCCAAATCCACTTATTCCATAAACAATTCCAAAATTAACTGCTTTAGCTGCTGTTCTTTGCTCTTTTGTAACATTTTCTAGTGGCACATTAAATACTTTTGATGCAACTTGTTTATGTATGTCTTCATTATTTAAAAATGCATTTATCATAGTTTTATCTTTTGAAATGTGAGCTAAAATTCTTAATTCTATTTGCGAATAGTCTGCATCAATAAAAATATGACCTTTATTTGCTTTAAATGCTTTTCTTATTTGTTTACCTAGCTCCATTCTTGTAGGAATATTTTGCAAATTTGGCTCTGTTGAGCTAATTCTTCCTGTTGCAGTAATTGTTTGATGAAAATATGAATGAATTTTGTTTAATTTTAGTGTAATGTATGGAATAAGTCCTTCTACATAAGTAGAATTTAGTTTCATTAAACTTCTATATTCTAAAATTTTATCAATTACAGGGTGCTCCTTGCTTAACTTTTCTAGTATATCTACATCTGTAGAATAACCTGTTTTTGTTTTTTTGTATACTGGTAACTTTAATTTTTCAAATAGTATAGTTCCTAACTGCTGTGTAGAATTTATATTAAATTCTTCTCCGCATAAATTATAAATGCTTTGTTTTAAGTTCTCTATTTCTTCCTTTAATTTATCTCCAAATGATATTAGCTCTTCTTTATCTACATATATTCCTTCATATTGCATACTTGCTAATACTTTTACTAAAGGCATTTCAATGTTTTTAAATAAATCTATAGAATTTAGTTCTTCTAATTTAGAAAGCATTACCCCTTGTAACTTTGCAATAACATATGTTAAAACTGAATTTTTATACTTTTGACTATCTACACTAGTTTGCTCTTCAGTTTGAAATAATGTTAATTGTTTTTGTGCATTTTCTTTTACTCCAAAGTATTTTAAATATTCTGCAATATCTAAATTTAAATATTGAATCGCTAGTTCTTCTAAATTATAGTGGTTACTTGTTGGATTTAAGTCATATGCTGCAATTTCCGCGTCAAAATAAATTCCATTTAAATTTATTCCCATTTGTTTTAAAAATATATAATCTTCACCTAAATGATAGCCATATTTTAATATATTGCTATTTTCAAATATTTCTTTAAAGTATGTAGTTATAGTATTATTATCTGCTTTTATTTCATAAACTGAATTTTGTATATATAAATATATTGCAGTTATTTCTTTCGATATAACTTCATAAGAATGCTCGCTATCATCTTTTTTAGATAATAAATAAATTAATTTTCCATCTTCTTTAATTTTTTTAGTTATA
>CANQRY010000045.1 GCA_947626335.1 uncultured Clostridia bacterium | reverse complement strand
AGGCTGTTGTTAGCTTAGAAAAGAAAGAAGCTTATATTGAATGTGAGGAAAATGTTTCAACTGATGATTTAAAAAATGAAATAATAAAAGTATCAAGAAATGTAATAAAACTAGTTAAAAAGGGAATCAATATTCCATTTTATAATATCATTGATATGATGCGTATTTTGCTAAATGATGATAATCAAATGTGAAATAAATGTGAAAAATTAACATACATACTTGACATTTAATATAATAGGGTATAAAGTATTAGCAGTCACGAAGAGCGACTGCTAATTTTTAATTTAAATAATACTAAAAATCTAAAAATAGCATATAATTTTAAGAATGTTTTATTTAAGTTAAAAGTAAGCAAAAAAGAATAGGAGGGATTTTTATGCTAAAACCATTAGCAGATAGAGTAATTGTAAAAATGTTAGAAAAAGAAGAAACCACAAAAAGTGGAATTATTTTGTCTAGCAAATCAGAAGAAAAATCTCAAATAGCACAAGTTCTAAAAGTAGGAAATGGTATTGGAGAAGACGGAAAAAAGGTAGATATGTGTGTTAAAGAAGGCGATAAAGTAGTTTTAAATCAGTATGCAGGAACCACAATAAAATACGAAGGAGAAGAACTAATTATTGTAAAATATAGCGATATTTTAGCAGTAGTAGAATAAACTTAAAGTTGAAATGGTTTATAGGTAAAACCTATTTTAAAAAACCTAAATATATTATTTAAGGAACGTGAATATAAAATGTCAAAAGAAATTAAATTTGGAGAAGATGCTAGAAAAAGCCTAGTAAATGGCGTAAATAAATTAGCAGATACTGTAAAGGTAACATTAGGCCCAAAGGGTAGAAATGTAGTGTTAGATAAAAAATTTGGTGCACCACTTATTACTAATGATGGTGTAACTATTGCAAAAGAAATTGAGCTAGACGACAGCTTTGAAAATATGGGAGCTCAACTTGTAAAAGAAGTTTCAATAAAAACAAATGATATAGCAGGAGATGGAACTACAACAGCAATGGTTCTAGCACAAAACATGATTAAAGAAGGCGTAAAAAATGTTGCAGCTGGTGGTGACCCAATGGCAATTAAAAGAGGAATGGATAAAGCCTTAGTATCTGCTGTAAAAGCCTTAAAAGAAATGAGTGTTCAAATAGAAGGAAAGCAAGACATAGCAAGAGTAGCAAGTATTTCTGCAAATAATTCAGAAGTAGGAGATCTTATTGCACAAGCTATGGAAAAGGTTTCTAAAGATGGTGTAATTACAATAGAAGAATCAAAAACATCTCAAACAGAGTTAAATGTAGTTGAAGGTATGCAATTTGATAAAGGCTATGTATCTCCATATATGGTAACAGATACCGAAAAAATGGAAGCTGTTGTTGATAACCCATATATTTTAATTACAGATAAAAAAATTAGCAACATTCAAGAAATTTTGCCTTTATTAGAAAGCCTAATGCAACAATCAGGCAAACTTGTTATTGTTTGTGATGACATAGAAGGAGAAGCTTTATCTACTTTAATTTTAAATAAATTAAGAGGAGTTATAAACGTAGTTGCAGTAAAAGCTCCAGGCTATGGAGATAAGAGAAAACAAATGCTAGAAGACATGGCAGTTCTAACAGGTGCAGAAGTAATAACTTCTGATTTAGGGCTAGAACTAAAAGATACAACAATAGAACAATTAGGTAGAGCAAGACAAATAAAAGTACAAAAAGAAAATACAATTATTGTAGATGGTATGGGAGATAAGGAAAAAATATCAGCAAGAGTAGCACAAATAAAAGCCCAAATAGCTGAAGAAAAAAGTGAATTCGAAAAAGAGAATTTACAAGAACGTTTAGCAAAAATTGCTGGTGGAGTAGCTGTAATTGCAGTTGGTGCAGCAACAGAAGTAGAAATGAAAGATAGAAAATTAAGAATGGAAGATGCTTTATCTGCAACAAAAGCTGCAGTAGAAGAAGGAATTGTACCAGGTGGTGGAACAGCATATGTTGATATTATTCCTAAAGTATCTGAAGTAGTAAATAAATTAAGCTCAGACGAAAAAATAGGTGGAAAAATTATATTAAGGGCACTAGAAGAACCAACAAGACAAATTGCAGTAAATGCAGGACTAGAGCCATCTGTCATATTAGAAAAAGTAAAAAATAGTCCAACAGGTGTTGGATTTGATGCAGGAAAAGAAGAATATGTAGACATGAAAAAAGCAGGAATTGTAGACCCAACTAAAGTATCAAGAAGTGCACTAGAAAATGCAGTATCAATTGCATCAATGATACTAACTACAGAAAGCATTGTAACAGACAAAAAAGAACCAGAAAGTTGTAATTGCTCACATGACCATGACGACCAAGTTGGCGGAATGTATTAAAATTAAAAATCCAAAGCAGCCCCTTTTAACACTAAAGAGGCTGCTTCTTTATTTACACTTTACATTTATAAGTTATGATTATATAATATATAATAATAGTGTATTAGTAAAAAAGGAAGGAAATAGCAAAAAATGAACCAAAAAACAGTAGCATTTTGCACTTTGGGTTGTAAAGTAAATCAGTATGAAACAAATGCAATGATGCAAAAAATGATAGAAAGTGGCTATAAAATAGTAGAATTCGAAGAAAAAGCAGATGCTTACATTATAAATACATGTACTGTAACAAACATGGCAGATAAAAAATCAAGACAAATGCTAAGAAGAGTTAAAGAAATAAATCCAAATGCTGTTTTAGTAGCTTGTGGTTGCTATGCACAAGTTGCAAAAGCACAGTTAGAAAAAATTCCAGAAATAGACTTAATACTAGGGGTTAATGAAAAAAACGAAATTGCAAAATACATAAATCAAGCAATAAAAAATAAAGAAAAAATCATGCAAGTTTCAGATATATCAAATCAAAAAGAATATTTAGACTTTGGAACAGTTACATATACCGAAAAAACAAGAGCAGTTATAAAAGTACAAGATGGTTGTAATCAGTTTTGCACATATTGCATTATACCATATGCAAGGGGAAGAATAAGAAGTAGAAATCCTAAAAGCGTATTAGAAGAAATAAAAAAAATAAGCGAAAACAATATAAAAGAAGTGGTTATTACAGGAATACATGTTGCATCCTATGGAAAAGACTTAAATACCGGTTATTATTTAATTAACTTATTAGAAGATATACAAAAAATAGAAGGAATTAAAAGAATAAGACTTGGCTCACTAGAACCAACTTTAATTACTGAAGAGTTTGTTAAAAGACTATCAAAACTTTCAAAAATATGTGACCAATTTCACTTATCTTTGCAAAGTGGCTGTAATGAAACACTAAAAAGAATGAACAGAAAATACACAGTAGAACAATTTAAAAAAGGAGCAAATTTGCTAAGAAGTGCATTTCCAAATGTAAATTTAACAACAGATATAATAGTAGGTTTTCCACGGAGAAACAGACGAAGAGTTTAATAAAACTTACGAATTTTTAAAAGAAATTAAATTTTATAAAATGCACATATTTAAATATTCTCCAAGAAAAGGCACAATAGCAGAGAGCATGCCAAACCAAGTAGATGGAAATAAAAAAGAAGAAAGAAGTAATATTTTACTAAAACTTTCAGATGAAAATGAAGAAAATTACTTAAAAAAATATATAAATAATCAAATAGAAGTATTATTTGAAGAAAGAGAAGGAGATTACTTAAAAGGACATACAGCAAACTATATGGTAGCAAAACTAAAAACTACAGAAAATTTAGAAAACACCATAAAAAAATTAAAAGTAGTAGATTTAGAAAATTTAGAACTTATTTGTAAGGAAATTTAAAGGCTTAAAATAGCCTAAAATAACACCAAATTTATAAGCTTAAAGCCTTGACAATTAAACCAAATAAACCTTATAATTATAAAAGTTAAAATATTTAAAAAACTTTTTTAGGAAAAAAGTTTTAAAACTAAAATCTACCTAAAAAAGTAATGAGGTAAAATATGCAAAAAAAAGTAATAATAATATCAGTAATTATAGTAATAATATTAGCAATAATAGCCATTCCAATTATATGGTACAGCTCAAACTTAAAACCAGTAAATAAAAGCGACACAGGTACATACAAAGTAGAAATTCCTATGGGGTCAGGTGTAGCTACTATTGCAAATAAACTAGAAGAAGCAGGAGTTATAAAAAGTAAAATAGCATTTAGAATATATGTTAGTCTAAATAAAGTTTCAAACTTTCAAGCAGGCACATATAACTTAACCAAAGCAATGTCACTTGAAGAAATAGCAGCAGTTTTACAAACTGGAAAAGTTGCAAGCGATGACGTAATAAAGATTACATTTGTTGAAGGAAAAAACATGAGGTGGGTTGCTCAAAAAATAGCAGAATCAACAAATAACACCGAAGATGACGTATATGATCTATTAAAAGACGAAGAATATATAAATTCTTTAATTAGCGATTATTGGTTTATTACAGACGAAATAAAAAACAAAGATATATATTATCCATTAGAAGGTTACTTTTTCCCAGACACATATCAGTTTAAAGATAAAAACGTAACAGTAAATGAAATATTTAAAACTTTATTAGATCAAATGGAAAATAAATTAGAACCATACAAAGAAAGCTTACAATTATCATCAGGTTATACTGTTCATAATTTATTATCAATAGCGTCAATTATTGAAAATGAAGCGGTATACGATAAAGATAGAAAAGATGTCTCAAGTGTACTATATAATAGGCTAAAAGCTAACATGGCACTGCAAAGCGACGTAACAACATATTATGCATTTAAAGTGGACATGGGTGAAAGAGATTTATACCTATCTGAAATAAATACATATAACCCATATAACACAAGAGGACCAAATATGGCAGGAAAATTGCCAGTAGGACCAATTTCAATGGTAAGTTTAAGCTCAATAGAAGCGGCAATAAACCCAAATGAAACACCATATATATTTTTTGTAGCAGACAAAAATGGAAATGTATATTTTACAAGAACAAATGAAGAACATGACCAAAAGGTAAATGAGCTTAAAGAAAAAGGTTTATGGATAGAATTTTAAGTCCTAAAAACAACAGTTTATAGATTTTCTTTTAAAAATCTAAATATATATACAAGGAATGTGTAAACAAAAATGAAAGCAATAGAAATAAGAAATAAATATTTAAACTATTTTAAAAATCACGGACATAGTGTTATTCCAAGTGCTCCGCTAATACCAGAAAATGACCCATCTGTATTATTTACTACAGCTGGAATGCAACCATTAGTGCCATATCTTTTAGGAGAAAAGCACCCAGCAGGAGTGCGTCTTACAGATTATCAAAAATGCCTTCGTACAAACGATATAGATGAAGTTGGAGATAATCGTCACTTAACATTTTTCGAAATGCTAGGAAACTGGTCTTTAGGAGACTATTTTAAAAATGAAGCAATAGCTATGAGCTATGAGTTTTTAACAAAAGAGCTAGGAATAAACCCAGAAAAATTATCTGTAACATGTTTTGCAGGAGATAAAGACGCTCCAAAAGATACAGTTTCAGCAGAGGCTTGGAAAAGAGCAGGAATTCCAGAAGAAAGAATATATTTTTATGGAAAAGATAACAACTGGTGGATAGCAGGAGAAGAAGGACCTTGTGGACCAGATACAGAAATGTTTTTAGACACAGGAAAACCAGCATGTTCTCCAAACTGCCAGCCATCTTGTGACTGTGGAAAATATGTTGAAATCTGGAACAATGTATTTATGGAGTACTATAAATCAAAAGATGGAACTATTACAAAATTAAAACAACAAAATGTAGATACAGGTTTAGGACTAGAGAGAATGACAATGCTTTTACAAGGCAAAGAAACACCATTTGACACAGAACTATTTTTACCTGTTATGGAAAAATTAAAAGAATTAGCAAAAGTAGATAACATAGAAAGCAGAAGAATAGTAGCAGAACATTTACGTTCTAGCATAATGGTTATTTCAGATGGCGGAAGACCAAGCAATATTGACCGTGGCTATGTATTAAGAAGACTAATTAGAAGAATGACAAGACACCTAAACAAATTACAAATTGACCTAAATAGCTTAGAAGACCTAATTGACTTGTACATAGAAACATTAAAAGAAATGTACCCAGAACTAGTACAAAACAGAGAAGTAATTAAACAAACTATTGTTGAAGAAAAAAATAAATTTATGAGAACTCTATCACATGGAGAAAAAGAGTTTGAAAAAGTAGTCAATAAATTAAAACAAGAAAACAAAAATGTAATTGATGGTTACACAATTTTTAAACTATATGAAACATATGGATTTCCACCAGAAATTACTTCAGACTTAGCAAAAGAACAAGGCTTAAAAATTGATTTAACAGAATTTGATAAACTATTCAAAGAGCATCAAGAAAAATCAAGACTTGGAAGCGAGCAAAAATTCAAAGGTGGCTTAGCAGAGCAAAATGAGCAAACAACCAAGTATCATACAGCTACACACCTTTTACATAAAGCACTTCAGATAGTATTAGGAGAACATGCAAAACAAAATGGTTCAAACATTACAGTAGAAAGATTAAGATTCGATTTTACACATCCAGAAAAAATGACACCAGAGCAAATTAAACAAGTAGAAGACATAGTTAACGAACAAATTAAACGTGACTTAAAAGTAACCTGCGAAGAAATGACATTGCAAGAAGCAAAAGCATCTGGAGCAACAGGACTATTCGAAAACAAATATGGAGATAAAGTAAAAGTATATACAATAGGAGATTTCAGCAAAGAAATTTGTGGTGGCCCACACGTTACTCATACAGGAGAATTAGGACATTTTAAAATCACAAAAGAAGAATCGAGTTCAGCAGGTGTAAGAAGAATAAAAGCTATTTTAGAGTAAATTTATTTAGGAGAGGAAACGAAAAATGGAAGATTGTATTTTTTGTAAAATAATTAAAGGAGAAATACCATCAAATAAAGTGTATGAAGATGATGAAATTCTAGCTTTTAATGACATAAATCCATCTGCACCCATACATGTTTTAATAATTCCAAAAAAACATGTTGCAAATATATTAGAACTTAAAGGTGATGATATAGCACTTATAGAAAAAATTACCAAAGCTATACAAAATATATCAAAAGAGCTAAATATAGAAGAAAATGGATTCAGGTTAATATGCAATTGCGGACCAGATTCAGGTCAAGAAGTAAATCATTTACATTTTCATTTATTAGCAGGAAAAAAGATGGGACCTAAAATTATTTCCTAAAATATAGATTATTTCCGAAAAATATGTTATAATATTAATAACTATATGAAATAATTTATATATAGGGAGGGATTACAAATGCTAAATAGTAAATATAGTAAAGTTTTAACAATTATATTAATAATTGCTATAATTGCAATTATAGGTTTACTTGTATATGTTGGTATAGATTGGTATAAAACATCTTCTGCTACTGCAAGTGCAGATAGATTTGACGATGAATTTGAAAACTGGATAGCAAACAATAACTCAGAAGATATAGATACAAATGTAACTAACACAGAAAATACTAATACTGAGGAAAATACAGAACTAATAGAGCCTGTTCTTAATTTAGAAGAAGGTAATACACAGTCAGTAGGTACTACCACTGGAGGTAGTAGCGGGGGAAGCAGTAGCAGTGGTAAAAAGCTTACTTACAAAGGCTACAATGTAGCTGGTAGAATTGAAATACCTAAAACTGGCATAAAATACTACGTACTAGAAACTGTAACACCAAACTCATTAAATACTTCTGTTGGTATACTTTATGGTGTAGGTTTAAACAAAGTTGGTAATACTGTTATAGCAGGTCACAACTTCAGAAATGGAACATTCTTCTCAAATAACAAGAAATTAGCTGAAGGAGATAAAATTTATATAACCGACTTAGAAGGTAAAAAAGTAACATACTCAATCTCTAAAACATATATCACAACAGACCATGATGCAGAATATTTTGTTAGGGATACAAGAGGTAAAAGAGCAATTTCGTTAACTACATGTACAGATGACTCAAAAAATAGGTTAATTATATGGGCGGAAGAAGTCTAAAAAATAAATTAAAACATAATAAAAGCAGTTCACTACAATTAATTAGTGAACTGCTATAAATAGGCTAAATAAAAGCAAATTTTTAAATGTATAAACAAAAGTTATTAAAAAACAAATTAGTGTTGACAAAGCATACTATTTTGTTGTAAAATTATATATGCGTTTGAAAATTTACTACATAGAAGATGGTGGATGTAGCGTAGTTGGTTAACGCGCCAGTTTGTGGCACTGGAGACCGTGGGTTCGAGTCCCATCTTCCAC
>CANQRY010000044.1 GCA_947626335.1 uncultured Clostridia bacterium | reverse complement strand
AATTATTATTAATTTCCCTTAAATTTAAATCTAAATTTACTTTTTATAAAATCTCGAAATTCATCTTTATTACCAATTATAAAACCAGACTTTTCTATTATAAAAGCATAGTCTTTATCCAAATACAAATAAAAATAGTTTTCATTTTCATAAGCTCTATATATTTTATAGTATCTTAATTTAAAACTACCCATTTTATTTTTTACTTTAAAATATTCTTTGTAAAAGAAATAATAATTAACTAAATTTTTTTGAACTTTATCACTTTGAAACTCTTTTTTTGTTTTATAATATGGCTGTATAAATCTATAAGCTAAAAAAGCAAAAAAACATAAAAAGAGTATAATAGCAGGCAAGTAGTATTTATTTGCTATTTGAACCGAAATGCAAAAAATAAACAAAATAGAAAAAATAGCTGTATATAAATAGTATTTCCAATTGTTTTTCTTTTGATGAAATTTAACAAGGTCAATGTAATTTTTTTTAGATAAAGTAGTTTTATTTTTAAATAATGGTTCCAAATTATTACTCCTTATATTAAAAAATTAATTATAATATATATAAAACAAGCTTATGTATAAAATTCTTCCATATACAATTATAGTATATTCTACTTTTTATTAAATGACAAGTATAAAATTCTTGTTATTTTTTGTGTAGTATGATAAAATTTTTACATATTATATAAAGTATTTACAAAAAGAATAGAGGAAATATATGAATATAGTAATTGGAAAAACGGCTGGATTTTGCAAAGGAATTACACTTGCAATAGATGGTGCAAGTTTTGAGACTAAAAAACAAAATTGTAAAACAACATATTGTTTAGGAGATTTAGCGCATAACCCAAGAGTTATGCAAAGCCTAGCAAACAAAGGCTTAAAAGTTATAAATAATTTAGATGAAATTCCAAACCCTAAAGGAAAAAGCGTTATTTTTCGCGCACATGGAGTAAAAAAGCAAATTTATGAACAGGCTGAAAAGTTAGGTTTAAAAATTATAGATTTAACATGTCCATCAGTACTTGCAATTCATAAAATGGCTGAAAATAATGCAAAACAAGGAAAAACAATTTTTCTTATTGGCGAAAAAGAGCATGCTGAAGTTATAGGAACAAAGAGTTTTTGCGGAGATAAATGTTTTGTAATTGAAACAGAAGAAGACTTAAACTCAGCAATAAACAAAGTAAAAAATCAAAATATAAATAATTTATTTGTAATTGCCCAAACTACATTTAATTTAGAAAAATTTGAAGAATTCATTAGAATAATAAAGGAAGAATTAAGTAAAAGTACTACTATTGATATAAAAAATACAATTTGTAATGCAACAAGGTTAAGACAAGAAGAAACAAAAGAAATATCGCAAAATGTAGACTATATGGTTATTATAGGTGGCAAAAAAAGTTCAAATACAAATAAATTATATGATATTGCATGCAAAAACTGTTTAAAAGCAATTATGATAGAAAGCCCAAATGAGCTAACATATAAATTATTAAATGAAATAAAAAAATTTGGTAAAATAGGCATAATGGCAGGAGCTTCTACACCACAAGAAGATATTAAAGAGGTGCAAAAAATTTTACAAACAAGTTAAAATACATATCTTCACAAAAAATTTACAAATGTAGTATTGAATAATAGCACAGTATTAATTATAATATACAAGTGCTATTTATTAAGTAAAATACACAAAGTTTATAGGTTTACTTTAAAAAACCTAAATATTACTTATATAAGGAAATAAAAAATGCTTAGAGTTCTTAAAAATTTAAATAAATCATGGTTATCTGTAATAGTAATTATTTTGCTTTTAATAGTGCAAGCAACAGCAGACTTAACACTTCCAGATTATACCTCAAAAATTGTAAATGTAGGTATTCAGCAAGGTGGAATTGAAAGTGCGTCACCAGATGTAATTAGAAAAACTACAATGGAAGAGTTATTACTATTTACAGAAGATGATAACAATATTTTAAACAATTATACTTTAATATCGAATAATAGTTCTGAATATGAAAAATATTTGAAAAAGTACCCAGTTTTATCTGAACAAGAGTTATATATTAAAAATTCATTATCAGAAGAAGATGAACAAACTTTAAGTAGTAGCATGTCAAAACTTTTTATGATAAAACAAGGGCTAGAGAAATTATTAAATAATTATAAAGACCAAATATCTATGCAAGGTCTTAATAATTCACAAGCAGATTTATCACAAATGCCAAGGGAATATATTTATAGCCTTTTAGAACAAAACGGATTAGACAAAATTATAAATCAAATTGAACAAATGCCTGAAAGTATAATGGAGCAAAGTGCTATTGAAAGCATAAAAGAAGAATACAAGGAAATTGGAATAGACACGGCTTCGTATCAAAATACATACATAATTTTATCTGGACTTAAAATGCTTGGGGTAGCATTTATTAGTATGGCAGCAGGTATAACAATTATGCTTTTATCATCTAGGGTAGGTGCTAAACTTGGTAGAACCTTAAGAGATAAAATATTTAAAAAGGTACTTAGCTTTTCTACTAGTGAATTTAAAGAGTTTTCAACCGCTTCTTTAATTACACGTAGCACAAACGATATTCAGCAAATTCAAATGCTAATTAACATGTTATTTAGAGTAGTAGTTTATGCACCAGTCATTGGTATAGGTGGATTTTTCAAGGTGCTAGCAACAAACAATAACCCAATGGCTTGGATTATTGGAGTAGCAATAGTATCAGTTTTATTAATAGTGCTAATTTTATTTATAATTTCAATGCCAAGATTTAAAAAGCTTCAAACTTTAGTAGATAAGTTAAACTTAGTATCTCGTGAAATGTTAACAGGTATTCCTGTTATACGTGCATTCCACACAGAAAAAAAGGAAGAAAATCGTTTTGAAGAAGCAAATAACAATTTAATGAAAACATTTATGTTTGTTAATAAAGCCATGAACCTAATGATGCCAACTTTAATGCTAGTTATGAACTGCATTTCACTTTTAACTATATGGGTAGGAGCACATAATGTAGATGAAGGAATAACACAAGTTGGAGATATTATGGCATTTTTACAATACACAATGCAAATTGTAATGGCATTTTTAATGATTTCTATGATTTCAATAATGCTTCCAAGAGCTAGTGTATCTGCAAAACGTATAAATGAAGTATTGGATAAGAAAAATTCAATAAAAGACCCAAAAGAGCCAAAGCATTTTGATGAAAATAAAAAAGGTATAGTAGAATTTAAAAATGTATCTTTTAAATATCCAGATGCTGAAAAAGAGTTATTAACAAATATTACTTTTACAGCAAAACCAGGAGAAACAACTGCAATTATAGGAAGCACAGGTAGTGGAAAGTCTACAATTGTTAACTTAATTCCACGTTTTTATGATGTAACATCAGGTGAACTTATAATAGATGGTGTAAATGTAAAAGACGTAACTCAAAAAGAATTAAGAAATATAATTGGATTTGTTCCACAAAAAGGTGTACTATTTTCTGGAACAATTGAGTCAAACATTAAATATAGCAACGAAAACATGTCAGATGAAAAAATGAAACTAGCAGCTCAAATTTCGCAGGCTGAAGAATTTATAGAGCAAAAAGAAAACAAATATAATTCTGAAATTGCGCAAGGTGGAAGCAATGTATCTGGCGGACAAAAACAGCGTTTATCAATTGCAAGAGCAATAGCTAAAGATCCCGAAATTTTAGTATTTGATGATAGTTTTTCAGCTTTAGATTATAAAACAGATGCAAAATTAAGAGCAGAACTTGCAAGCAAAACGCAAAATAAAACAGTAATTATAGTAGCACAAAGAATAAATACTATTTTAAATGCAAATCAAATTATAGTATTAGATGAAGGAAAAATTGTAGGAATTGGAACACATGATGAGCTTATGAAAAACTGCGAAGTATATAGACAAATAGCATTATCACAACTTTCAAAGGAGGAATTAGAATAATGGCAAATATGAAATCACCTCCAATGGGAGGAAGAGGTCGTGGAATTAGACCTGGGGAAAAGCCTAAAGATTTTAAAGGCACAACCAAAAAATTAATAAAAAAATATTTAGTAGATTATAAATGGAAATTACTTATTGTACTTATTTTTGCTATTGGTAGTACTATTTTTACAATAGTAGGTCCAAAAATTTTAGGTAATGCAACAACCGAAATTTTTAATGGCTTAATAGGTAAATTAACAGGTGGTGCAGGAATTAATTTTAGTAAAATTGCGCAAATATTATTGACACTACTTGTACTATATGTAATAAGCATGATATTTACAGCAATTCAAAGTTTTACAATGACAAATGTGTCACAAAAATTAACATATAGAATGAGAAATGATATAGCACAAAAAATAAACCGTCTTCCAATGAAATACTTTGATAAAAAAACAAATGGTGAAGTATTATCTATAATTACAAACGATATAGACACATTCTCACAAAACATGAACCAAAGTGTAACACAAATAATTACGTCTGTTTGCACAATTATTGGTATTTTAGTTATGATGCTATCAATAAGTAGAATAATGACATTAGTATCAATTTTAATATTACCATTTGCACTAATTATAGTAAGGCTTATTGTAAAAAAGTCACAAAAATATTTTAAAGCACAGCAAGACTTTTTAGGACATGTAAATGGTGAGGTAGAAGAAGTATATGGTGGGCACAACATAGTTAAAGTATTTAATGGAGAAGAAAAGGCAGTTAAAGAATTTTCAAAAATGAATGAAGAGCTTTATCATTCAGGTTGGAAGTCTCAGTTTTTATCTGGACTAATGTTTCCAATTATGAATTTTGCAGGAAATGTAGGATATGTTGGCGTAGCTATTTTGGGTGGTTATTTAGCTGTACAAGGAAAAATTACAGTAGGAAATATACAGTCATTTATTCAATATAACAAACAATTTACTCACCCTATAAATCAAATAGCTCAAATTTCTAGCATGCTTCAATCAATGGTGGCTGCATCTGAAAGAATTTTTGAATTTTTAGAAGAACCAGAGGAAGTTCAAGTGATAGAAAATCCAGTATCTACAAATGGTTTAAAAGGCAATGTTACATTTGACCATGTACAATTTGGATATAATGAAGATAAAATCATTATAAAAGATTTTAATCAAGAAATAAAAGATGGACAAAAAGTTGCAATTGTTGGACCAACAGGTGCAGGAAAAACTACAATGGTAAAACTACTTATGAGATTTTATGATGTAAATAAAGGCGCTATTTTAGTAGATGGCCATAACATAAAAGACTTTAATCGTGGAGACTTACGCAAAATGTTTGGAATGGTGCTTCAAGATACATGGTTATTTGGTGGAACTATTAAAGAAAATATTAAATATGGAAAGCCAGATGCAACAGATGAAGAAGTAATTGAAGCTGCAAAAGCAGCACATGTGCATCATTTTATACAAACACTTCCAAATGGTTATAACATGCTAATTGACGAGGAATCTAGCAATATTTCACAAGGGCAAAAACAATTGTTAACAATTGCAAGAGTAATACTAGCAAATCCACAAATTTTAATATTAGATGAAGCAACAAGCTCAATAGATACAAGAACAGAACAGCAAATTCAAGCAGCAATGGATAACTTAATGAAGGGAAGAACGAGCTTTATTATTGCGCATAGATTATCTACTATAAAAAATGCAGATATAATATTAGTAATGAATGAAGGAGATATAGTCGAACAAGGAACACACGAAGAGCTACTTAAAAAAGATGGATTTTATGCTAAACTATATAATTCACAATTTGATGAGGTAGAGGAATAAAAAGAAAAAATGAACAAAAAAAGTAAAATATTTAAACTAATATTATTGTTTATAGTAATTGCTATAATGTTAGGAACAACAATTTATTTATTTCCAACTATAAAGAATTTATCAACTGAGGAAGGGCAAATTGCATTTAAAGATAAAATTACTAATTCTGGATTTATTGGCGTACTAATATTATTTGGGTTACAATTTGCACAAATATTTTTATTTATTATTCCGGGTGAACCAATAGAAGTACTAGCAGGAATATGTTATGGAGGCTTATGGGGAACAGTATTTATAATGATTTCTGCTGCAATTATTTCTGCTTTTATATACTTTTTGGTACACAAACTTGGCAGAAAATTTATATATGATTTTGCAAACAAAAACAAAATAGAAAAAATTGAAAATAGCAAGGTATTTAAAAATCCAAAAACAATTAGATTTATTATTTTTATATTATTTTTTATACCAGGAACACCAAAAGACTTATTAACATATATAGCTGCTTTACTTCCAATTAAACCATTGGACTTTATTTTAATATCAACAATTGCAAGATTTCCATCAGTAATATCTTCTACACTTGCAGGTGCAAGTTTAATAAATGGAAATTGGAAAGCGAGCTTAATTATATATGGAATAACTTTTTTAATTGTTGCAATAATGTTTTTGGTTATGAAAAACTTTGACAAAGACAAAATTACAGACGAAGCAATAAGAACAATTAAATAAAAAATATTGACAATACTAATATTAAAGAGTACAATAACTATATTATAAATAAAATGCGATGAGAAAGAAAAAGTATAGTATTTTAAGAATAAGAGAGTTGGGGCTAGGAGGTCTATAAAATGGAAAAAGTAACAATGGAAAAGATAGTTGCACTATGTAAAGCAAGAGGATTTATATATCCAGGCTCTGAAATTTATGGAGGATTAGCAAATACTTGGGATTATGGCCCATTAGGCTCTAGACTAAAAAATAACATTAAAGATACATGGAGAAAAAGATTTATTCAAGAAAGAAAAAATAGTTATGAACTAGATGCCGATATTCTAATGCATCCAAGAGTATGGGAGGCTTCAGGACACGTAGCAAGCTTTTCAGACCCATTAGTAGACTGTAAAGAATGCAAAATGCGTCATAGAGCAGACAATTTAATAAATGATTTTGACCCAAATGCAGATGCAGACGGAATGACTCAAGAAGAAATGATAAGCTATATTAGAGAGCATAAAGTACCTTGCCCTAATTGTGGTAAATCTGACTACACAGATATTAGACAATTCAATTTAATGTTTCAAACATACAGAGGTGTAACAACAGATAGCAAAAGTATTATTTATTTAAGACCAGAAAATGCACAAGGAGAATATGTTAATTATTTAAATGTTCAAAGAACAGCAAGAGCAAAACTTCCATTTAGTATTGGTCAAATTGGAAAAGCCTTTAGAAACGAAATAACACCTGGCAACTTTACATTTAGAACAATTGAATTTGAACAAATGGAATTTCAAACATTCTGCAAAGAAGGCACGGATAGTGATTTGTACAAATATTTTAAAGAATATGGCAAAAAGTATTTTATGGATTTAGGACTTCCAGAAGAAAAACTAAGATTCCATGATCATGAAAAATTAGCACATTATGCAAAAGAGGCATGTGATATAGAATACTTATTCCCATTTGGTTGGGGTGAAATAAACGGAACTCATAACAGAACAAACTTTGATTTATCAAGACATCAAGAATATTCTGGAAAGAGCATGGAATATTTAGACCCAGACACAAATGAAAGATATATACCATATATTATAGAGTCTACTTATGGATTAGATAGAACAGTTTTAGCAATATTTTGCGAGGCTTATGATGAAGAAGAAATAGAAGAAGGAGATACAAGAGTAGTATTACATTTAAATCCAGTTTTAGCACCATATAAAGTAGCGGTTCTTCCACTTTCTAAAAAACTAAGTGAAAAAGCAGAAGAAGTATATAATAAACTTTGCAAAAAGTTTATGTGCGATTATGACGAAGCAGGAAGTATTGGAAAAAGATATAGAAGAGAAGATGAAATAGGTACTCCATATTGTGTAACTATTGATTTTGATACACTAGAAGATGAATCTGTAACAGTAAGAGATAGAGACACCATGGAACAAGTAAGAATAAAAATTGATGAGGTAGAAAAATACATACAAGAAAAAATTGTATTCTAATTTTATATAAATAATTTTAAATATACAAATAACAATTAAGTAAATTAAAAGCAAGAGGGACCGAAATAAATTCGGTCCCTCTTGTGGTTAGTAGTGGAAGTGTACTTTGGAAGTTTCGGGGAATTGCGTAGTGTTCAGACATGAGAGTTGTAATTCTAGAATTGCGCCGATATTCCGGCGGTGCTATTTCTCTCTCATGTGGTACGCTACTTGAATCCCGTGGGAAATCTTCTGCACTTTGGCCGAGGCACGTTGATCCCTCCTGTTAGTTTTCTACCCACATGCTCGGGGATTGCTTCATAGAGCAACCCTCATTATACGCATGGCGCGTTGGTGGGTAATAGGCAGGTTTGACGAATGTCCTTACAGACATTTGTGCCACTACACAAATCCACTGCTAAACCTTACACACTTGGGCCGCCTCATAGAGTAAGCCCTCCTTATACGGATTTGCCTGGCTATTGCCAAGGCATGTTTTTATTATAATACAAAATTATGTAAATGTCAATACTTTTGTAAATTGTATAATAAAACTGTGCAAAAGTTCTCAAGTAAAATTGAGCAAATTTGCTCAGTTTTTTCTTTGTCTTT
>CANQRY010000043.1 GCA_947626335.1 uncultured Clostridia bacterium | reverse complement strand
TGAAGCCGCCAAGTTCTATGGTTATAATCCTGATGAAATTCAAGAAGATGATAGCTTACCTTTTTAAACTTCAAAAAACGTATATTTTTGAGGCATTTTTGTGATGCCTATTTTTTGTCTTCATTTTAGTTTAAAAATAGAACTTTCCTATAATATAAAAAAAGACACTATCTGTGTCTAATTTTAATCAAGTATAAATTGTTCTCTTATAAACTTCAATAAGTTTTCACACTTATTGTTTTTGTTGATTTATTGCTATTTGTAGCTTTCAGACCACAAACTTCAATAAGTAATCTCCTTCATCTGGCTTTCCATGCCCGTGCATCTAATACTATAACTTTATTTGATACTGGCAAGCTTACAGTTTGCACAGTATTATTTAACTTTGCTGTTTGAAAAGTAAAAACAAATACTGAAACTAATAAAATGCTACAAATAATTCCTAGTCTTTTTTTGTTTAATATAATCATTTATAACCTCCAACAAAAAATAATATGCAAAATAATTATATTATATTTGTATGTATTTGTTTTTATTTTATGATTTTCATTTTATTGTTTATTTTTTAAAAAACACCACATGTACTATATGTGGTGTTTAAAATTTTTATTTTTTTCTTCTATCTATTATATAAGTGCTACCTGGGGTAGATTTTGCTAAATGTTTTACTTGTGCTGCAACTTCTCCTATTTCTAGGACATTTTTGAATCTTCTTTTATCTATAACAACTACTCCAATTGATATTGTAGTTAGTGGAAATTGTTCTAATACACATTTTCTATTTGGTACTTCTAGATATCCTTTTTCTAAATCCTCTTCCGTAAAGTATTTAGAAATGCCATTTTCAAATTCTAAAATAATGTTTTGGCATATTTCTTCGCAATCTATATTAGAAGTAATTGCTACGAAGTCATCTCCTCCAATGTGACCTACGAAACTGTTTTCATTTTCATTTCCTGCATCTGCTATATGATTTGTAATGCATCTCGATGTAAATTTGATGATTTCATCTCCATTTAAGAACCCGTAAATATCATTATATGCTTTAAAGTTATCTAAATCTACATATAATATGGCAAAATCTTCTTTATTTAATAATCTTTTTTTCATTTCTGCTTGTATTTGCACATTTCCTGGTAAGCCTGTAAGTGGACTAACTCCACGGTTAGTATCTAATAGTCTAATAATATTTTTAACTGTATAATATAAATATTCTTCGTCTATTGGTACTTTGATATAGTGTTCAACACATGCTTGTAATACACTAATTCTATGATTTTTGTCTTTTACAGAAGAAATAACAATAATTGGAGTTATGCTATTGTCTTCGTTTTCTCTAATCTTATTGCATATTTTGATAATGTCATCTTTTACACCGTCTTCATTTATAATTATTAGTGAAGGAATGTCTTTTAAAACTGTTTCTATTTCTGATTTTTTAGCTTTTTTAAATTTATATTCTTTTTCTTTTTTAAAAAGTTCTACCAATTTATTTTTTAGTTCTGTTCCTTCATCAATTAAATAAATTTCTTGTGCCATATTTTTACTTTCCTATGCTAGCCTAATAAAGACAGCATTTTTTCCTTTCTTTTAAAGCCTTACTTACTTTAAAAATTTTGTAATTTATATTTTTAAGGATTATATGCTATTTCTGTTATACCCGTTTGTTTATAACCACTTGTATTTGTTACTTCAACAGAAATAATATTATTTCCTTCTCTTAAAGTTAGAGGTCCTGCTGTAACTTCTTTTTTGTTTATATTTGATGCAGTATATTTTTGACCATTTAAATTAATTGTAATTTCTTTAATTCCATCTTTATCTTTTATATTAACTGTCATTTGATCTCTGTTTGTAATAACTTTTATTTCTGGTCTTGAAGATGATGTTATTATTTCTTTTTCTATTACTTCTATATTGCCGTTTTTATCTACAGCAGTTAATTTAATATTTCTGGTTCCTGGTACTAAATTTATTTCTTTTGGAATTTCCTTTTGTCCTTCTGAGTCTGCATAAGTAATATTTTCGTTTTCATCTTCCCATTTATATGAAAAATATTCAAGCGCTGTTTCATCTTTAGCTGTAACCTTTAATATATCACTGCCATTTTCTGCAAATATTTCAATTGATGGTTTTGTTATATCAACTCCATTTAATAAATATTGTTTTTGGTATGTTACTTTTTTTCCATTTATATCTTCTACTGTTAAGTTTAATACGCTATCATAACCTAAAAGTGTTATTGACTCTTGTGCACTAAAACCATTTACAGGAATTATATTTTCTTCTCCATTATCCCAAGAATACGAAATTTCCATAATTTGTGCACTATGCTCTATATTTACTATTGCTTGGTCATTCATTCTTCCTATAGTAACTGCTGGAATATTTCCAGGTTTTCTATCTTCTATATCTCTATATATTGCATAGCAACCTTCTCCTGAAAGTGCTAATCCATATATCATAATCACTAATGCAAAGAATCTAATTATGTTCTGTATATCTAGTACATTTCTGCTTTTTTTATTCTTTTTATTTTCTGTTGCAAGAATTTGATTCATAATACATTTTGTCCTTTCCTTTTTACTATATTTGAATTATATCATAAGCATTTTTTAATGTAAATAATCAAAGGATAAGTTTTTTATTAACCTAAAAAAGTAGAAATATACTTCTATATTTCTACTTTTATAGGTTAATTAGTTATTATAACACGAATTTTTTAATTAGTATTACTCCACCTGTTAACATACTTATTGATGTTAATGCAAGTACAATGTAAGTAGGTGCACTACCAGTTCTAATTGAGAATATTACTGGTGCGTAATCTATATCGTCTTCACCTTTTTTATTATTGCCTGGTATAGAGTCTATATCTGGTGAACCATATTCATTGTAATCTTCATATATTTCTGCCCAGTTTACTTTTTCTCCTAAGTTGTTCTTATTATTAGTCCATGTAAGTATAATTTCAACTGTTGCACTCTCACCTGGTTTTAATAACTTATCTTTTAATTGATCTGTTAATATTTTTCCGTCTTCTTCTCTCCATAATGGGTTATCTTCTTTATTAAATACTAAGCCTTCTGGAACATAGTCTATTACTTCTTTTGCATAACCTTCTATTTCACCTTCGTTAGTTACTCTAATTAAGAACTTGAATTTAACAGTAGTATCTTTTATTCTATTTGCATAAAGTTCTACTTTTACTGGTGCTTCTGGTTCATCTTCAGCTTTATGTCCAGTTTTTGTTACTGTTGTTTTTCCTTTATATGTTTCCATTATTTCGGTTACCCATTTTCTTAGAGATAAATCGAAGTATTTTACTTTAATGTGTTCTTTATCAATATCGTCTTCATCTTCATCACCATTATCTGGTTCAGAGTCTTTATCTTCTACTGGTTTTCCATCTTCATCTTGGTCGTCTGTAATTTCTGCAGTATTTGTAATTATTCTGTCTGAAGTATTTGGTTCTGTTACTCTAAATACAATTTTTAAGTCTCTATAGTCTGGCATTGTCATTGTATCTGGGTTAAAGGCTTTTATTAAATTATCGCCTTCATTTTGTTCTTGTTCTTTAGATAAATAGTCTGTTTCTATATACTCTGCTTCGTTTACATCTGTTGTTTCTGTACCATCTGCTTTATACATTTTCCAACGATACTCGATATTTGTTTCATTATCTGGTAAGAATACTATTCCATCAGGTAAATCATCCATTACTTTTGATGCATATCCGCTCATGTTTCCTTCATTGAAAATTCTTAATGTATATGTAACTAAGTTTCCATTTGCTACTTCTACTGGTACTTTTGTGTGTTCATATTTATATTCGCCTTCATCAGTTATAGTAAATACTGGAACTCTATTTGTTACTTCTTTGTCTTCTACTGCTGTTATAAATTTTCTTAATGCCAAATCAAATCTTTGTACTATTAATTTTTCAAAATCGTCATCATCTTGCTGTCCTGGTATATATTTGTCTCCACGATCGATTTCTGTATCTTTATAACCTGGTAAGTTTTCATCTGTTGGTAAGTTATCATTTGGAATATTATCTTCTGGTTTTGAATTATCTTTTGTTAAACTATCTTCTGTAGAATCTCTATCTACTATTTCTGCTCCTGCTTCTGATTTAGCAGATGAAATTTCTGCAATATTTGTTATTTTTTCAAATAAGTCTATATTATCTTTTACTTTACATCTAATTTGAACATCTATATAATCTAGCCTTGTTCCATTAAATGCATCTAATAGAACTTTGTCATCTCCAGTTCTTCTATTTGCATATATTGAGTCTCTATTTGCTGTATATGTTGTGTCTGGCGATGTAATTGTTGTTTTTACTGTTCTACCATCACTTGATACTGACCAACCATATCTTGCATTTAATGCATCTTCTGTTAAGAATTCAAGTTGTGGTGGTAAGTGGTCTGTAATTTCTTTTACATAGCCTGCTATTTCGCCTTCATTATATACACGAATTGTATATGTTACAATGTCTCCAACAGATACTCCAATAGGGTCTTTTGGATGCTCATATGTAGCTGTAGTGCTAGCTCCTGCTGCTAAAGCTGTAACATCTACTTTTGGCGCTCTATCATATGTTTTTGTTTCATCTCCGCTTTGTATTTCTGAAATGAATTTTCTTAATGATAAGTCAAATTCTTTATCTGCTCTTAATTTTAAATCTTCAAAGTCATCATCATCTTGTTGGCTCTTATCTGTATATGTATCTTTATTTACATTTCCTGGCTGAGAATCTCTGTCTTTATCACTAGCATCTTGGTTATCTTTATCTCTATATTCTGTAATTTCTGCAATATTTTTTAGAGACTCTGCACCTTCTACTGTTGCTATTACTTTACATTCTATTTGTAGATCTCTATAATCTAAGGTTTGTCTTCCGTCTGTAAAACCTTTAATTAAGTTATCTCCTTCATTTTGTTCTTGCTCTTTAGATAAATAATCTGTTTCTATTGTTTTTCCATCATTTGATGGATTTGTCCATCTATATTTTTGGTTAATTGTACTTTGACTTGGAGCTATAAATTGTAGCCCTGCTGGTAAGTGATCTGTTACTTTTGCTGCATAACCATCTACATTTCCTTCATTATATACCCTAATTGTATATAATACTGTATCTCCTGTTTTTACTGGTTTAGCATCTTTTGGATGTACTTTATTTGCTGTTGTTGGCTCATTTTCTGATAATTCTGTTGCTACTGCTCCAGATGCATTTACGCTTAATAGTTTTGCAAGTTCTGAATCTGATATTTGTGGCTCTCTTGATGGACTAACTGGTGAACCATTTATTTGTGTAATGAATTTTCTTAAAGATAAGTCAAATATTTCTTTTCGTTCTTCTTTTGGTGTTTCTGTATATACTTTTTCGTCTTTAGATTCCACTTTCTGTTTTTCTACAAGAACTACTGGTTGATCTTTAGTGGCTTCAGGATTTTCTACTGACCAGTATGTTGCTGTTGTTGTAAAATAATAACTTGAAATTTCAAATTTTAATGTTGTTGTGTCTGTAGTTTGTGGCACTGAAATATAGAAGTTTTGGTCAATATATGAATTTATATTTGTTATTGTAGTGCTTTGGTCTGCTTGTAAAAATTGAACATCTTCAACTTCTGCACCTGTTCCATCTGTTACTTTTGTAGTTATAGTAATATCTGCATTTTGTATATCTTGCAATTTCTTTTCTATTTTATATGGTCCTAATATTTTTCTTCCATTTTTTACGGTACTAGTAATAGTTGTTGTATCATCTAGTTCTACTGCTGGGTCTGTTGATGATGAGCTTACATAACTTTGGCCTTGTGCGTTTGCTGTTGTTACAAGATAATTAAATAAGATATTTGTTGCTTCAGATCTTGTTTCATGTCCATTATCTCTATATAAATCAGATAATGATTTTTTTACACTATCTGCTACTCCTGGTACACTATTTGTCCATAATTCAAAACTACCTTCTTTTACTTGGTAATCATCCGTATTAGTAAAGTACCAAACTGCTAATTGTTGTACTGCATCTATTTCATCATCTGTTAAGTATTCAACTTCGTCCTCTCCGTCAGATACTCCTTCATCTTCTGCATATTCTGTTGCAGCTGCTAATAATGCTTGTTTATTTTGTTCAGCAAGAGTTTGTTCATCGTCTGAAGCATTTTCAGTTGGTCTAACATAAAAATGATCTAATAACCAAATTAGTGATTTCATTTTATTGTCATCTGTTGGCAATGCTTCTTTATATGGAGTTTGTATGCTTTTATAATCTTTTAGATCAAAATGCTTATTATATGTAGCTTGTTTTATACCGCTACTATTTGTTAGCATATCTTCTACGCCAAAACCTGGTCCACCTTTTAAACAATAAAATGTTTGTCCACTATTTTCATGTGCAGTATCATAAATTTTCCATATTGTTTTGTCATTTCCACCTGCTCCAAATGTATAACCATGACCGCCTGCACTTCTTAAAAATTTGATATTTAGTGTATAACTATCTACTGTTACTGCATTTACCCTTCCAAATGAACTTAATGTTATTATTGATATGAACAATAATACAAATGTTAGTAATCCCTTTTTTAGTTTCATTTTCCTTACCTTCCTTTTTTACATATTACTATTAATTTAATTTTACTTTCGTTTTTTTACAATGTCAATAGTAGTATTTGACAGGTTTTCCATATTTTTTTAATTTAGTAATTTTTGTTCTTACGGATATTATTATTATTTGTTTTATTTTAAAATTTTGTGTCCATATTACAATTATATTACATTTTTGTCATATTTTCAAGTGTTTTGGGGGATTTGAGCCTTATTTTGCCACTCTCCCTAAGGTTTTTTATGTAATATTTTTAAATTTACTTTGGTTATAAAGCTTTAAATAAAATCAAATTAAATAATAATTCTTGTAGCTTGGTAGCTTTTGATTTATCTAACATTTCATTTAATAGTTCATTATTTGATATTATTCTTATTCCAACACAAGGAATATTAAATTTACTACATACAGTATAAACGCCTATACTTTCCATGTCTTCGCTGTCATTTCCGAAATATATTATTTATCCACATTATTCTGTCAAATTCTCTGTTAAAAATGTCTCCACTACCTAAAATACCTTTTATGCATTTATTTTTAGTATTTTCTTTTAAGGCTTTTTCAACAACATTTACTAGATTAGTATCTGCAAATAACATTTGTGCCTTGCTTTTACTAACTTCCCATTGAAATGGATCAGATCCTTGTCCCTTTTCTTTACTAGGTATAGAATATGCATTAATATTGCAACATTTTTCTCCAATAACAATATCTCCTGTGTGCAAATCTACTCTATGAGCACCAGCAATTCCCTGATTTATAACAAAATCAGGATGAAAGTTTATAATTCCAATAGTTGTAGATATGGTTGCATTAAGAGTTCCTATTCTAGTTTTTGAAATTATTATTTTATTGCTTCCAATATTTCCAGTCCAAAATTCATATTCAGAAATTATTCTTTTTTCTATATTATTTAATTTGCTAATTAGATATTCAACTTCAATATCCATTGCTCCTTGTATTAAAATAACTTTATTGCTCGTATTACTAATATTAGTTCCTTTAGGTGCGTCACTACTTTTTACTATTTTCATACAAAATACCTCCCTCATATTTTATATAATTATACTATAAACATAAAATAAAATAAAATATTAATTATTGCCTAACAAAAAATCGGGTAAGAACCCGATTTTTTGTGAAATTACATTAATTATAAGTTACATTAATAGTATCACTAATAGCATGAATTTTGTCAGAAAAGATTTTATATTCATCAAAATCGTTAAACTTATCAACCGTAGTATCTTCAATAATGGTTTTAAGTTCATTTGGAATAACAACACCCATTTTTTCAAGTTCACTAACGTATTTTTTAAAATTGTCTTTAATCTGATTAAATTTAGAATAAAGCGTTTCATAATCTTCATCGGTCACATCGTCTCTGTTAGCATAGCTACAATACGCAAGTAATGAAATGTCAAACATAAAAATTGTTCCAATAAGATTGTTATATGCTATTGCTTTATCTTGTTCTAATTTTTGTTTTTCGTTTTCACTTTCAATTTCTTCAATTTTGACATAACGATCCCAGCTATTAGGATAATCAATAAAAAGCCTAATTGTGTCATAAAGCGCCTTAACATAAATAAACGGTTTTTTAACACAATACTCAATAGTTGCTTTTATATACCGAAAGGACATCTTTCTGAACTCTCGAGATTTAAAAAACAACCGTAATTTTGTAAATTTCATTTTTTACCTCCTATAATTATATAATTCAAGGTTTATATACTAATGTACTTATTATTTCTCCTAGTACGAGGATAATTATTTATATTATACTATGTTTTGTCTTAAAAAGCAATTACATATATCTTTAGATGGATTTGAAAGATAATTAAACTCAATTATATTTATAAAAAACTTACGAAACTCTTTAAAGTTCGTAAGTTTTCTTAAATTAGAGGCGTACTCCGGTTTAATATTTTTGAAGTTATAGTAATATCAACACTTTCAAGATGCAGCAAGCAATTTTTAATGTAACTGGAATTGCGTTTATAAATTTTAAAAATAAAATTAATTGAAAAACATTGACTACATATCAATATTTTGATAAAATATGTATATAATATTTATGGAGGTGTTTAGTATGCCAATTATTAGACCAAGTTCTGA
>CANQRY010000042.1 GCA_947626335.1 uncultured Clostridia bacterium | reverse complement strand
GTCATGGAAAAATTTTTATGATTTAAAAATATTAAAAATTTTAATATTTCTATTGACAATTAATAGTTAGACTTTCTTAAAGTTTTTTGCCAACAAAAAAACACATAATCTTTTATGCTTTAACTTTGCTTTGCCCCAAATTTAAAAGACTACGCATTTTCTATATAATTTAGCTACATTATTTATTATACCATAAAAAGGAAAAAAATCAAGATGTATATTTTTTTTAACAACTTCCTGACATCAGGAAAATGTTCAAACACACTCATGCCACTATTTTCACAAGCATTCTTTGCTTTATTAAGTATTTTTTCAAAATTCTCCCATTTGTTATACTCTAATACATGCATAAGTTCTCTTGCATACCAAAACTCAATACCAAATTGTTTGTATAAGTCAAGTGGATTTTTATTTTTATTTAAATTTTTGTATATATGATTTCTTTATATTTATTTTATATTTTTATACTCTTAAATAAAATCAAAAAATCAGTAACAATACTGATTTTTACTTTTAGAAATAAAATTAGCATTGTCATTTATTTCTAACAATTTTATTTTTCATTTTTTCAATAGTTGCTAATCATTTGCACAAAGTAGTAAATAAATTTAAAGATATCATAAAAAAATTCATAAAATGGATTTGCAAAAAATTTGATTTACCTTCTGAAGATGAAATAATAAGAGATTTTTAAAAAGACACTCATACTTTGTTAGATGCTGAAAAACAAGTTACAAAAGAAGATAGAGAAAAAAACAGGAATTTAGAAAAATAAGGCAGGAATTAACCTGCCTATATATATAATTATTCTCTTTCTTCTTGTTCTTTCTTTAACCTTTCTTGATTATACTGAAATATTTTATCTGTCATTTTTTCTAGCTTTGCAATTGCTTCTTCGATTTTACCAGTTTCATACAATTTTTTCGCAATATAATCTATATATGAAGCTTGTCTTCATAGTGTAGGAACTGGAGAATTCTTTCCATTATTTATTCCTCTAAAGCACCAATCTGTGAACAAAAAAGATGTCTTGTAAATAGTATCTCAAATCTTATAATATACTTCTGGTTTTTGGTTAGCTTTTTCATAAGCCAATTCTTCTGCTGATTTTTCTGTAGGATATTGTTCCATAAAATTATGACTTTTCCATTTTTTGAAAAAAAGTCAAATTTCATGTGAAAATTGTTGACATTTTTAGCAACAATCTCAAATTAAATATCTATTTCTTTTCCATGATGTTCTAATTGATTATCATTTGTCTTTTCTCTTATTACTGGAGATTTGCCTTTGTTTAATCCATTTCTAGTACTATATAGTATTTTTAATCTATCCATATATTCATCATAACTATATGTTTTACATTTTTCTAATTCTGTTGCTAAAATAGTAGAACTTCCACCATTTGAAGTAAAAGCTTCAGTATGTTCTAAATAAGTGTTTTTTAAATTCTTTGTTGTATTTACAAATTCTTCAATTCCTTGGTTAAATGTACCTATATCAGATGTTATTATTGCACCTATAACTTCTTCTAAATATTTCTTTATTGCCTCATCAGAAAAAGTTTTATTTCTTATATCTCCAAGTTCTCCCGTTCGAGCAGCTCTATTATTTTCGATTTTTTGAAGTATACTTGGTATTAAATCCATTCTTTTTTCTTCTTTAACAGCCCTAACCATTTCTTGTACTTTTTCAAATTCTAGTTTTACACATTGAGCTTTGTCTATTACAGCAATGGGAATACCTAACTCTGCTGCCAATCTTTTTGTTTCTTGCCATCTGACATTTTTATCATCACTTATATCGTCAAGTTTTTCTGCTATGAATACTACAAATGTAGGAGTTCTATTTACTAATTTACCATTTCTTTCCACTTTTCTCTCAACAAGTAATTCATTATATAGTTTAGAAGCATTAATTTCATTTTGAGGAGTTAAAAATTGATTTTCTCTTAAATCTTCCCATGTGCCAAATAGAAAATCTGTAAATCCAGCATCTGTATTGTTAGCTTTAATCAATTCATTTTCTCCAATATCAGAAAAGGCTAATAAATGAGACTCATCAACTACTCCGATGAAATCATTTCCTATATATGAACATGATATAGTATGATTTTCGTCTTGTCTATCCCAATCAGCTTTAAAATCATTGTAACTATGATTATAAAAGTAAATGCCTCCTAGTGAAGTTAATATCATGTTAAAATCTGCTCTATCATTATTTTTACCTAGAACATTATAAATTCTTACATTAGCTTTTTTACCTTTTATTTTTATACTTTGTGTACCAATATAGTCTTTTTCATTAATTTGATATAAAGTTTTTTGGTATTCATGTAAATAAGCATTTTTCAATTTTGGTGTAATATTAATTGTTCCTTCATAATTAGCATAATCTTCATCTAAATTGATTTGCCTTAATTTATCAATATCATCTTCTTCTAATATTTCTTTTAATTCTTTAATTACTCTTGTCTCTTGCGATTGTTCGATTTTATCTATATCTTTTCCAAAAGCACTACATAGACTTTTTGCTTTATTTAAACTCATTCCATATTTTGTTTCAATAATTGCATATCTTATTCTATCTAAATTAGTTAATTTTTGCATTTCATACAATAATTCAAAAGGAAATATGCTAATCTCTACTTCTGAATTCATATCTTTTTCATATTCTTCGTCAATTTTTTGAGGATTATCTATTATTTCTTGACAGCTTTTTCTTCTTTTTTCATAGTAATCTTTTAATTCACTTAATTCACTTAAATGAAACTCACTATTACTTAATATTATACTAATTGCTTTTAGTCTATCTCTTTCAGTTAAGCTTTGTAATTCTTCTAAAGTTATATTGCTACAAGAATGTATGCTTAAATTTGCAATTCGTTCATTAAAATCTACTAGATTATAGTTTAATATATAGGCATAAGTCTGTAATTGTTCTTTAGATAGTTCTAATATACTTTCTTGTAAGTGTCTATCTGTTATTATTCTTTCTAAACTAGCTTTACCAAATAAATTTACAAAATTATTATCTAGCATTTTAATATCTAATGTTTTTAACAAATTTTTATTTCGTGCTAATAATTCTTTTAATAATGATTTAACTTCTTTTTGTTCTAATTCATCTGGAAATTCTTCATTTATTTTAGTTTCAGTTTCTTTATCCCATATTTTAGAAGAACTAAATCTGCTTTTAATTTTACTAAATATATCAGTAAGCCATTGTCTAATAGGCTTATCCTTATATTTTACTAACTGATTATCAGTATCCATTATTTCTCTCTCCTAAAATAATTTTATATATTTAGGTTATATCATTGTATTTTTTACTTTACAATGAAAAACCAATTATTATAGACATTTTTTTGAAAATATTTTAAATAGAAATTCTTGAAAACTGTTTGACAAATATAAAAAATTATGATTCATATAAAGTAATTGTAAATAAAATTTGTGATTAAAGGAAGTTTCTATTCACAATTTGATAATAAAACAATTACAATTAAGCACAAAGCTATTATTGGTTAGGTCATTCTACTCTTATTCTATTACTGCTAATATTTATGCCCATTTAGAAAAAGATCCAAAAATAAATCTGCAAATGTATTATCAAATGTACTTACATTTACAGATAATAACCTCGAAAAAAGTTGTTAGCAAAGCGATACTTTTTTCGAAACAAGGCGCAACAGTGTTTTGACTTATGTTGTTTTATAAAATAAAACAACTAGTCAAACTTAACTAGTTGCGACGTGGTTGGGGTACTAGGATTCGAACCTAGGAAATGTCGGAGTCAGAGTCCGATGCCTTACCGCTTGGCTATACCCCAATATATACGTACTATATTATTAGAGATAATATAGTACGTTATTGATTCTCTTATTAATTTTAAAAAATTATTTTATTGCTTTTCTTCCTCTAAATACTGCTACGTCTCCTAATTCTGCTTCAATATTTAGTAAACGATTATATTTTGCAACACGGTCTGTTCTGCAAGGTGCACCAGTTTTAATTTGTCCTGCATTTGTAGCAACTGCAACATCTGCTAGAGTAGTATCTTCTGTTTCACCACTTCTATGAGAAACAACTGCTGTATAACCATTTCTTTTTGCAAGTTCAATTGCATCTAATGTTTCTGTTAAAGTTCCAATTTGATTTAATTTAATTAAAATGCTATTTGCAGTACCATTATCAATTCCTTTTTGTAAACGTTTTATATTTGTTACAAATAAGTCATCTCCAACTAATTGAACTTTGTTTCCAATACGCTCTGTTAGCTTTTTCCAACTTTCCCAATCTTCTTCTGCTAAGCCATCTTCAATAGAAATTATAGGGTATTTTTCTGCTAATGAAACTATGAAATCTATCATTTCATCTTTTGTTTTAAATTCATCAGTTTTCCAGAAATAGTAACCGTCTTTTCCTATTTTCTTTGCTTCATCATACATTTCTGTTGCAGCTACGTCTAATGCTAAGCATACATCTTCACCTGGTTTGTAACCTGCTTGCTTAATTGCTTCTAGTATTAGCTCTACTGCTTCTTCTTCACTTCCTAAGTTTGGAGCAAATCCGCCTTCATCTCCAACACCTGTAGAATATCCTTTAGATTTTAATACTTTTTTTAAGTTATGGTATACTTCTACACCCATTCTCATACATTCTGCAAATGTTTTTGCACCTACTGGCATAATCATAAACTCTTGTACACTTAAGCTACTATCAGCATGTTTTCCACCATTCATAATATTCATCATTGGAACAGGTAATTCTTTTGCATTTACACCACCAATATAGTTATATAGGCTCATTCCTAATGAATTAGCTGCTGCTTTTGCTACTGCTAAAGATACACCTAGCATTGCGTTTGCACCTAATTTTCCTTTATTTTCTGTTCCGTCTAATTCTATCATTGTTTTATCTAATTTTGCTTGTTCATAGGCATTCATTCCTACTACTTTTTCGCTAATAATGTTATTTACGTTTTCTACTGCTTTTAATACACCTTTTCCTAAATATCTTTCTTTATCTCCGTCTCTTAGTTCAACTGCTTCGAAACTTCCTGTAGATGCTCCTGATGGAACCATTGCTACACCTGAAAATCCGCCTTCTAGTACAACTTCAACTTGTACTGTTGGATTTCCTCTTGAATCTAATACTTCTAATGCTTTTACGCTTTCGATTTCTAAATAATCTTTCATTTTTACTTTCTCCCTTCTTTTATGCGCCTAAACTTAATATTTGGCACTTAACTTGATAATTATTTTCTTCAACTTTAAAAACGTTTTCTTTAACTTCTTTATCGTACTTTACCATGTTTTTTATAGGATTACGATACATATTTTCCGAATAAATGGTAATATTCTCTTTAATATTTTTAGTTTTCTCTAATTCGTTTTCTAGTAACTTTCTTTGCATTTTGTTTAAGCTTTCTTTTGTTATTTTTAAATTTTTATATGCCCATAATATACGCCTTGCTTCTATTTGCTCCTCTATAATAGGTAATTCGTCATAGTGAAATTCTACTGTAAATTTTAAATTTTCAACTTTAACTGTAATGCTAGTCCATTCTTTATTAGTTTGCTTTTTATATTCTGTTTTTAACTCTTTTATTAAGTCATATAGTTTTTCAGCTAGTTTTAAATATTCTTTTTCGTCTAAATTAAATCTTCTTGGAATTTCGTAGCTATTTATAGGATTCTTTTTTAATATTCCTTTTGGAAAATAGTAAAAAAACATTTCACCTGACTCAAAATTTCCAAATCTTTTTACTACAGAAGCATATAGATAAATTTTATCCCACTTTTCAGGTATCATATGAAAAAGCTGATTTTGCATTCTTGTATATATTAGTTTTATATTTTCTGACATTCTTTATATTTCCTTTTTTAGCAAAATTTACTTTTCTATTAGGCTTTTTCCTGTCATTTCTTTTGGCTGTGGAATTTCCATAAGTTCTAGCATTGTTGGCACTAAATCTGCTAGCCTTCCTTCTTTTAGTTTAATTCCTTCTCCACCAATTAAAACTAATGGAACTGGGTTTGTTGTATGGGCTGTATGTGGCTCTCCTGTTTTATAATCTATCATTTGTTCTATGTTTCCATGGTCTGCTGTCATTAATATCATTCCGCCTTTTTCAGAAACACAATCTACAACTCTTTGTACACATTCATCAATTGTTTCTACTGCTTTAATAGCTGCTTCTAAGTTTCCAGTATGTCCTACCATATCTGGGTTTGCATAATTTAGTATTATAACATCATATTTACCCGAATTAACTGCTTCAACTACTTTATCGGTTACTTCATATGCACTCATTTCTGGCTTTAAGTCATAAGTTTCAACTTTTGGAGACGGAATTAAAATTCTATCTTCTCCTTTATATTGCTTTTCTTCTCCACCGTTAAAGAAAAATGTAACATGTGCATATTTTTCTGTTTCTGCTATTCTTAGTTGTGTTAAGCCTTGTTTTGAAATATATTCTCCAAATGTATTTTTTAGCTGTTCTGTTTTAAATGCAATGTGCACATTTGGAATAGACTCCTCATATTCTACAAAACAAACATAATATAAATTAAGTGGCTCTGTTTTAAATTCGCTAAATTCTGGATCTACTAAGCTTCTAGTTATTTCTCTTGCTCTATCTCTTCTGAAATTATAGAATATAACAGAATCGTTATTTTCAATTGTTGCTACTGGTTTTTCTCCGTTATATATAACTGTAGGAACAACAAATTCATCAAATACTTCTTTTTGATAAGAGTTTTCTATTGCTGAAATAGCAGATGTTGCTTTTTCGCCTTCGCCTTTTACTAAGGCATTATATGCTTTTTCAACTCTAGCCCATCTTTTATCTCTGTCCATTGCGTAAAATCTTCCTGAAATTGTTGCAATTTTTCCTACGCCTTTTTCTTTTATTTTTTCTTCTAAGCTTGTAATATAGCTTTCTCCAGATGTTGGTGGTGTATCTCTACCATCTAAAAAGCAATGAATATATACGTCTTCAAAATCTTTTCTTTTAGCAAGTTCTAATAATGCAAATAAATGCCTTATATAACTATGCACTCCACCATCTGATAAAAGCCCCATTAAGTGTAATTTTGAATTATGCTTTTTACAATTTTCTATTGCCTCTGAAAATTCTTTAACACTAAAGAAATCTCCATCTTCTATTGATTTTGTAATTTTTGTAGAATCTTGATATATAACTCTACCAGCGCCAATATTCATATGTCCTACTTCTGAATTTCCCATTTGTCCATCAGGAAGTCCAACATCCAATCCGCTTGTGTGAATGGTTGTAGTAGGCCATGTTTTCATTAGTTTATCTATATTTGGTGTATTTGCTAATTTTATTGCATTTCCTTTTTCGTTTTCATTATTACCAAATCCATCTAATATCATTAGCATCATCGGTTTTCTTTTCATTTATTTAATATCTCCGTTTCTACCTCATTTTTATTTTGCTTAATTTAAACTGACAAACATATTTTGGCAAATTCTTCTGGTTTTAAACTTGCTCCTCCAACTAACCCTCCATCTATGTCTGAAGTTGTAAATAGCTCTTTAGCATTTTCTGATTTTACACTTCCTCCATATTGAATAATTATGTTTTCGGCTGCTTCGTTACCATAAATATTTGCCACTTCATTTCTTATTTGTTTTATCATTTGATTTGCATCTTCTGATGTTGCTGTTTTTCCAGTACCTATTGCCCAAATTGGCTCATAGGCAATAATTATACTGCTTAATTCGCCTTTAGTCAAGCCCTCTAATGCAAGTCTTGTTTGCTTTGTAACTAATTCTACTGCTTTTCCTGCTTCTCTTTGTTCTAATGTTTCGCCAACACATATTATTGGTTTTAATTCATTTGCTAGTGCTGCTTTTACTTTTTTATTAACTGTTTCATCTGTTTCAGCAAAATATTGTCTTCTTTCAGAGTGCCCTATAATAACATATTCTACTCCAATCGATTTTAACATTTTTGCAGATACTTCTCCTGTATATGCACCTTTTTCTTCCCAGTGCATGTTTTGAGCTCCTATTTTAATATTAGTATTTTGAGCAGTTAATAAGCTATAAAATAAATCTGTATATGGCACACAAAGAATTACTTCGCATTTAGCGTCTTTTACCATTTGTGAAAATTCCTCTATAAATGCTATTGCTTCATTTGGAAGCATATTCATTTTCCAGTTTCCTGCTATTACTTTTTTTCTCATTATTAAAAAAGCTCCTTTTATGAATTATTCTTTTTCTTGTTCAATGTTTTTACTTCCACAAGAATCTTTATTTACCATTTTACATTTATCATCTAATGCTTCTATTCCAGGAAGTTTCTTTCCTTCTAAGAATTCAAGAGATGCCCCTCCACCTGTTGATAAATAAATATTATTAAATTGATTTACATTTTCTCCATTTTCTTTTGCTGATTTTTTAATTCTTTTAATAGCTGCTACAGAATCTCCTCCGCCAATTACACATTTAGCTTCACTTGCAGAAATATACCTTGCAATTGATTCTGTACCATGTGCAAAGCTTGGTGCTTCTGTATATCCTAATGGTCCATTCCATACTATAGTTTTTACATCTTCTAGTCCATTTGCATAATAGTCTAAAGTTTTATCTCCTACATCTAATATTTGCCAACCTTCTAGGCTTTCTCCTTTTCCTTCTGCTACTTCTTTTTCAGTATATAATTTTACTTTTTTATGCTCTGTAGATTCAATAACATCTGCATTTAGCTCTGTTCCTGCTGGAATTTTTGCTACTTTTGCATCTACTGGTAAAACAATTTCTACACCTTTATCAACTGCTTTTTTCATTAAGCCTTTGGCAACTTCTACTTTATCTGGCTCATATACAGAAGAACCTATATCATAGCCTTTTGCTCTTAAAAATGTATTTGCCATTGCTCCACCAATTTCTATTTTTTCTACTTTTTCTAATAGGTTTTCTATTACTCCTATTTTATCAGAAACTTTTGCTCCTCCTAAAATTGCTACAAATGGATGCTCTGGGTTTTCTAAAATAGCTCCTAGTTCTTTTATTTCTTTTTCCATTAAAAGTCCTGCTACAGATGTTTCTACATGGTGCGTTACTCCTTCTGTTGAACTATGTGCTCTATGTGCTGTTCCAAAAGCGTCATTTACATATATTCCATCTGAACCTATTAGCTCAGAAAGTTCTAATGCTAAGCTATCATCATTTTTTTCTTCTCTTGGATCAAAACGTACATTTTCAAGAAGTCCTGCTTCTCCTTCTTTTAAGCTATCTGCCATTTCATGAGCACTGCTACCTGTGACGTCTTCTGCTAATTTTACATTAGTTCCTAACTCTTCTGATAATTTTGTAGCTACTGGTTTTAAAGAATATTTTTCATTTACTTCTCCCTTTGGTCTTCCTAAATGAGAACATAATACAACTTTTGCTCCTTGGTCCATTAAATATTTAATTGTAGGAAGTGCTGCCTGAATTCTTGTATCATCTGCAACCTCTCCATCTTTTAAAGGTACATTAAAATCACAACGTACCAATACTTTTTTTCCTTTTACGTCAATATCACGTATTGTTTTTTTCTCCATTATTTTACCTCCTTGTCTTTATTTACACTTTCAATTTCTTGTAGTTCAAATCTATATTTTTGTTTTACATTTGGGTATTTTTCATGGTCAACTTCGCTTAAGAACATATCATATGGTCTAATATATAGTTCATTATTTCCATATAAAGCTCTATATACAATATATTTTTCTCTTGTTTCACTATGTGTTGCAA
>CANQRY010000041.1 GCA_947626335.1 uncultured Clostridia bacterium | reverse complement strand
ATTAATAGTTTTATGTGTAAATTCAACTAAAGCAAAAGGTGCAAATATAGTAGCATCTGGGTTAATAGCAGGAAATAGAGATGCATCAACAAATAATACTAAGTATTTACAGATGTTAATAGATGATGTAAGTGAAGATGGTGGTGGAAGAATATATATTCCAAATGGACAATATTATTTTGATGCAATTGTAAGTGGTAATGATTATCAAAATAGATACAAGAATTCTGGAGAATATTATGTAATACAATGTAAGGATAACGTAGAAATTTGCGGACAAAGTGAAACTGGTACAATACTATGTCCTATTGGAACATATAAAAGTGGAATAGATATGTTTTTCTGTAAAGAGTATTCTCAATCAAAGCATTTAATGAATGCAGATTTTAGAAATTTTACAATTGATGAACAATATGCACAATATAGTGGTAGCTATGATTCTTCCGGAAAAGGTTTTATGATTATTTTGTTTGAAGATTGTGATTGGGAAAATGTTATAGTTAAGAATACTAGAGGAACAGGATTCGGAATGGATTGCCCAATAAATAGTACAGTAAAAAATTGCAGTGCTATAAATTGCGGAATGGGAGTGACAAGTTCATCTTCACCAGGAGGATCTGGATTTGGAATTGGAACAGGATATAGTGATCAGGAAAGTATAATTATAGAAAATTGTTCTGCTGAAGATAATGGAAAATTTGGAATCTTTTTTGAACATCAAACAAGATTTGAATATACCTCAAACAATTATGTAGCAAAGACAAGTAAAAATTTTGTAGTTAGAAATTGTACAGCAAGTAGAAATATGTATAATTTTGGTGGACTAAGAGCAAATGATGTAACATTTGAAAATTGTACATCTTTAGCTCCAGAAAGCAAAGAAATTTATTTTTCACAGAATTCTAGGAGAGTGCACTTGACGAATAATAATTTAAGTGTAATGTTCTCTGATACACAAAATCCATCAGAATATTATTATGATGCTGTAAAATGGGCTAGGGATAATGCTCTTACATTTGGTGTATCTGATACAAAATTTAATATAGATGAAAGTTTAACAAGAGCTCAAGCTGTTTTGTTTTTCTACGCATTATCAGAATACCCTGGAGAAGTTGTTCTAGGAACTAACACCAGAATCAAAGAACAAGGAACACTTAATACAGGTTTTACTGATATTGATCAATTATTTAGTACAAACAATGATGAGGATAGTAATTATATAGCAGGAACAGCAGCTGCTATCAAATGGGCAAAAGAACAAGGAATAACAAATGGATATGGAGTTGGAACACAATTCGCTCCAGATATAGCTTGTAAAAGATCAGACTTTATTACATTTTTATATAGATATGCAGGATCACCTTCAAATACTTCTGGCTCAAATCATTTTTCTGATGTCAATTCATCAGCATATTATTATAAACCAGTAATGTGGGCTATAAACTCAGGAATTATAAAAGAGCAAGAAGGAAGCTTATTTAACCCAGACGAAGAGATTAAAAGAAAAGATGCAATTACAATGCTATATAGGTATGCAACATCAAATGTAAACTTTAATATTACATACAATTTAAATGGTGGTAGTGCCTCAAACAATAGTAGTTATCAAGCCGGTTCATCTACATTTACGCTAAATAACCCAACTAGACAAGGCTATACATTTGTTGGATGGACAGGAAGTAATGGAAATACACCGTCTAAATATGTAAGTATATCAACAATCGACAGAGGACATAAAGTATATACAGCAAATTGGATTCCAAGATACATAGTAACATTTAATGGAAATGGAGGTATTGTTTCTCAAGATTCAATAATTGTAGACGATGGAAGTTCAATAGTAAGCTTTCCAAATGCTACAAGACAAGGGTATACCTTAGAAGGCTGGTATGCCCATCCAACAAATAATGTGCAAGGGGAAAATGGAACAATTTTAGATTCAAAATACACTACAGATTTTAGGGTTCACAATAATTTAACTTTATATGCACATTGGAAACAAAATGAGGATAGTGGTGGAGGCGGTGGTACTGTCACACCAGAAACAGAGGTAACTTATAAAGTAATACATGAACAAATGGAATTAGATGGAATAACATATAAAATAGTAGAAACTGAAAATCTTAAAGGAAAATCAAACTCAACAATAACTCCTCCAGTAAGAAATTATAAAGGTTTTACATCTCCAACTCCAGAAACAATAACTATAGCAAGTGATGGAACCACAATAGTAACATATAAATATACAAGAAATAAATATAAATTTACGTTAGGAAGTTGTGAAGGAGTATCTACTAATGGTTCGAGTACAACAGGAGATTATTATTATGGTGCAACGATAACATTAAAATCGATAGTATTAGACGGATATTCATGGAATAAATGGGATAATAATGATGTAAAACAGAATACATCATTCATAATGCCTGATGCAGAAGTAACAATAAATCCAGTAGCAACTAAGATAGTATACAAAATAACTTATGATACAAAAGGAGGAACAATAACAGGAGAAAAAACGACATACACAGTAACTGATGATACTTTCACATTAGTAAATCCAACAATGGACGGATATACTTTTACAGGATGGACTGGAAGCAATGGAACAATTCCTCAGATATCAGTAACAATTACAAAAGGAAGTATAGGAAATAAAAGTTATACTGCAAACTGGAAAGAAAATGTAATAGTAAAAGAGAAAAAAGAAGTTTTAATTAAGTATGTAGATATTAATACGCAAAACCAAATTCGTGATGATGTTAAAGTTACATTTGAACAAGGTGAAGATTATGATTATTCACAATATTTATATAATATAGATGGATATAGGTATATAGAGTCTAAGGAAAATGAAGATTTATCAGAAGTAGTTTTATATTATGGTAAGATTATTAAACTAAAAATAAATATGATTGATTCAAATTCTAAAAAATCAATAAAAGATTCTATAATTATAGAAGGAATTGAAGGAGAGCAATATGATATTTCTTCAATTGTAGAAGAATTAGAAAATTATAAATTGAATAATAATAAAAATATTTTAAAAGGTAAGTTTACATCTGCACAAACAGAAATTAATTTATATTTTACTTATGAAAAGGATGATGACACAGATAATAATAACACGGATGGCAATACAGAAAATAATAATACACAAGGCAATACAGAAAATAATAATACAGATGGCAATACAGAAAATAATAATACAGATGGCAATACAGAAAATAATAATACACAAGGCAATACAGAAAATAATAATACAGATGGCAATACGGAAAACAATAACACAAATGACAATACAGAAAACAACAATATACATGGTAATACACAAAACAATAATGGAAATAATAGTGTAGGCAATGATAAAATTAATTCTGAAGAGGAGAATACTGAACCAAAGGAAATAATTCCTCAAACAGGAGAATATACAAATATTTTAGCTATTATTGCAGTTCTTATTATTTTTAGTATAATAACATACAAAAAATATAAAAATATAAATCTAAAATAGTGTTAATTATTTATATATAAGGAAAAGAGAATTGTTTAATTATATCTTAAACATTTCTCTTTTTTATTGTATAGGAAAAATCGAAGATTTTTGCTATACAACAAGGTTAAGTTACCTTAGGCTGTGCGGTTTGCAAAGCAAACCTGTACATGTGGCGAAGCCACTTTTCTTATATGTACAGAAAGAACATCTAGTAAAATATTTTGTTAAAATTGGTTTACTACCATAAAAACTAATGATATAATACACGTGAAGTAATTTTAAAAGTTAAAAAGAAAGGAAAAATAGAAATGGAATGGTTACATAATACTATGCAAGAGATAGAGCCTAAAGATATTAGCAATATTGAGTCAAAGGAAAAAGTAGCTAAAAAGGTTGCAGAAAAAGTAAAAGATGGAGATATAATAGGCTTTGGGTCTGGAAGCACATCATATTTGGCAATTAAAGAAATTGCAAAAAAAATAGAAGAAGAAGACTTACATATAACGGCAATTCCAACCTCTTATGAGGTAAAGGCATTGTGCCAAAACTTAAAAATTCCAACAGCTAGTATATTAGAATTAAGGCCAGATTGGGGATTTGATGGAGCAGATGAGGTCGATAAAAACAATAATTGGCTTATAAAAGGTAGAGGAGCTGCTATGTTTAAAGAAAAGTTAAACATGGTAAACTCTGGCATTACATATATTTTAGTTGATGAAAGCAAATTTGTAGATAAATTAGGTGAAAAATTTCTGATTCCAATAGAGGTATATCCAGAAGCAGTAAATAGTGTAAAAGAAGCACTACTAGACTTAGGAATGATAGAGTGTAATATTAGAAAAGCCTTAAAAAAAGATGGGCCAGTATTTACTGAAAATGGTAATGTTATTTTAGATACAAAGTTTACGGAAGTTTATGAAACTTTAGAAGAAGATATTAAACAAATTACAGGTGTAATAGAGAGCGGACTTTTTATGGAGTATGCTATAGAAGTACTAAAATAAACACTAAAAAAAGTATTAAAGGAGGAAAACTTTATGTGGGGAGATATTGCAATTGCGTTTTTAATTGCATTTATTACAGCTTTTGTATTAACACCACATACTATGAGGCTAGCAAAAAAAGTAGGAGCAATAGATATACCAGACGACAGAAGAGTAAACAAAAAACCAATGCCAAGACTTCGGAGGCTTAGCTGTTATTTGTGGATTTTTACTTTCTACAATATATTTGTTAATTGTAATGAGTTTAGAAGGCTCTATTAACTTATTTCAAGAAGAACAATATGGAATAAAACTAATTGGTTTCTTTTTAGGAATAATAGTATTATCAGTTATTTGCTTTATAGATGATGCAAAAGGAGTTCCAAGCATGGTAAAGCTATTAGCTCAAATATTAGCAGCAGGAATTGTAGTTGCTTGTGGAATTCGTATTGAGAATATAAATCTTCCATTTTTTAATAATAAAATATGGTTATATGATTGGTTTTCAAATATACTTACAATTCTTTGGATTGTAGGAATTACAAATGCTATAAACTTAATAGATGGCTTAGATGGCTTGTCTTCTGGCATTACTTTAATATCATGTATTTCACTTTTAATAATATTCACTTTAAATCCATCATCACCACTTATTGCAATATTACTTATTACATCATTAGGTGGTGCAATTGTAGGATTTTTACCATTTAATTTTAGCCCAGCAAAAACATTTATTGGAGATGTTGGATCTAACTTTTTAGGGTTTTCACTAGCTGTTATTTCTATTTTAGGAGTTGCAAAAACATACACAGCACTTGTTTTAATTGCACCAATTATTATTTTGGCATTCCCAATTTTTGACACAATTTTTGCAATAATACGTAGAATAGTAAAAGGAAAGTCGCTTAAAGCAGTGTTTAAGGCAGACAAAAGTCATTTGCATCATCGTTTAATGAAAAGAGGCTATACTCAAAAGCAAGCAGTACTTATTTTGTATGGTTTAACTGCAACTCTTGGAATGTTTACAATTATACTTTTAGAAAGTGGAATATGGAAGGCATTTTCATTTGCACTTCTTGTAATAGCAATTATTGCAATTGGATATAAAGATATTGTTAAAGATAGAAAAAATCAAGAAGAATTAGAACAAGAAATAGAAAATATAAATGAACAAAATATTAGACATGATAAACCATAAATTGAAAGGATTAAATTATGGATGAAGATAGAATTATTAGTCCAGAACTAGAAGACGTGCAAGAAGAAAGGCTAGAAAATTCGTTAAGACCAAAAACGCTTGAAGAATATATTGGACAAGATAAAGTAAAAGAAAATATGAAAGTTTATATAGAGGCTGCTAAAAAAAGAGGTGAGCCTCTTGACCACATTTTGTTATATGGTCCTCCAGGACTTGGAAAAACTACACTTGCCAATATTATATCTAATGAAATGAACTCAAATATTAAAATAACATCTGGGCCAGCTATTGAAAAACCAGGAGATTTGGCGGCACTATTAACAAATTTATCAGAACATGATGTACTTTTTATAGATGAAATTCATAGGCTAAATAAAAGTGTAGAAGAAATTTTGTATCCAGCTCTAGAAGACTATAGCTTAGATATAATGATAGGAAAAGGTCCTAGTGCTAGGTCAATTAGACTAGATTTACCTAAATTTACACTTATTGGTGCTACCACAAGAGCAGGAGCTTTAGCAACACCTTTAAGAGATCGTTTTGGAATTATACACCATTTAGAACTATATGAAACAAAAGATTTAACTACTATTGTAAAAAGGTCAGCTAAAATTCTAGAAATACAAATAGATGATGATTCAGCAACTGAAATTGCTAGACGATCAAGAGGAACACCTAGAATTGCAAATAGATTATTAAAAAGAGTTAGAGATTATGCTTTAGTATTAGGAGATGGAAATATTAACTTAAAAATTACAAAAACAGCTCTTAGAAAATTAGAAATAGATGAAATAGGTTTAGATGATGTTGATAGAAAAATATTAGAAACAATGATTATCAAATATCAAGGAAGACCAGTGGGAATTGAAACTATTGCAACTACAATAGGTGAAGAAGCAGAAACTGTAGAAGACGTATATGAACCATATTTAATTCAAATTGGATTTATAGCAAGAACCGCTAGAGGAAGAGTTGCAATGCCATCTGCATACAGTCATATTGGGGTACCTTATGAAGCTAATATTCGTAATTAAAAACTAGAAAAGAGGAAATACTATGAAGCTTTTAATGCATACTTGTTGTGCACCTTGTAGTGTATATTGTATAGATACTTTACGAAAAGAAGGAATAGAACCAGTGGTATATTGGTATAATCCTAATATTCATCCATATACAGAATATAAAGCAAGGAGAGACTGCTTAAAAGAATATACAAAATCTATTAACATAGAAGCTATATTTGAAGATGAATATGGTTTAGATTCATTTTGCAAAAATGTAATAGGAAATCTAGAAACAAGATGCCAAGACTATTGCTACAAAGTACGTTTAGAGCAAACAGCAAAATATGCAAAAGAAAATAGCTATGATACAATTACAACAACTTTACTTGTAAGTCCATACCAAAAACATGAAGAATTAAAACAAATAGGAGAACAAATTGCTAAAAAATATGGACTTAACTTTTTATACAGAGATTTTAGAGTAGGTTTTAGAGAAGGACAAGCAAAAGCACGAGAAATAGGTTTATATATGCAAAAATATTGTGGCTGTATTTTTTCAGAAGAAGAAAGGTATCAAAAACAGATAGATGAAGAAAAAATAGAGAAGAAAATGGTGCTTAGGATGGAATAAAAAAATACAAAAATATTGTTATAAAAAGTAATAAAAAATCATTGACATATTTCTAAATATAATATATTATGTAAAAAAACAAAGGAGGAAATAAAATGAATAAAAAACAAACAATTATCATATTTATTATTGTTCTTATAGTTGTTATTTTAGGGGTATATTTTATAGTAAAGAAGGATAATAAAAAAGGTGAAACACCAAATAATAATATAAATAGTATAAATAATGAAAATAATGTAAATAATGAAAATAACAATGTAAATGATACAAATAGTGTAAATAATGCTAATAATATAAATGATAAAGAAACACCACAAAATCAGAACAATAATGAAAATACCGAAAAACAACCATACGTTTTTAGTAAAGGTGTAAAAGAAGGAGTTTCATTAAAACAAGTAGCTATAAGTGGAATTAAAATTGGCGATAAGATAACACAAAATATGAAAGTTAATTCTAATACAGACACGGATACTTATAAATACACATATAATGAAGTTAATATAAATGTAGATGATAATGATAATATTAATTATTTGTCATTTTTTGATTCAAATTATGAAGGTGCAAATTCAGTAAGTAAAACTATAGAAGAGGCCAATATAACATATAATAATAATAAATTAAGTACTATTTCAGATTTTAAAAATTATATAGGTGATGGAGAAAAGCAAGTGGGAGAAGATGATGATGAAAAATCAAGTTATTCCCTTACTTATGTAGAAGGTAATATAGAACTAAGATTATATGTAACAAGTGAAAAAATTAAAAGTATTATTATAAGAAATCTTGCATAACGAAGAAATAATAAAAAATAGAAGAAAATAAAGGGGAATCAAAATATGAATCCCCTTTTAATTTTAGAAAAACATACTGATGTATGAATAAAAAAGGAGAGAAAAATGGAAAAGGAATTAAGTAAAGATACTAATTCCATAGAATATGTAAATGAAAAACCAAGAATTCAAAAATGGGATAATTTAAAATTCTTTTTAATTTTTTTAGTAGTATTAGGACATATATTAGAAGGCTATTTAAACGTTGATACAGAATCTTTAATGATTAAAAGAATGAGATTTTTCATATATACATTTCACATGCCATTATTTATATTTTTATCAGGATTATTTAGTAAAAAAAATATAAATAACAAAAGATATAGTAATATGTTTTACTATTTAGTTATTTTTTATTTAATAAAAGGTATAATGTTTGTTTCAAATGCGTTAATGAATAGAGAATTATCATTTTCATTACTTTCAGAAGATGGTATTGCTTGGTATGCTTTAGCATTATGCATTTTTGGAATAATTACAATACCTTTAAGCAAGTTAAATAAAAACTTTGTATTCTTATGCTCACTTGCTTTGGCATGTGTGGTTGGATATGATGCTAAAGTAGGAGACTATTTATGTTTATCAAGGTTAATAGTATTTTATCCATTCTTCTTTTTAGGATATTGTTTAGATTTAAAAAAGGTAAATGATTTTATATCAAAAAAAGTTGTTAAAGTTTTAGCAGTTATATGCATTTTACTATTTGCAATCTTTGTTTATATAAAAATTGAAGATATATATTGGGTATCACCAATTTTATCTGGAAGGAACTCATTTAGCACCTTAGAGGAATATCGTAAATTTGGAGTTTTTTTAAGAATTGCAAATTACATTATTGCTACAATTATGGGGGCTTCAGTAATGGCTTTAATTCCTTCATTTAAAAAAATAAAAATATTCTCAAACTTTGGAAGAAGAACTCTTCAAACCTATGTACTACATGAGCCAATAGTAATGATATTTTTCTTTGGAGTAGTTAATCCAAATATATATTTACCTAAAATTCTTCCAATACATTCAAGAATACTAATTATACCAATTGCATTAACAATTACAATGTTTTGCTCATTAAAAATATGGGAAAAACCATTTGATATATTAAAAAAATATTGTATGCCAAAAAAAGAAGAGATTTAAGCTAGAACTAAAATTTATATAAAAGTGGAGGAAAATATGGACAAAATTGTATTGATAGATGGAAATAGTATTTTAAATAGAGCTTTTTATGGAATTATGGGCTCTAAAATGTTAACAACTCGTGATGGAAAATATACTAATGCAGTTTATGGATTTTTAGCCATTCTATTTAAAGTACTAGAAGATATAGAGCCTAATTATTTAATGGTTACATTTGACTTAAAAGCACCTACAGCAAGACATAAACTTTATGATGGCTATAAAGCAAACAGAAAAGGAATGCCAAACGAACTTGCAGAGCAAATGCCAATTATAAAAGATGTTTTAAGAGCAATGAACATTGCAATTATTGAAAAAGAAGGCTATGAAGCAGACGACGTTTTAGGCACAATGGCAAAAAGAGCAGAGAAAGAAGGACTAGATGTTACCATTGTTTCAGGAGATAGAGATACATTTCAATTAACCTCTAATAAAATAAAAGTACGTATTCCTCACACAAAAGTAGGAAAAACAGAAGTAGATACATTTGACCAAAAAGCAATTATACAAAAATATGGTGTTACACCAAAGGAGCTAATAGAAGTAAAAGGCTTAATGGGAGATACTTCTGATAACATTCCGGGAGTTCCTGGTATAGGCGAAAAAACAGCATTAGAAATTATAAAAAAATATCATACTGTAGAAAATTTATATGAAAAATTACAAAATGGAGAAGATGATTTAAAACCAAAAACAAAAGAAAAGTTGCTAGAAAATAAAGAATTAGCTATACTTTCTAAAACATTAGGAACCATTAACTTAAGTGTTCCAATTGAAGAAGATATTAGCTTACTTAAAGTAAAAGAATGGAATAAACAAGAAGTTTTTGAAAAGTTTAAAGAGTTAAATTTTAATAGATATATAGAAAGATTTAATTTACAAGGAAATACAGAAAATGTAGAATCTAAAGACTATAAAGATTTGTTTAACATAGAAAATACTATTATGG
>CANQRY010000040.1 GCA_947626335.1 uncultured Clostridia bacterium | reverse complement strand
CCTTCTTGTGAAGTCTCAGTAGCAGTTTCTGCACTGCTTAATAATTTTGTTGAATTAGCTACATCTACATACATAGTTTCCTTATCGTTATTTTCATCTACTATAGAATCAATATTTCCTCTAACTGCAAAGTGTACAACTGCCCATTTTCCTTCTACTCCATTTACTTTTATTGTACTTACATCATTAGAATTAATAGTTAAAGTAACAAAATACTGAAAATTATTACACAAACATATTTCCCTTATATTACGTTTAGTTCTGGACAAAGAAATGCGTTGTATTTCGTCTTTATTAATAGATTTAACTTGTGGAATGTCATATTTATATTCATCTAAATCATATATATTAAAGCCATCAGAAATTGGCTTTTTTAATATTTTGTCAAACCCTTTTTGTCTTTTGTTATAAAAAACTAACCTAAAAACATCATCTTGATAATGATATAATCTATAAGTATGCTCATAAATATTATTAGTCTTAAAAAAATCAAATAAATTCATAAAACAAAACTCCTTAGCGTGTAAAAGATGTTACTATGTCAAGTAAATAGAAGAATTTTATCACTCAAGCGCCGTTAGGCTGTCCACTCCCTACGGGCTACCCGCGTCGCTAAAGCGACTTTTGACTTCGTCATTGGTTTAATAACATAATTAACGTCTATATGAATTTATAGACTTAGATAACTTAATAGTCTCATAAGTATCATAACTTTCAATAACAGACAATTTTCCCTTAGCAATATTAGTTTGAATTACAGGTGCTACAAAATCTTGTAAATCATTATTCCAACGAATATGATCTCCATCGTTAACTTGATTATAAATAACAGCAGTATTTATAATAGGTAAAGAAAACATATTACAAGAAATTTGAAAACGTACATACCTACGCAATGTAATATTGATTTCGCTCCACTCTTGCGCAGTTGTAACAAAAATAATTCCCCTCTTTCTTAATTGACTTATAAAAGAAAGAACCTCACGAGCTAAACTTCCTCCTTTTTCCAAAACTGTAAATATTTCATCAAAAAATATTAAAACATTCTCTTCATTATCTTTAAATTTAGTACAATAATTAATAATTTCCATAATATCCGTCATGTAAATAGTATCGTTAAAAACATTAAAAGACTTTACATTTGTAATAATACGATAATCATTTGCTAATTTTTGCTTAATACAAAAATCAACAGCACTATAAGTTTTCCCAGTTCCGTTGTTTACCCGTATAACAAAAAACACCAAATTTATTAGATATTTTCTTAAAACCTCTACAAAAAAAACTCTTAAAATCGATATGTAAATGATTTTTTAATATATAATTACAAATAAAAAAAAGTAACATTATTAAAATTAAAATAAACATACACTTCCCCCTCCTATGGCTTTAATTTGTTATAAACATTTAAACCAAATCTAACAGCTTGAATAATTAAATAAATACTATATTTAATTAATAAATAGTCGAATAAAAAAACAACAAGCCAATGAGGTAAAGCAGTAAGATGTTCTAACATACGTAAAGCAAATGTAACGTAAGTAAAAATATAATTATTAAATAATAACAATATAGAACTAGTTAATTGTTGTAAATCTGGAAAAAGTAATAATATAACAGAAAGAATAGGCTGTAATATAATACTAAAAAGTTTAGTAATAATAGTAAAAACAACTTTAATTAACATAGAAAGCATAAAAAAAAACACCCCTCTCAAACCATGTCAGCTTTTATATCGGAAGTAACAGCTGTATCAATGTCTCCTTTTTTTATTTTGTCTATAATAGCTCTAACATCTTTCAATATGGATATTCCAATTCGATATATCCATAATAAAGACAAAATTGATTTCAAAAATGCAAATTTACTATTATTTAAAAAATTAAAATCAGAGGAAGAAATTGAATACTCAGAATTAAAAACAGAAAAAGTAATTTCTTTTTCTTCTGTAGTAGAAATAGCATTGTAAAGACCAGTAAATAAAGTATCAAAAAAATTGGTAGTAGGGTCAGCCACATCAATAGAAGGCAATTCAAAATCACTATCCGAAGGAACGGAGTCATCTTTAAGAAAATCGTTTGTTTCATCTAATTTTTGATTCGTTTCATCTATTTTATTATTTGTTTCTTTTTGCGTTTCTATAATTTCTTGGGCTTGTTGGCTAGTTTTTTCATTTTCAATATCCTCTTCTGTATTACTATCCAAAACTAAAAGAACATTATCATTAACACTAAAAGAAACATCGCCATTTGGCATGGTCCCTTCATAATATCTTCCGTGTAAACCATAACCTAAAACGCCACCATTCCTCAAAGTTGCATTTTTTAATAAATCAATACGAGGAATTTTAGCAGTAAAAAAAGCATGTCCATTTTCTTCAACAAAAGAAACATAAGGAGAATTTTTACTTAAATAAATTTTAGTAGATTTTTCATATTTTTGAAAAGGTGAATCATCTGGACTTTCTAAAGTAGGATTGTATGCAATAGCAAAATAAATTTCCCCTTTATTTAAATCAAAAGTACCTCCATCTATCTCAATATAATCAAAACTCCAATATTTCAAAGCGTCATTTGAAGTTTTTAGAGAAGGCAAAACAAATGGAACATAAGGCTCTAAAGTTTCAATGTCTCCTAAAGTATCAGAGCAATCCGTTCCAGAAATAGGAATAGTAGTAAAAACAGTATTAGGAACAGAACTATATGTACTCATATTAGGTGCACTATTCCAATGATCAACAGAAGGCTTCCACTGAAAATCAGCGTCCCTTAATTCTGTACCTAAATTAAAAATCAAAGAATAATTGCTATGAAAAACACCATGTCCATTGTTTCTAGCATAACCACCATTAGGATTCAATATAAAACAATCAATCCAGCCTGTATTGTCTACTATTACATAATCCTTAAAATCGCCATAATGCTCATTCACATATTTCTTCAAATAATAAAAATTATTTTTTATTATATTATCTCTTTCAACATTTCCTGTAGTAGCAAAAACAGGTACAGAAAAGAAACGTTGTAAAATAAAAGAAAAAAGTAAAATTAAAATAGCAATGGTTAAAATACGTCTTATATTTTTATCACGAAACAAAAAACGTAAATTTTTAAGAAAAATATATATTAATTCCATTTAAACAATCCTCCTCTTGAAATAAACTCAGTAATAGTATTAAAAATCAAAATAAGAACAAATAAAAAAGCAAAAGCAGTAATACAAATTGAAGGAGCATCTTGTCTAGCAAAAAAAGAATTGGAAACATTTACTTCCGTTAAAGTAGTAGTAGTATAATAATTATTAGTTATTTGTACTCTCTCTTGAACAAAACCTTCTCTATTAGCATAAACACGAATATAGTTATATGAATGATTAGGCTCTAAAACAGGAACCTTATATAAATCAATGTAATCTTGTGTACAATTAAGCATATACTTATACTCTAAAAATTCTTTTGGTAAAAAAATAGAATAAGTATTTTCAACATTAAAAATTGAAGCCATAATATTACTCCCCCTAATCATTAAATAAAAATTGTCTTAAATAATTAAAAATAAGTTTTAAGCTAACAAAAGGAATTAAAACTTTTGCAAAAATAATAGCTATTTGCCAAATATAATCTTCCAAAATATAAACCTCTTTTCTAAAATAAATTAAGGGGTAAAATACCCCTTAAACTATGCTCTACCAGCACGACCACTTTTAGCAGAATTTAAGTTCTTATTTAACACTCTTCTACCAATTGCAACTAAAGTAACGATTACTATAATGCCAGCAATAGGAGCAATAGCGCCCCAAAGAGCTTCCGCAGAAAGACCTTTTGCTAGTTCAGCAACAAAAGCAGTTAAACCTGTACTTCCTTCCATATCTTTTCCCCTTTCCGTTATTTACGAATAGAAAATTTTAATTTACCATTCTTATAAATAACAAATATTTTTTCATCAATATTTTGAAATTCTTGTAAACCAGTTAAAATATCATATAAGCTGTCGTCCTCTTTTTCGTAAATAGTTAAAACCGTATTACAAGCCTTGTCCAAAATATAGATTTTCAAAAAATTAGATTTTTCAATTCGTACTAGCTCAAAACCAAGAAAATAAAAAAAATTTTGTAAATCTACTTTTTCAAAACGAACCATAAAAAACTCCTTTCTGTTTTTTAAACAAAAAAAACACAACTAGTTTCCCTAGTTGTGATTAATATAACATTGCACAAAATATATACCATATAACAATAATATTTTACTAATATAACATTGCCATTCTCTTTGATTTTGTGCAATGTTATATTAATAAAAATATTAGGCAAAAGTTAGACATTCATCCCCTCTACTTCTATCTAATATTCTTATTAATACAACATTTCTAATCTTTAAATCGATACAAAAAATTATCCATTTTCTCTACAAATTCCTGGTTGTTTGCTGTACTTACCATTTGCTTAATGATTTGTTCTGTTACATCTTCTGGTAACATACTAGACATTGCTTTTCTTAAGGCAAAAACCGTTTCTAATTCCTTTGGCGTTAATAAATTCTCTTCTCTCCTAGTTCCCGATTTGTTAATATCAATTGCTGGAAAAATACGTTTTTCCGAAAGAGCTCGATTTAAATGTACTTCCATATTCCCTGTTCCCTTGAATTCTTCAAAAATAACATCATCCATTCTACTTCCAGTTTCTATTAAAGATGTTGCTAAAATAGTAAGGCTACCCCCATTTTCTATATTTCTTGCAGCACCAAAAAACTTTTTAGGTTTATGTAAAGAGGCAGGATCAAGACCACCCGATAGGGTTCTTCCAGAAGATGGTACTACTAAATTATAAGCCCTTGCAAGTCTTGTAATGCTATCTAATAAAATGACAACATCTTTTTTATGTTCTACTAATCTTTTCGCTCTTTCTAATACCATTTCTGCTACTTTTACATGATGTTCTGGTAATTCATCAAAAGTAGAATAAATTACTTCTCCTTTAATAGAACGTTTCATGTCTGTTACTTCTTCTGGTCGTTCATCAATTAATAAAACAATTAATTCTATTTCTGGATTATTTGTACTAATACTATTTGCTATTTTCTTTAATAAAGTGGTTTTTCCCACTTTTGGTGGAGCAACAATTTGCCCTCTCTGGCCTTTTCCAATTGGAGAAATTAAATCAATCATTCTCATTGCATATTCATTCGGTATCGTTTCTAGCTTTAACCTTTCTTCTGGATAAATTGGTGTTAAATCATCAAATTTAATACGTTTGTATGCTTTTTCTGGTGCTTCTCCATTTACTTCTCCTACAAAAATTAAAGCTGGAAATTTTTCCCCTTCTTTTGGAAGTCTTGCTATTCCTTTTATTTTGTCCCCTTTGTCTAAACGAAATCTTCTGATTTGTACTGGTGAAACGTAAATATCTTTTGGCGTAGATAAATAATTTGATCCTCTTAAAAATCCGTATCCATCTGGTAAAATTTCTAAAATTCCTTCTACAATTCGATCCTCTTCACTGGTTAATTTATAACCATCTCCTGCTTGAAGTGCAGGACCTTCTGGTGTAATTTCTTCATTTACTAAAGGGTAAAATTTTCTTGGTGTATTTGTTTTTTCTTCTTTTTCTAAATTTGCTTTTTCAAGAATCTTTAATAATTCTTCTTTTTTTAATTTTGATACATTTTTTACGCCTTGTTCTTTTGCAATTTGGCGCAATTCAACTAATGTTGCATTTTCTAAATTCATATATAGCCCCCTATTATTTATTATTAAATCGTAAATTGGATATAAAAAAGAAATAATTGATTTGATTTAATAGTTCTATTATACTATGAAACGAGAAATAAGTAAAGAAAAAAGAGGTTTTTCCCTTCCTCTTTTTCCACTATTTTCCAATATCAATATAAACCCTTTCGTTTGGTAAATACATTCCTAGTTTTTCTCGTGCTATCTGTTCAATATATTCTGGTGAATTTACATTTTCTTTCATAGTTAATAAAGACTCTTTTGTTTCTTCTGCTTCTTGTATTTGTTGATCGTATTGATTAATTTCTGTTTTGTATCGATTTAAGGTTTGTTGTTGGGAAGCAAAGATACAAATGACATAAGAAGCAATTACAACAAATAATACCTTTTTATATATTTTTTTGATTATTTTCATCTATTTATTGACACACTCTTTCTTTCTGTTTTTCTCTTTTTAGTAAAAATTCTCTTCCTAATTATATTTTTCTACATTTCTTTCTAAAATCCTTCTTTTTACATTTATGACGAAAAATGTAAAAGGTGTAAACAACTTCTTTCCTACACTTAAAATAGCTTTTAATGGAAGAAGAAATATTTTATAAAACAAATTTTTAATAAAAACAACGATTTTAACATTAATTTTTATAAACATTTTACTCATTGTAAGCAAATAAAAAATACCACCTATTAGTAGTGCCATTATATTATATAGTCGTATTTCTCCATTGCTTATGCGAAATAACACAAATAACAAAAATAAGCCTGTTATTAACCAAAATACAATATCTTCTATGGCAGTAAGCAAATCTGGTGTAGGAAAAGACTTTCTTAAAATACGAAAAATATCAAAAAAAATACCAATTATGATACCACTTGTTACATACATAAGAAAAGGGCATAATTGCACCAATGCTGTATTTTCCAAAAAAAGTCCCCCTCTTTTTATTTAAAAATTTTATTTAAAAACCCACCTGATTTTTTTTCTATATCATTTTCACTGTAAGATAGATGATAAATTTCTCCTTCCACTACTACTTCTGAAGTATCTATACTTAATTTGTTAATTCGTAAATTTTCTCCTTTTACTGTAAGCAGTCCTAATTCTGTTTCTACAATCACTACTTGGTCATCAAAGCTTAATACATCTAAAACTCCAGATATACTAAGCTTTTCTCTATTTTCTAATACTAAATTTTGAATCACATTTGTATTTGCCATTTTTCTTTCTTCTAATGCCATTCTTCCTCATTCCTTTCGAGATTTCCTATATAAATAAATATATTCCCATCTTGTCTATTTTAGAACTAAAATACAAAAAAGGGTGTTCTATTACGTTCCTAAGTGGAACGAAACGGAACATCCTTTTCTTCATTCTTTTTCAATGAGTTCTCTATGCAATTGTTCTACTATAGTGTGGGAAACTTTTTTGGTAAAAAGGATAACAATTTTTGATTCATTTACTTCTAAATGATAAATTTCTAGTTGATGAGATTCTATTATGTTTATTACTTTTTCTAATATTATATCCTCATTTCGAATTCCATGTCCAATGATTGCAATTCTAGAAATATTAGAATACTTAACATCAAAACTTTTTAGTTCATTTTCTAATAAATTTTGAAATTTATTCAACACAGCAGAAGAAAAAGTAAAACTAATATCGGTACTCTCTGTGCTGTTATTTTGAAAATAATTTGCACCTATTTGTCCTTTTTGCAATGTATAAAACAGTTTGTAGAAGAATTTTGGCGAATATGTTTTATACTTCATATTTGCAAAAATGATGTCATCGTTTTTTACAATGCTTTTTACCTTTGCATCTTCTATTTTATCTTGTAAAATAGTTCCCGGTTTATTATGAAATGTAGATTTGGTAACAATTGGTACATGATACTTTTGTCCTATTTCAATGCAACGATTATGCAAAACTTTTGCACCCTCATTAGCAATTTCTAACATTTCTTCATAAGATAATGTTTCTAGTTTTTTTGCAGTAGTAATTTTATTTGGATCTGTTGTATATACACCATCTACATCTGAAAAAATATAGCAATGTTTCGCTTTTAATACTGCTGCTAAGGCAACTGCTGTAGTATCGGAACCACCTCTACCTAAAGTAGTAATATCTTCTTTTTCATTATATCCCTGAAAGCCTGCTACAATAACAATTTTTCCTTGTTCTAGCTCTTGTTCTATTCTGGTTGTGTCAATATGCTCAATTTTAGCATTTTGGTTTAAAGAACTAGTAAAAATTCCAGCTTGCCTACCTGTTAAAGAAATAGTTTTATATCCTAATCGATTTAATAAAATAGAAAGTTTTGCCATAGAAACTTGTTCTCCAGTAGATAATAAAACATCCATTTCTCTATCTTCTGGCAAATTGGATAATTCTTTTGCCTCTTTTATTAATGTATCAGTTGTTTTTCCTTGTGCAGAAACAACTACTACAATCTTGAAATTTTCTTTATAAAAAGCAATAATTTTCTCTGCTACTACATTTAATTTTAAATTATCTGCAACGCTACTTCCTCCAAATTTTAATACAACAATATCTTTTGAGTCCATTCTTTTTAGACACCTTCTTTATTTTGAATCCTAGATTTCTTTAATTATAAACAAACCTATAGTATTATTTTATTCAAATACAATAAGATGGTGAAACTATTTTTTTATGTTCTTTTCCATTTTAAATAAGCATCCATGAAGGCATTTAATTCTCCATCCATAACGGCTTGTACATTTCCCACTTCAAAATTAGTTCTATGATCTTTTACCATAGTATAAGGGCAAAAAACATAAGAACGAATTTGACTTCCCCATGCAATATCCATTTGGTTTCCTTTTAAATCTTCTATTTTATCTTTTTGCTCTTTTTCTTTTAAGTCTAATAATTTGGATTTTAACATTTTCATTGCTGTTTCTCTATTTTGAATTTGAGAACGCTCGGATTGACAAGCAACAACAATGTTGGTTGGAAGATGTGTAATACGCACTGCCGAAGAAGTTTTATTTATATGTTGTCCCCCTGCTCCAGAAGCACGATAAGTATCTATTCTTAAATCTTCTGGATTGATTTCAATTTCTATGTCTTCGGTAATTTCTGGTAATACTTCTACAGAAGCAAAAGAAGTATGTCTTCTGCCTCCACTATCAAAAGGCGATATACGAACTAATCTATGCACTCCCATTTCGCCTTTTAAGTAACCGTATGCATAAAAACCTTCTACTAAAAAGGTAACACTTTTGATTCCTGCTTCTTCTCCTTCTAAATAATCTAATTCTTTTACCTGATAACTATTAGCAGTAGCCCATCGAGTATACATACGATAAAGCATTTGTGCCCAATCGCAACTTTCTGTTCCCCCAGCTCCTGGATGAATGGTTACTATAGCAGAATGACTGTCATATTTTTCAGAAAGTAACGTATGAATCTCTAATTTTTCAATTCTTTTTTGAATATCCTGAATCGAATGCATTAACTCTTCTTCTAAACTTTCTTCTTTTTCTTCTTCTGCTAAAGAATTCATTTCTATAACGTTCTTTAAGCTATTTTCAATTTTCTCATAATTTTCGATTTTACTTTTTAATTCATTCATTTCTTTCAAAGTTTCAGTAGAATTTTTAGAATCTAACCAAAAATTTTCTTGTGTTGTTTTATTTTCTAATTCTTGTAGCTTTTCTTTCAATTTTAAGATGTCAAAGAGATTCACCTAATTCTTTTATTTTGTTTTGTAAGTATGCTAAATTCTTTTTATTTTCTTCAAAATCTAACATATTCTTCTCCCCTCCTTCAGCTTTAAGTCTAACAAATATTGCAATTTTTTTCAACACCAATAATAAAAAATTTTTACTTTTTGAGTGCTTATAAAAAAGTTGAATTTTACGTTCTTTTATGGTATAGTAGAAAGGTAAAAAAAGTAATATGCTATAGGAACATTTCCAATAGCAAAAATAAGAAGGAGGTATGTAACACATGGGAAAATTTTGCAAACAGGAAACAGGAATAGAAGGCTTAGTAGTGGTACAACCTACCGTGTTTGGCGATACACGGGGATATTTCATGGAAACATACAACCAAAGAGAATTTGCTGAAATAGGAATAACCACTCAGTTTGTGCAAGACAATCAATCCTGTTCTAAAAAGGCAGTTTTAAGAGGATTGCATTTCCAATTAAATTATCCGCAATCTAAATTAGTGCGAGTTGTAACTGGTGCGGTTTATGATGTTGCTGTGGATTTACGAAAGAATTCTCCTACTTTCGGGAAATATTACGGAGTTATTCTTTCTGCAGAAAACAAAAAACAATTTTTTATTCCACAGAATTTTGCCCATGGTTTTTTAGTGCTTTCGGAAGTAGCAGAATTTGTTTACAAATGTGATGATTTTTATCACCCTAATGATGAAGGAGGCCTTATTTGGAATGATCCCACTGTTGCCATTTCATGGCCTTTGCAAACAGTTGGTGGAAAAGAAAATCTTATCTTTTCTGAAAAGGACCAAAAATGGCCTACTTTAGAAGAACTTGTGAAAAAGTAAGAAATGACTAAAAAATAGAGAATATTTTAATATTCTCTATTTTTTTGCTTTTCCTATTTCTAAGTAAATATTGTTTATATGTTCTATTACATTTGTTCTTGAAGTACCAAATAGTTCAGCCATCTGTTGTTGAGATAATCATACTGTTTCATTTTGAATTTTGACATCTATTTTTGTTAGTCCATCATCTGTTTGATATATTATAATATCTCCAAAAGAAGTTCCTTAATTTTATTTTATATGTTTTTTATTTTCTTCTTCTAAAACTTTTTGATCTATATATGTATAGTTCATTGAATTATTTTTACTAATTATTGTTTTCCCTAATTTTTTCTCCAAATCGTCTCTTGCTGTTTTTGCTACTTCTCCTCCAGCTTTTGCAACTTTCTTATTTGCTTTTAAACCAAGTGGTCTATGTTCTTTAGCTAATTCTCTAGTAGCTATTTCGCCTAAATCAGTTAGTGCTACTTCGATATCAGACATATTATCTCTTAAAGATTCTTTTCTAATTCCTTTATATTTTTTGTATTCTGATGCTTTCATACCTGACCAAGCTTTATATATTTCATTTGTTAAGACTGCAAATTCATAGTTTTCTTTAATTCCATTTTCTTTCCATATATCAGTTAATTTATTTCTATCTAATATTCCTTTTAATCTTGCTTCAATCCATTTATCAGAATAACCTCGAATTCTATAATAATCAATTGCTCTTTTTATTGCAATTTCAGGGTCAAATACTTCATCAATTCTTTCTTTTCCCATTTGAGCTAGCCACATTTTAAATGG
>CANQRY010000039.1 GCA_947626335.1 uncultured Clostridia bacterium | reverse complement strand
TAAACAGTATCGCATCAAACCAGCCAAATCGAATTTTTCCATTCCAAAACGACTCATCTTGATTATTGTCACATATCTTATTACTGACATCTGTTGTTTCAGTAGGAAATACACCTAATCCATGCCTTGAAGTAAATGCTTTAACGATTCCGATTTTTGTGATATTATCCCTATAATAGGAAATATCAAGAGCAAAATGATTAGTCGTATCAAGAAAAGTAGTATTGGGTTTGATACCATAATTACCATCAATCAAAAGCCCTTGTGAGCCTTCAAAAATGGCACTTTGACAGTTCTTTCTTAAGCTCAACTCGTATGCATTATATATGCATTTGTTAAAATTAACATCTCGGGTAGCTTGTTTGAATTTTGCTACATAACCTAAAGCAATACTTAAAAATGCTTTCGGTGCTAGCAAAAATGCAATTTCTTTTCTCAAAGATTCCTTGATTTCTTTAGGAGCATTCTGCCATATAGCATCTTCGTTTTCTCTAAAAAAATTGTTTACATAGTTCTGAAGTGTTTCCATCCTACCAATAATTGGATTATTGCTATTTGGATTAAATATATCCTTTACTTGCAATCCAAGAGGTGGTTCGTATGGAAATAGTTTAGGTTCTGCAAGTAGATACCTAACTTCACTTACACCTGTTCCTACTGTTCCTCTGCGTTTTTCTCCTTTAGATAATTCTCTAAGTTTATTAATCAGCTTATGATATGGTGTTACAACATAACAATTCTCATGAATATGGATTCTATCCAGTAAATCTGGAATTGAAATTCCAGTTTTTTCTGAAAATGCTTCCATTTCAACGATGAGATTATCAAGATTTATCACCATATTCTCTGTTAGGTATGTATGACATTTATTCAAAAACATACCAGAACCAAGCTGACTGAACTTATGAATAATCTTAGAAGGGGTAATTACAGTATGAGATGCTTGAGAGCCTCCATTGTACCGAACAACACAATCAATATTTTGTTCATGTGCTAAGTAATCAACAAAAGTTCCTTTTCCTTCATCTCCAAACTGCATACCACATAAGATAAAACTATCCATTGATAAATTCCTCCCATGCTTGTATTGCTTTTGCAAAACTATAATTGCAAACATTGTCACATAACATGAATTTTCTATAACCCATGCTATACATTAGTTCCAAGTCTGCATAGTCTGCAAGATCAACAGTTTCTCTTTTTTCAAGAGATAGAAAGATTTTGGAAGCACAAATTGCTCCACTATCTCTTGAAATGATAGCTCTTAAATGTTTCAGCATATCATAGTTTTGACCTGACTGAAGATACAAATCATCTCTTGCTGCCATCAGATTTGGTACATTGTACTGTTCAATAAATGATATTCCTTTTAATGACTCAATTTTCGATATTATTTGAGCATTAGGCAAAATCTGAAGGATTTGTGCCAAATCATCAAATGATTCTACAAAAGAAGCCATTATCATGTTTAAGCCCATTTTTTTACAGGCTCTTAAATATAACTTATCTTTTTCTGTCAGGTAACCTTCGATTTCAATGTCTTTGGCAAGGATGTTAACGGATTGTCCAGCACCCAGAGCTTGTCTCGGCAACGGATCTACGAATAGCTTATTTCCATCTTTAATGTGAGTAATATTTACTCTATCACCATTTCGAAAATAAACTAAAGCAGGATATGAAACTTGAACTTTATGACTTATCTCTATACATGAGTACAGAGGGTCTGCCCATTTGGTCACTCTTAATTGTCTGCCTTTTATATCAATCCAAAGTTTTTTGTTAAACTTTATGGAAAGATTTTTAAGCATATCAAGAGTTTCCTCTATCGAGTAAGCTGTTTGCACACCTGTGTTGAACCGTACTTCAGCAATATGAGGGTTACTGAAGACTTTTTGCACTTTTTCCATATTGTTAAGTGATGGTAAAGTAGCAATTAGAACGCAGTCTTGTCTCATAGTTGTTCCTCCTTATGTTAGTAACTTTTTTGTTCAGTTCGAATTACCTTTGATATTCAATTAATGATTTTATAAAACTATAAACAAACCTCCTTATTATAAAATTTATAATCAAACTGAATAATATTTGTTTTCCATTATAGAGAGCAAATAATTCAGCAAATTATATAGAAAACACAGTTATTTTATCATAATTTTACATAAAAATCAATTATTTAGACTGCTTTTTCTTGACGTTTACATACTAAAACAAGTATAACTAAAACAGAAAGACACAGCGAAAGAAAAAATAAATCATATTCTAATATGAATGTAGATTTAACCCAAACGCCAAACAATATACATTACAAAAGATACGAAACTACCTATATTGAGAAATTAAAAGAATTAGTTGTTTTAAAAAAATTTTAAAAAAGCCTTTAAAAAACTAGCTGAAGATGTTATAATATAAATGTATGGTATTTAAAAAATAGAAAGGAAGATTTTTAAACGTGAATCAAATATTAGTAACCGATAAATTATATGTCACGCCAGAAATTAAGAGAAAAAAATTCATATATAAAATTGAATTCTTTTTGTCTGTTTTTTCAATATTTCTTCTATTTTCTTATTATATTTATGCAGAATACGACAGAAACAAATCAGAACAAGTATCAAGAGAAATCTTAGCTAGCCTAAAATACGAAGAAGATGTAAGCCCTACAGAAGAAAAAAATGATCCTATTGTAGTAATATTAGGAGATAAAACTGAAGAGGAAAAGAAGAAAGAGGAAACAGCAAAAGAATTAGGAATAGATACAGCTACATATACAACATCAGATGGAATAAAATATACTACGGAATCTGTTTTAAAAATTCCAGCCATAAATCTTGTATATCCAGTTTTATCAAAAACTTCACCAGAGTTACTATATGTTTCTATAAATAAATATAAAGGACCTAAACCAAACGAAGTTGGAAACTATTGTATAGTAGGCCACTACTACCAAAGTGGAATAATGTTTGGACAATTACATAAATTAAAAGATGGAGACATTGCAGAATTAACAGATCTTACAGGAAGAACAATTAAATATGAAGTATATTATAAAAGAGTTGTAGAGCCAACAGATTTAAGCTGTGCAAGTCAAGAAACAGGCGGAAGAAAAGAACTTACACTTATTACTTGTACAAACCACGGAAAACAAAGATTAGTAGTTAAACTAAGAGAAGTATTATAAAAAAATTAACTTCTTTTTGTAGTAAATAACCTACAAAAAGAAGTTTTTTAAATTCTAAAAAGGGGCATAAAAATATGAAATTAAATATTGTAATGGTAGAACCAGAAATTCCACAAAACACAGGAAACATTGCAAGAACATGTGCTGCAATAGGAGCAAAACTACATTTAGTAAAACCATTAGGCTTTGAAATAACAGATAAATATTTAAAAAGAGCAGGACTTGATTATTGGGATAAACTTGAAATTGAAATTCATGAAAGCTTGCATGATTTTTTAGAAAAATATAAACCAGAAGAAAACAATATGTATTTTTCAACAACAAAAGGAAAGCAGTGCTATTCAGATATAAATTATAAAAATTTGCAAGAAGTATATATTTTATTTGGAAAAGAAACAAAAGGTTTGCCAGAAGATTTACTTCAAAAATATATAGGAAACACTATCAGAATACCGATGAGGGAGCACTTAAGGTCTTTAAATTTATCAAATTCTGTTGCAATTGTAGCATATGAGGTACTAAGACAAGTGGGGTTTGATAATTTAGAACAAATAAGCCAATATTTTAAAATTTAATTTTATAAAAATAAACGAAAAAGTGCTCAAAAGGCTGTACTTTTTGAGCATTTTGTGGTATAATAAAAGTAGTGGTGATTTAAAAATTAAATCCAAAAAGGAGAATAAAAATATGTTTAATGAAGAATTATTTAATTTTAATATAGAAAATATACAAAATGATTTAGCGATAGAAGGAATGGAAATAACACAAAATGATATAGAAATGTTTAAGATGTTTGCAAATGAGCAAATTCAAATGCCAGAGTTAATTCAAATGATTAAAAATGAGCCAATTAACTATTAAAAATCAAACAATTTATTTTTAAGTGATATTCTTATTAAGAATATCACTTTTTAAATATATAAATTTTAAATTATCTTGAATAAAATTATACTATGTTATAAAATAAAAATGGTGATATAAAGTTGAAAAATTTAATTCTTTTCCAACCAAATTTGTGCCTAAAGGAGTGGATATAAAAATGGAAGAAAATTATGAGCCAAGAAACTCAAAATATTGTTACCCTAATAGCAATGTTTTAATAAATAACTTAAATATAAAAAATGAAAAAACTTTAAGTATATATGAAGCAAAAATAACAGCCGCAAAATCTTTAGCCTTAAGGCAAAAAGGAATTACTGGAAATTTTGATAAAAAACATTTTTTGGAGATTCATCATTATTTATTTGAAGATATATACCCATTTGCAGGTAAATTTAGAGAAGAAAATATTGCAAAAGGTGCATTTAGATTTGCAATGTGGGAATATATAGAGCCGGAACTAGAAAAGTTACTAAATAAATTAAAACAAGAAAATTATTTAGATGGCCTTCCAAAAGAAGAACTAGCCAAAAAATTAGCATATTATTTATCAGAATTAAATGTACTTCATCCTTTTAGAGAAGGAAATGGCAGAACAGAAAGAGAATTTATTAGACAGCTAGCTTTAAAAAATGGATACATTTTAAATTTGAAAAAGGTAGCACCTAAGCAAATACTAGAGGCAAGCATAGAATCAATTGTTAATACTACTAAATTAGAAAATATTATTTTTGAATGTTTAGAAAAAACAAATAGCAAGTGTTAAAAAAATTTAAACTTTTTTTAAAAAACACTTGCTATTTGTTTTTTATTATATTAAAATATAATCGAAGTGGAGCAAAGTGGTGAAAAGTGGAACAAAATATTAAAGAGGTGAAACAAAGTGTTAATAGGTGAATATGAGCATTCTCTTGACGTTAAAGGCAGATTAATTTTGCCTGCAAAAATTAGAGAAGACATGGGCGAAAAATTCATAGTAACAAAAGGCCTAGATGGATGCTTATTTGGCTTTTCACAAACAGAATGGGCAAACTTCGAAGAAAAACTTAAAGTACTTCCACTTACAAATAAAAATGCCAGAGATTTCGTAAGATTTTTCTTATCTGGCGCAATAGAATGTGAAATAGATAAACAAGGTAGATTTTTAATTGCTAGTAACCTAAGAGCTTATGCAAATTTAGAAAAAGATGCAGTAATAATTGGTGTAGGAACTAGAATTGAAATTTGGAACAAAGAAAAATGGAAATCTTACAATAGTGACGAAAATATTTCAGCAGATGAAATTGCAGAAAACATGACAATGCTTGGTATATAACTTGTAAAAGTTTATATAAATCTAAACTAAAGAAAAAATTACAAAATACAAAAGATAAAATTTTAAGAAACAAAAGAAAAAATTTACAAAAGATAATTTTAAAAAAACCAAAAGAAAAATTTTTAATTTAAACTAATGAAAATTAAAAATTACAAAAGAAAATTTAAGTTTCCAAACCTATTAGTACATAAGAAAAAAGGGAATATACTAAAGAAATAAAAAATTACAAAAGAACAAAATAAAATCTAGCATACAGTTGGTATAAAGTTATATACCAACTGCTTGTGCTATTATTAAAATAATATAAAGAAAGGTTTAAATAGCTAATGGAGTTTAGACATGAACCTGTTTTATTACAAGAATGTATAAATGCCCTTAATATAAAGCCAAATGGAATTTATGTAGATGGAACAATAGGCGGAGCAGGGCATAGTATAGAAATTGTTAAAAAATTATCAGAAAAAGGTAAATTAATAGGTATAGATAAAGATCAAGAAGCGTTAAATTCTGCATCAAAAAGACTTCAAAATTATAAAAATGTAAGTTTAGTACATGGAAATCATGATAATATAAAAGAAATTTTGCAAGAACTTTCTATTTCAAAGGTAGATGGTATTTTACTAGATTTAGGAGTTTCCTCATATCAATTAGACGAAAAGCAAAGAGGATTTAGTTATTTAGGAAATAACTACCTAGATATGAGAATGGATGCATCAAATGGAATTACCGCAAAAGATGTAGTAAATACATATTCAGAGGAAGACTTAGCAAACATTATTTGGCAATACGGTGAGGAAAAGTTTAGCAAACAAATTGCAAAAAATATATGTACTGCTAGAAGAAAAAAGCAAATAGAAACTACAGGAGAATTAGTAGAAATTATAGAAAACTCTATTCCAAAGGCAAAACAAAAAGATGGACATCCGGCAAAAAGAACTTTTCAAGCAATTAGAATAGAAGTAAATAACGAAATAAAACCTTTATATCAAACTATTGTAGATTCTATAAACTGCTTAAATCATGAAGGAAGACTTGCAGTTATTACTTTTCATTCATTAGAAGATAGAGCAGTAAAAAATGCAATGCTAGATATGCAAGGTAAGTGTACTTGCCCTGCAGATTTACCATATTGCGTTTGCGGAGCTAAATCATTAGGCAAAATTATAAATAAAAAACCAATTATTGCAACTGAAGAAGAAATGGAAAAAAATTCAAGGTCAAAAAGTGCAAAACTAAGAATTTTTGAAAGACACGGGGAAGAATAAAAAATTTAAAATACAAAAGGAAAAGAGGTGAAAACTTATGGCATATAAACAAGTAGGTTATCAATATGAAACCAGCCCTAGAAAGTTAAAACCAGAATATGAAAGAAAAAAGAAACCATACTACCCTAAAAAGAAATCAACTACTTTAAAAACTAAAGAACAAAAAGCTACAAAACCAAATGTAAAAAAGAAAAATCAAAAAGTAAAAATATTTTTATATATTTTAATAGGTTTTTCAATTTTATTTGCTATAAGTTATCGTAACTCTCTTATTACAGAAAGTTTTAGTAGAAATCAAAAGCTAAAAACAGAACTAAGTGCACTTCAAAAAGAAAATAAACAATTAGAAATTAGTATTCAAAATAATCTTAATTTATCTAATATTGAAAAACTAGCCAAAGAAAAATTAGGAATGCAAAAAATAAGTGATGCACAAAAAATATATGTAACACTTCCTAAAAAAGACTATGTAGAGCCTGCAAGCGAACAAGTAGTTATGCAGGAAGAACCATGGTATGAAAAATTACTAAATAGCATAAAAGCCTTAATAAATTATTAAAAAATGTAATAAATTAAATAAAATTTATTACATTTTTTTAAGGCTTTTTAGCAACTACTACAAACCTTCCATTTTCTGTATGATATGAACATGTAGAAAGAGTAAGAAGTCCATCACCGAAAGTTTGCAGTCTCTTCTATATTATATATTGAGGCTTTTTTAGCATTTTTAACAAAATCATCATATTCATCTTTAGTTTTAGCACTTATAAAAAAGTAATAGCGAAACACATTTTTTTCGTATTGATAATATGCTCTAGAATAAAAAACAGAAATAATTTTATAATTTATATCTTCGGTATTTGTGGTAAATCTAATTGTAGGGTGACTTTTATAAAAGCTTTCCTTCTTATACTTTAGCAAATCTTCAAACATAGTGTGATGCCCATATATCATTAAATTACTACTTAAAGGCTCCCATGAGTAATCTTTATCTAAAAAAATAGAACCATTAACAGAATACTTTTTTTGATAATTATGGTCTAAGTAATATTCATTATCATCACCTTGTAAAACTGGGTAACTTATATCTGTATCTTCAATTTCAATCCAGCCAACAATATCAGAATTTTGTTCTTGTAATTTCTTTACTTTTTTAATTCTTTCGTTTTCAGGAGGATCATTTTCTGAGTCAATACTTCCATCTTCTAAAGTGTTATTTGCAGAAGCTACAGGTTCTTCATAAGAAATTTTATCAAGCAAATATTTTTCAGATTTACTATTATACATATCATAGCAGTATTTTAATATATACAAAGAAGAAATTGTAAAGAGTAGAGCTAAAATTATGTATAAAAATATATAAGGTTTTATAGTTTTAATAAAATTTTTCATACATCTCAAATACACTAATTTAATAAGATAAAGTTGCTCACAAACTTAAAAATATTAAATATGAGCAACTTTATATTTTATAATATTAGTATTCCTTTCTTCTTAAATATGAAATACCAACAAGTGAAGCAGTAGCTGTTAAAATTGCTATAGCTAAAGTAGCTTCAGTTCCTGTTTTTGGAGTATTATCTACTTTTGCAGTAGATTTTAATTTTGCATAAATAAATACGTCTTTAGTAACTGTTTCATCAAATTTAAATGCTGTTTTGTAGCTTTCATCTGAATAAAATCCTTCTATTTTGTATTTATCTAAACCTAAAGCTTTTAAATCAATTTTGTCTTCTACTTGTTTTTTAGTTAATTTAGTTCCTTCTTTTACTGATATTTTTACAGTTTTCTTATTTAAATAAACTGTTACTGTGTGATTTGGAGTGAAAGTTTCACCTTCAACTGTTACACCTTCTTTTTTGTTACTTTCATATAAAATATTATTTTCTTCATCTGCTACTACAACTTTTCCATCATTTATATATAATTTGTATTCAGAATCTTCAGTGTTTTCTACTTCAAATCCAGTAAGATTATCATTTACAGCAACATAAATAACATTTTCATCTTCAGTAGAAGTTAATTTACCATTCATACGAATTGTAGGCTGATTATCACCTGTGTCAATACCAAGACCTTTTGCAAGTTCTATACCATTGTTATTGTCTCCACCATTTCTATATAGTGTTAAATCAACAATTTCAAGAGTACCAGCATTTACTAATACACCACCAAATTTACAACCTGAAATTGTTACTCCGTCTAATACAAGATAACCACCGTTATATGCTTGTGCACCATATTTTACGGCATTTGCTAAATTAACGTTTTTTAAAGTAACTCTAGAATTAGCACCTGCTGTAATTAAACTTCCGTCTGAATTTACAACTTGAAATCCTTCAGCAGCAGATATTGTAAATCCATTACCATTAATTGTAAGATTTTTGTCTGTTATACCAATATTAGAAGTTAAAGCTATGTTTGCTTTTAAGTTAATGGTATCACCACTTACTGCTTCTGAAACAGCAGTTCTTAAAGTATCTTCTGTTGCAGCATCATGTGTTGCAGCAAAAGAAAGATTAGGTGTTAGAATAATTGCTGCAAATAAAGCAATTATAAAAACGATTGCAATTTTAAAATTTTTCATAATAAAAATACCTTTCCTTTCAAAAAAATTAAACACCATAAAATTATTCGTTTTATAGTACTTTATTAATTATTATGTCGAAAAATTTGTATTTTATTCAAATTGTTTTTTTAGTATTTTTTTATATTAATTAGAATAAAATAAAAATAAATCATTGAAAATAAAGGAGAAAATTTGATGCGAAATTCAAAAAAAAACTTTAGACAAATTATAAATAAAAAACAATTTTTAAAATTTAAAAAAGAAAAAAAAGAAGAAAAGCCTAATATAAAAAAAGAGCAAAAATTTTTTGAAAAAGAAAAAAAGAAAAAATTTAAAAAAGAATTAAAAAATAAAAAAATAAAATTAGAAGAAAAACAAAGTGATGTATCTAGAAAAAAGAGAATGAGAAATGAAATTGCTATACTTTGGCTAGCTTTAATTTGCCTAATATTTAGAATAGCATGGATTCAGTTTGTAAGTGGCTCAGAGCTTCAATCAATGGCATATGTACAACAAACATTAGATAGAAATATAAGCCCAAGAAGAGGAACTATTTATGACGCTACAGGCAAAAACATTTTGGCAGTTAGTAGTACAGTAGAAACAGTTACAGTAAATCCCGTAAATATATCAAAAGAAAATAAAGAAAAAGTAGCGAAAGCATTTAGCGATATTTTTGGTTTAGATTATGAAACAATGCTTAAAAAAGTAAGTAAATATAGTTCTATTGAAACTATAACAAAAAGGGTAGATAAGGAAAAAACAGACAAATTAAGAATTTGGATGAAAGAAAATGGCATTACAAATGGAATAAATATAGATGAAGATACTAAAAGATATTACCCATATAATAATTTAGCATCACAAATAATAGGGTTTTCTGGTTCTGACAATCAAGGACTAGAAGGAATAGAAGCAATGTATGATGATACTTTAAAAGGTGTACCAGGGAAAATAGAAAAATTAACAGATGCAAGAGGAGGTGATATTGAAAATAGTAATGAAAATTATGTACCTGCAATAGATGGAGATGATTTGGTTTTAACAATAGATAGTACTATTCAAGGAATTGCAGAAAAATATTTAAAAGAAGCTTGTATTGATAATAAATGTACAGATGGTGGAAATATTATTATAATGAATCCAAAAACTGGTGATATATTAGCTATGGCAGGGTATCCAAACTATAATTTAAATGAACCATTTGAAGCAAACATAGATGAATTAAAAGAAAAATGGGATTCAATGTCACAAACAGAAAAAAATAAGGCAATGATTGCTCTTTGGAGAAATAAAGCAGTAGCAGATACTTATGAACCTGGCTCTACTTTTAAGCTTATTACTACTTCAGCAGCACTTGAAGAAGGAATTACTACACCAGATAAAGAAGGAGAATTTTGTTGCACAGGAGGCATTGAAGTTGCAGGAGTTAGAATTAAATGCTGGAGATATTATAGACCACATGGGCCAGAATCTTTAAGGCAAGCACTCATGAATTCATGTAATCCAGTATTTATAGGACTAGGACAAAAACTAGGGGTAAATACATATTACAAATATCTAAATAAATTCGGACTACTAGGAAAAACAGGAATAGATCTTCCAGGCGAAGCAAGTAGTATTTTCTTAAAAGAAGAAAAAGTAGGACCAGTAGAACTTGCTACAATTTCATTTGGCCAAAGATTTGAAATAACGCCAATACAGCTAGTTACGGCAGTTAGTACAATAGCAAATGGAGGAATAAAAATTACTCCTAGAGTAATTAAGCAAATTATAAATAGTAAAACAGGAGAAATAACAGATATTCCTGTAAAACTTGGAGACAGAGTTATTTCAGAAGAACATAGCAAAGAAATTTTAAGTATGATGGAATCAGTTGTAGCAGAAGGAACTGGAAAAAATGCTGGGGTAAAAGGTTACAGAGTAGGTGGAAAAACAGGAACTTCAGAAGATGGTGTAAACACAAATAAGTATGTTACTTCATTTATGGGAGTAGCACCAATATCAGACCCACAGGTGGTAATACTAGTTACTTTATATAATCCAACAGGAGAGGGGGGACACCAAGGAGGTGCCAGGGTAATTTTAACAACACATTTGAATTGAAATTTAAAGATTTAATTTTTTTAATTTATACTTATATTTTCAGATTAACTTATCAAAATTCCTTCTTGAATATAAAATTCTTCTGACTTCCATAATATTTTCTTTTACTATATAAAAAATCATATAATTTTTTACACGAATTTTATAATATGTATTTTTTCTTTTTCTATTTGAAATATATTTTTCATAGCTTTCTGGATTATTACTTCTTTTTTCTATTTCTTTAATTACTTCATTATAGAAGTTTTCTGCTGCGATTTTATTCTTTAAATTATCTACAAGGTATTTTAAAATACTATTAAACTGATTTATATAGGTTGAAGAATACTTTATAATATATTTATTATTTGCCATCTATTATCCTCCTTGCCATTTGCATCATTTCTTCATGAGTATAGTATTTAGTATTAGG
>CANQRY010000038.1 GCA_947626335.1 uncultured Clostridia bacterium | reverse complement strand
GATAAATACAAATGGAAAAACTGTTAAAATAGAAGGAACAAGTAATGATAATACTGCAAACGTATTTGAAATAACAAATGGAACATTAATAATAAAAGGAAATGGAAAGATAGAATGTGCAAATGATGTAAGATTATTTGCAGGATTTGGTGGAAATATAGTAATAAATGATTCACCAACATTATCTGGCGGAAGTCATACAATTTTTATGAAATCAGGATCTAATGGAAATTTAGACATAAATGGAGGATATATAACAAGTACATTAAGAAGTGCAATTAATTTAGCCGGAAATGGAGCAACAACAATAGATAATGCACAAATATTTACAAAAGTTCAAGGTAAGAATGCTATATTAAGTAATTCACTAGGTCAAACAGGAACATTAACAATAAGTGGAAACACAAAAATATCAAATGTAGCGGAAGGACCGGGAGATAATAATAATGCAATTTCATATGGTAGTACAGGAAAATTAACAATAAATGCAGGAGTAGTAATAGAAAGTATGGCAGGAATTGGTAATAGAGAAGCAGAAGTAGAAATAAACAACGCAACAATGATAGGAAAGGGAACGGGTTCCTATTTGGAAATTAAAGGAAACGGACCAGTAATAGTAAACGGAGGAAGTATAACAGCAGAACTAAATGCAGGAATAAAAATTTATGATACAGTAACAAATGGAAGTTTAAAATTAAATAATACAAAAGTAACTACAAATTCAACGTATTGTGCGGGAATGCTTATTCAGGGAAATGCAAACATAACACTAAATGATACAATAGTGACTTCAAATAATAATAATGGAATAGAATATCAAAGTAGTGGAAACATGACAATAAATAATTCAATAGTTTTTGCAAAGAGAAATGATAAAAATGCAATTTATGCGCAGGAAGGAAAGAATTGTAGCTTAACAATAGATGGAAAATCAATAATAGCAAATGGAACAGAAGAAACAAATAAAAACGCCAAAGTATGTGCCATAAACTGGAAGGCTTTGGGGGACTTAACAATAAAAGGTTCAACAATTGTAACATCTGGTCTTTATGGATGGACAGGAATAGAGGGAATAAATAATGGCACATGGAAAATAGAAGAAAATGCCAAGGTTTTTGGAGCATTTGGTGCAGAGGAAAGAAATCCTGCTGGAATTCAAATGGGAGGATCAGGAAACCTTATAATCACAACAAATGAGCGGAATTTATAGCTCAAAGGGTGATACAGCGATTAGTTTGCAATCTGAAGGAATTCCTATAATGCAAATTACAAAAGGTTCATTTGGAGCAAATAATGTAGAACCTTTAAAGAATATACAACAATATATATCACAATATCCATCTAAGGCAACAAATACAGAAATGGTTGACTTTCCATATTTAGATGAAAATGGAGAACTTAAATATAAACCAGTAAGTATATATGTAGTAGATGTAGGAAAATAAACAAGCAAAATGCGAAGAATCAAAAGTTTCTTCGCATTTTTTGAGTATAAATAAAAATAAAGCATAGTACTAAATTAGATAAAATTCACGATGAAAAGTGAAAATGCTATATTTAACCTAAAGTTACAAATATATTAAAAAGAGGTTCTTTTTTAATGAAAAATTTCCTCTTGACTTTTACAAACTAACGTTTTATAATAATGTTATTGTTTAAATAGGGGGAATATTAAACTTTATGCAAAATAGTATTGTTATTAAAGGAGCAAAAGAACATAATTTAAAAGATATAAATTTAGAAATTCCAAGAGATAAATTAGTAGTAATTACTGGGCTTTCTGGTTCTGGTAAATCTTCTCTTGCATTTGATACATTATATGCAGAAGGACAAAGAAGATATGTAGAAAGCCTATCTTCTTATGCAAGGCAATTTTTAGGATTAATGGAAAAACCAGAAGTAGAATCAATAGAAGGGCTATCTCCAGCCATTTCAATAGATCAAAAAACTACTTCACGTAATCCACGTTCTACTGTAGGAACAGTTACAGAAATTTATGACTATATTCGTTTACTATATGCACGTATAGGTACACCATATTGCCCTAATTGCGGTAAAAAAATAGAAAAACAAACAATAGATCAAATTGTAGATAATGTTATGAATTTAGTAGAAGGTACTAAAATACAAGTTTTAGCACCTGTTGTCCGTGGAAGAAAAGGTGAATATACTAAAGTTTTACAAGACTTTCAAAAAGAAGGTTTTGTTCGTGTAAGAGTAGATGGAAATACTTATGAATTAACAGATGATATTAACTTAGATAGAAAGAAAAAGCACAATATAGATTTAATAGTAGATAGATTAGTTATAAAACAGGATATTAGAACAAGACTTACAGAGTCTATTGAAATTGCATTAAAATATGCAAATAATCTTGTAACAATAGATATTCCTGGAGATAAAGAAATATTATATAGTCAAAATTATGCTTGTCCAGACTGTGGAATTAGCATAGAAGAATTAACACCTAGAATGTTTTCATTTAATAACCCATTTGGAGCTTGTCCAACCTGTACAGGTATTGGTTATTTAATGAAAATGGATGAAGACCTAATTATTCCAGACAAAAATAAAACACTTTATGATGGTGTTAAAGCTTTTGGTGCTAGCACTATGAAGAAAAATGAAACAATGGCTAAAATGTATTTTGAAAGCATTGCAAAACACTATGGTGTAGATATAAAACAACCTATTAAAAAACTTCCAAGATGGTTTTTAGAAAAAATATTATATGGTACAGGAGATGAAGTAATAGACTTTGAATATACTTCATATGCTGGTACAAGAAGATTTAGTACACCATTTGAAGGAGTGCTTCCTACATTAGATAGAAGATATAACGAAACAAAATCACAAGGCATGAGAGATTTTTATGAAATGTATATGAGCGAAAGTGCTTGTCAAACATGCCATGGTGCAAGACTTAAAAAAGAAAGTTTATCTGTTAAAGTTGGTGGCAAAAACATAAATGAACTAACAGATATGTCAATAGACAAAATTAAAGACTTTTTAAATTCTTTAGAGCTAGATAAACAAAAAGCAATGATTGCAGACCAAATTTTAAAAGAATTAAATAAAAGGTTGCAATTTTTAATAGATGTTGGGTTAGATTATTTAACATTATCGAGAAGTGCAGGAAGCTTATCAGGAGGAGAAGCACAGCGTATACGCTTAGCTACTCAAATAGGTTCAGGTTTAACAGGAGTACTATATATACTAGATGAACCAAGCATTGGACTTCATCAAAGAGATAATGATAAGTTACTTGCAACTTTAAAAAAATTAAGAGATTTAGGAAACAGTGTTTTGGTAGTAGAACATGATGAAGACACAATGTATGCAGCAGACCAAATTATAGATATTGGCCCAGGCCCTGGCGTTCATGGCGGAAAAGTTATTGCACAGGGAACTGCAGAAGAAATTAAGCAAGTACCAGAATCAATTACAGGTCAATACTTAAGTGGTAAAAAACAAATAGCTGTTCCTAAAAAACGTAGAAAATCAAATGGAAAATCAATAGAGGTAAAAGGTGCTACAGAGCATAATTTAAAAAATGTTAATGTTAAATTTCCATTGGGTCAATTTATATGTGTTACAGGTGTTTCTGGTTCAGGAAAAAGTACTTTAGTAAATGAAATACTATATAGAACAGTTGCTAAAGAGTTATATGGCTCAAATGAAAAACCAGGAAAATGCAAAGAAGTAAAAGGAATAGAAAATATAGATAAAATTATAAATATAGATCAATCTCCAATAGGTAGAACCCCACGTTCTAATCCTGCTACTTATACTGGTGTGTTTGATATGATACGTGATATATTTGCTTCAACAGAAGAAGCAAAAATGCGTGGCTATGATAAAGGAAGATTTAGCTTTAATGTGCCAGGTGGTAGGTGTGAGGCATGTTCTGGTGATGGCGTTCTTAAAATAGAAATGCATTTCTTGCCAGATATTTATGTGCCTTGTGAAGTATGCAAAGGCAAAAGATATAACAGAGAAACTTTAGAAGTAAAATATAAAGGAAAAACAATATCAGATGTTCTAGATATGACAGTTGAAGAATCATTAGACTTTTTTAAAAATTTACCTAGAATAAAAAATAAAATTCAAACATTATATGATGTAGGACTTGGCTATATTAAACTTGGACAACCTTCTACAACATTATCTGGTGGTGAAGCACAACGTGTAAAACTAGCAACAGAGCTTTCTAAAAAAGCAACAGGTAAAACACTATATATTTTAGATGAACCAACAACAGGACTTCATATTGCAGATGTTCATAAATTAGTTGATATTTTGCAAAGACTGGTAGATACGGGAAATAGTATTATTGTTATTGAACATAATTTAGATTTAATAAAAACAGCAGATTATATTATAGACTTAGGACCTGAAGGAGGAGAAAAAGGTGGTCAAGTTATAGCAGTTGGCTCTCCTGAACAAATTATAAAAAATGAACAAAGTTATACAGGAAAATTTTTAAAAAAATATTTGGAAAAAATATAAAGTATAAAAAGCAATTATCTATTTATTATAATAGTAGTTGCTTTTTTTAAAAGACAAGAGATGCAAGGCTAAATGGGCATTTTAAAAAAGAAAAACATAGTAAAGAAAAAACAAAAAAGAAAGGGAATAAAGTAAAATTCAATTCTCTATTGATAATTTAAATCAAAAAACAAAAATGCCCATTTAGCCCTGCATCTCTTATAAATAAAAAAATTCACCTATTTGCAGTTATTGTTGTTATTACTTCTTTCATTTTTGTTATTATTGTTGTTATTGCTATTGTTGTTATTTTTGTTGTTATTGTTTTGTTTATTTTGATTTTCTGACATAAATGCCACCTCCATTTCTTATTTACATTATTATTGTGAACCAAAAATCAAAAAATATTCAAAAAAACAAAAAAGTATGATATAATAATCAAAATAAAAAAAAGGAGAAAGATATGTACTCATTGGCTGAAAAAAATAAAATACTAAAATTATTTAAAAAAGGAGAAAGTGTATCAAGCATTAGCTTGCAATCTAATGTTTCAAAATCCACTTTATATAGATGGAAAAAGCTTTTTGAAACTGTAAAAGAGAAAAATAAGCAAGTAAAAATCCTTATAGAACAAGGAAAATTAGAAGAAGCAGAGAAATTAGCAAAGGAAATATTAGAAATAGATTCTGACAGTTTACCTACAAGATATCAATTAATTACAATATATAAAAAACAAGGAAAATGGGATGAAGTAGAAAAATTAGCAAAAGAAATATTACAATTAGAGCCAGATAATTTATTAGCAAGATTTCAATTAATTACAATTACAATATACAAAAATCAAGGAAAATTGGATGATGCAGAAAAATTAGCAAAAGAAATATTACAATTAAAGCCAGATGATTTATCAGCAAGAAGTCAATTAATTACAATATATAGAAAACAAGGAAAATGGGATGAAATAGAAAGATTAGCAAACGAAATATTAGAAATAAATTCTAATGATTTGCCTGCCAGATATCAATTAATTACAACATATGTAAATCAAGGAAAATGGGATGAAGTAGAAAAATTAGCAAAAGAAATATTACAATTAAAGCCAGATGATTTACCAGCAAGAAGTCAATTAATTACAATATATAGAAAACAAAGAAAATTGGATGAAGTAGAAAGATTAGCAAATGAAATATTAGAAATAAATCCAGATAGTTTACATACAAGAAGCCAATTAATTGCAATATACAAAAAACAAGGAAAATGGGATGAAGTAGAAAGATTAGCAAACGAAATATTAGAAATAAATCCTAATGATTTGCCTGCCAGATATCAATTAATTACAACATATGTAAATCAAGGAAAATTAGATGAAGTTATAAAAATAAGCAGAGAATCAAGAAAGGTAAAAAGAAAATTAAAGTTACTAGGTCAAAGGGTAGATTTACAATCTAAACCTCAGCAAGATAAAGGTATAAAGAGAAAAGCCGATGCAAAAAAAGAAGAGAACAAGCAAAATACAACAAGAAACGAAAGCATAAATGCTTTTAGAAAAGACATTTATGATGGAAAAATTACATTAGATAATTTATCAGAATATGAAGAAAAAATATCAAAACTAACACCATTTGAACAAAAAATGTTATTAGCAGAAGCGTATACTCATTGGAATTTAGCATCAAATGCTGTGCAATTATTAAAACAGGCTTCAAAATTAGATGGTATTACAGATAGTCAAAGAAAAATACTATCTCAAGCTATACAAGTGGCAAAAGCAACTAAAATGAATCCTATAGCAAGAAAAAAACAATGGAATAGTTTTAGTGGCAGTAAAGAAGAAAGGTAAAATAAGTTATGAGTAATATAGTAGTAGGAATAGAAGGATTAGTTGGTGCTGGAAAAACTGCTATTTGTAAAGAATTACTAAACAAAATACCAAATAGCATATTGCTTCAAGGTGGAAATTTATATAGAGCAATAGTATTTGCTTTAATGTCATCTGGAATAGATTTAGAAAAATTAAAACAAAATGTAAATCATGCAGATATTAAAGAAATCATGGAAAAACTAAAAGTTACAATTGCAGTTGAAAATAGAGATACTGCAATTTATATAGATGGAAAAAAAATTGATGAAGAAAGTTTGCAAAATGCCAAATCATCTTTAGCTGTTTCTGAAGTTAGCAATGTAGCAGATAATAGTAGTTTTTACTTATTTGGAAGAAGCATTATAGAAAAATTTAAAGCCAAATTTAATATAATAGTATCTGGAAGAGATTTAATGAAAATATATCCAAATTTAGATTATCACTTTTTAGTTACAGCATCACTAGAGGAACGTATTAAAAGAAAATGCATACAATATAAACGGAAGTGTTTCAGAAGAAGAAGTAAAACAAAACATAATAAAAAGAGATGAACTTCAAGAAAAATCAGGGTTTTACAAAAAGTATGATAACACTATATTAGTAGATGTTACAAATTGCAAAACTGCTAAAGACAGTGCAAATGAAGTATTAAAATATATAAAATTATAAGTTTATAATTAAAATCAAAAAGCAAAAATCCCCATTTAGCAATGAAAAATATTCAAAAATTTTAAAAAACTATGATATAATAATCAAAATAAAAAAGGAGAAAGATATGTACTCATTAGCTGAAAAAAATAAAATATTAAAATTATTTAAAAAAGGAGAAAGTATATCAAACATTAGATTGCAATCTAATGTTTCAAAATCCACTTTATATAGATGGAAAAAGCTTTTTGAAACTATAAAAGAGAAAAATAAGCAAGTAAAAAGCCTTATAGAACAAGGAAAATTAGGAGAAGCAGAAAAGTTAGCAAAAGAAATATTAGAAATAAATCATGACGATTTATCAGCAAGAAGTCAATTAATTACAATATATAAAAAACAAGGAAAATGGAACGAGGTAGAAAGACTAGCAAATGAAATTTTAGGAATAGATTCTGACGATTTACCAGCAAGAAGTCAATTAATTACAATATATAAAAAACAAGGAAAATGGAACGAGGTAGAAAGACTAGCAAATGAAATATTAGAAATAGATCCTGATAGTTTACCTGCAAAAGGTCAATTAATTACAATATATAGAAAACAAGGGAAATGGGATGAAGCAGAAAAATTAGCAAATGAAATCTTAGGAGTAGATTCTGAAAATTTAGCTGCAAGATATCAATTGCTTACAATATATAGAAAACAAGGAAAATGGGATAAACTAGAAAAATTAGCAAAAGAAATATTAGAGAAAAAACCTGACGACTTGGTTACGAGAGCTCAATTAATTATAATATACAAAAATCAACAAAAATGGGATGAAGTAGAAAGATTAGCAAGCGAAATATTAAAAATAGAACCTAAAAATGTGCAAGCAAAATCTCAATTAATTATAATATATCAAAGACAAGAAAAACTGGATGAAGCAGAAAGATTAGCAAACGAAATATTAGAAATAAAACCTAAAGATGTGCAAGCAAGATCTCAATTAATTACAATATATGCAAATCAAGGAAAATTGAGTGAAGTAGAAAGATTAGCAAGCGAAATATTAGAAATAAATCCTAACGATTTACTTGTGAGATCTCAATTAACTAAAATATATACAAATCAAGGGAAAAAGGTAGATCCACAATCTAAACCTCAGCAAAATAATGGTATAAAGAGAAAAGCCGACTCAAAAAAAGAAGAGAGCAAGCAAAATACAATAAGAAGCGAAAGCATAAATGCTTTTAGAAAAGACATTTATGATGGAAAAATTACATTAGATAATTTATCAGAATATGAAGAAAAAATATCAAAACTAACACCATTTGAACAAAAAATGTTATTAGCAGAAGCGTATACTCATTGGAATTTAGCATCAAATGCTGTGCAATTATTAAAACAGGCTTCAAAATTAGATGGCATTACAGATAGTCAAAAGAAAATATTATCTCAAGCCATACAAGTTGCAAAAGCAACTAAAATGAATCCTATAGCAAGAAAAAAACAATGGAATAGTTTTAGTGGTAGTAAAGAAGAAAGGTAAGTAAGTTATGAAGTATTTAAATATATAAAATTATAAAAGGAGATAGCTAATGGGTTTTGTAAATGAAAAGTTAAAAGAATTTGAAACATACATAAAAGGAAAAAAAGTTGCAATAATAGGGCTAGGAGTAAGTAATATTCCGCTATTAGATTATTTATACCAAAAAGGTGCTACTGTAAGCATTTTTGACAAAAAAGAAAAAGATGCATTTGATAAAGAACTTTTATTAAAAATTGAAAAATATAGCTTCACTTTATATTCAGGAAAAGACTTTTTAAATAACTTAAAAGGATTTGATATGATATTTCGCTCTCCTAGCTGTAGACCAGATACGCCACAACTACTAGCAGAAACGGAAAGAGGCGCTATAGTCACATCTGAAATAGAAATGCTAATGAAAACTTGTCCAGGAACTGTAATTGGAATAACTGGAAGTGACGGAAAAACAACTACAACAAATTTAATTTATCAAATTTTAAAAGAAAAAGGCTATAATACATACTTAGGCGGAAATTTAGGAATACCACTTTTTACAAAAGTAAAAGAAATGACGCCAGATGATATGATAGTATTAGAACTTAGTAGTTTTCAATTAATGGATATGCAAATTAGTCCACATATAAGTGTTATTACTAATATATCTCCAAACCATTTAGATATTCATAAATCATATGAAGAATATATAGATTCAAAGAAAAATATTTTCAAATATCAAAATGAAAACGATATTTTAGTTTTAAACTATGATAACGAAATTACAAAAAACATGAAAAAAGAAGCAAATGGAAAAGTTATATATTTTAGCAAAGCAGAAAAATTAGAAAATGGCGTTATTTATGATAATGGAATTATAAAAATATGCGAAGATAATGTAAGAAGACATGTTATAAATGTAAAAGACGTTCATTTAAGAGGAATGCATAACTACGAAAATATTTGTACAGCTATTGCAGCAACTTCTAGTTTAGTAGAGCCTGAAGTTCAAATAGAAGCAATTAAAAAGTTTAAAGGTGTTGAGCATAGAATTGAATTTGTAAGAGAAATAGACGGTGTAAAATGGTATAATGATTCTATTGGTACATCACCTACAAGAACTATTGCTGGCTTAAATGCATTTGATGAAAAAATTGTATTAATTGCAGGAGGTTATGATAAACATTTAGATTATACTCCAATTGCAAAACCTATTATTGAAAATGTAAGTTCACTAATTTTAATGGGTGCTACAGCTCCTAAAATAGAAGAAGCAGTAAAAAAAGAGCTAGAAGCTCAAAATAAAAAAATGCCAATATACCATTGCTTAACTTTAAAAGAAACGGTTGAAAAAGCAAAAGAAGTGGCAAGACCAAATGAAATAGTTTTATTTTCACCTGCAAGCGCAAGTTTTGATTTATTTAAAAATTTTGAAGACAGAGGAAATCAATTTAAAAAATTAGTAAATGAAATATAATGGAATTGTAACTTTATAATACAGCAAAAAACGTAATGAAAAATAATCATTACGTTTTTTAGTTAGGACATTCACAAAATATAACATTAATGCATACAATAGCAAAAAAGGAGGTACAATAATGGATTATCAAAGTTATGAAGATTATATGCGTCAAGTATTAGGTTACTCACCATACAACCCAAATATTTACGAAAATTATAATTATGAATTAAATGGGCAATATAATGATACATATTTTAGAAATGATAATAATTTAGAAGATATAAATGAGTTATATCCAAAAATTTATCATTTAATTCAGCCAATGGTTATTAAGATATGTAGTGCAAATAATAGACCAATAACAAGGGAACTATTAGAAAAAATGACAGATGAAATATATAATGTAGTTGAAGGTGCAGATACAGTTGTAAATGTTAGGGTAGAAACCAAAAAAGAAGATACAAATTCGCAAAATCCATTAAATTATAGAAGAACTGAAATAAGGCAAAACGAAAGGACTCCAAGACTAGATGAATCAAGAAATGAACGAGATATAAGGAATCAAACAGAAACAAGAAAAAATAATAATACTTTAAGAGATTTAATTAAAATTTTAATTTTAAAGCAACTATTAAGTGAAAATAGAGAACCTTCAAGACCACCAAGGCCAAACTATCTACCTTATCCAGGAGGACCTGGAGGAATGCCTCCAAGACCGCCATACCCAAGAGATATTTAAACTTTAAAAAAATTTTAAAAAGATATGCAAAAAATACATGCATATCTTTTTTAATTTTTGTTAAAAATAATATTGAAAATATTTTACATTATTTAAAAGTAAAATATTAAATTTTGAAATTAGAAAGGTAGGCAATATTTATGAAAATAAAAGATTGTATGTGTAATGAAGTATGGTGCATGACACCTGATAAAACAGTGAAAGAGTGTGCTACTCTTATGTCAAATAAACATATTGGATGCGTTCCTATATGTGATAATTCACAAAATTTAGTTGGTTTAGTTACAGACCGTGATATTATTTTAAGAGCAGTAGCTTGCAATAAGGATGTAAACACAACTCCTGTAAGTGAAATAATGACTTGTAATGTATGTTCTTGTTCATCTGACTCAGATGTAACAGATGCAGAAGATTTAATGTCTGAAAATCAAGTAAAAAGAATTCCAATAATAGATAACAACAAAGTTGTTGGTATTTTAACATTGGGAGATTTATGTACAAATGAGCAAATAGATGAAGAAGAAGTAAATTGTACATTAAATAATATTTGTGGATGCAACGATAAAAATGCCGAATAGTTACCTTTTTAATTAAAACTTTAAGATTCCTCTTGATTATTTTCATTATTCAAGAGGAATTAGCATATTTTTAAATATACATAAAAGTAAGGAGAAAAAATTAAATAATGATTATTGACATGAATTATTGGGGAAGGGTAGTAAAAAACATTATAATACTTGCAATATCAGTATTAGGGGTTTACTTAGGGTTTAAACTTGCTGTATTTTATATTCCATTTTTAATAGCATTTATAATTTCGTTATTACTAGAACCATGTATTCGCTTTATAATGAGAAAAACTAAGTTAAGAAGAAAAACAAGTTCTATAATAGTATTTGTAACAGCAATTATTCTTATAGTGGGTTTACTTATTTGGGTAGGAATTACGCTTGTATCAGAAGCATCTGACCTTTTATCTAGCTTAAATATTTATTTTGAAAAAGGATATCAAATAGTACAAAATTTGCTTTCTAAAATTGATTTTTCAAAGTTTGAAATTCCAGATAATATAATGATAACAATTCAAAATTCAGCTATGGACTTTTTACAAACTTTAGTAGAATGGGCAAAAAATGCTCTAACTGGTGCAATAAATTTTTTAACATCAATACCAACAATTGGCATATATGTAGTAATTACAATTCTTGCACTATACTTTATTTGTGTGGATAAAGTATATATGATAGACCAGCTAGAGCACCATCTTCCAAAATTATGGGTAAAAAAAATAGGAATACATTTAAGAGAAATTGTAAAAACTTTAGGAGGTTATTTAAAAGCAGAATTTACCTTAGTATTTATTTCATTTATTATTTGTTTAATAGGCTTATATATTTTACATTTTGCTAAATTTAACATTGAATACCCACTTTTAATGGCATTTATTATTGGATTTATTGATTTACTTCCTATATTTGGCTCCGGAACATTTATGATTCCATGGGCTATAATAAGTGCATTTTCAGGAGATATAAAGCTTGGAGTAGCAATACTTGTGCTATGGCTAATTATGTCAGTAGTAAGGCAATTTTTAGAGCCTAGAATAGTAGCTCGGAAATATTGGAATTCATCCTATTTTTACACTAGCTGCAATGTATACAGGTTACAAATTCATAGGAATATTAGGAATGTTTATAGGACCAATAATTTTAATTATTCTAAAAAATATTTTTGCTACGTTTATTGATAAGGGAGTAGTAAAATCTATATTTGAAAGATGAGCTTTTAATATAAACGCGTTTTCATCCATTTGTCGAAATTTGTCATACGAAATTTATTGAGTAAATTTACCCTATGTGTTATTATTAGCGTAGAGGTGATTAAATTGAAAAATAAGACAAGTGATTTTGTGAAACGTGCTTATAAATCTGGAAAAATAAAAAATGTATCAGAAGCATTTGAAGAATATCCAGTAGAGGAAGAATGGCACAAAGGAAAAATAGAAAATGTTATAAGTGAGCCAAAAGAATTTTATAGTTATTATGAAATTGGTGATATTGTTTTTGTAAAAAACTTTGAATATTCTACAAAAGAAAAAGGTAATAATCATTTATTTGTTATAATAGATAAAAACAATATGGCAATTCCAATTGAGAATATAGCAATGCTTATATCTTCTAAAATTGAAAAAGCAAATTATGAAGGAAATATACTATTACCTAAAAGTGAAAAAAATGGTCTTAAGGTAGATAGTATTATAAAAACAGACGTTATTTATAAAATTTTAAATTCACAAATTTTATTTAAGATAGGAGCAATAGATGAAAACACTATAAGAATTTATAAAGATAGTTATGATTTAGTAACATTTAAAGAAACTTAAACTATAAAATAGTTGAAGTTTCTACAAATGCATCATCTGGTGGGTATACATACTCATCATTTGGTTTTTCAATTCTTTTAATTTTTTCAACCTTTATAATTGGAATTTCTCCATGATAATCTCCTTTAGTAATTTTACCTTCAATTTCTACCCAAGCATTATCTTCAAAACTTATTGCATCATCATGACTACATAAAAAGCCTACTACAACAGTTTGAAAATCAGAAGAAATAATCATGTTTCTACCAAGCACAAATTGATCTTTATTAAAATCATATACTCTATACACAAAACCTGAAAATTTAATTTTTTGCTCTAAATAGGTATCTAAATTATCATGAACAGTTTTCAAAACATTTGTATAATTAGTAGGCGTTATTTCATAAGTTTCTTTAGGATTAATTACATCTTCAGTTTTAAATTCCTTATTTCCAGTTAAAATTTTATATGACACAAAAATTGTAATGAC
>CANQRY010000037.1 GCA_947626335.1 uncultured Clostridia bacterium | reverse complement strand
CTATACAAGCAAAAAGAATGCCTAAAAGTATTTTTCCTAATTTGTTTCCATCTACCTTAAAATTATAAATAAACATAAATACTACCACCTTAATTTTTATAAGTTATTAAAATGTATGATAAAATAGCACTATATATTCATATATATTTTGAAAATTCATATATTTTTCTTGCGATTTAAGGGCAAAAGTGATATAGTATAGAAGATATATTTATTTGTATTTTAGAAAGGAAATATAAGGCAATGGGATTATTCAAATCATATAGTGAAAAAGAAATAAAAAGAATGAAGCCAACTATTGAAAAAATAAATAGTTTAGAGCCAGAAATGCAAAAATTATCAGATAGTGAGCTTAGAGCCAAAACTGATGAATTTAAAAAACAGCTAGGACAAGGAAAAACTCTAGAAGATATTTTGCCAGAGGCATTTGCAGTAGTTAGAGAGGCTTCTAAAAGAGTATTAGGAATGAGACATTTTGATGTTCAGTTAATAGGTGGTATTGTTTTACACCAAGGTAGAATTGCCGAAATGAAAACAGGTGAAGGTAAAACCTTAGTTGCAACACTTCCAGTATATTTAAATGCCCTAACAGGTAAAGGCGTTCATGTTATTACTGTTAACGACTATTTAGCAAAAAGAGATAGCGAGTGGATGGGAAAAATCTACAAATTTTTAGGACTAACAGTTGGTTTAGTAATTGCAGGAATGGAGCCAGATGATAAAAGAAAAGCATATAACTGTGATGTTACTTATGGTACTAATAACGAGTTCGGATTTGATTATTTAAGAGATAATATGGTTATTTACAAAGAACAATTAGTACAAAGAGAACTAAACTATGCTATAGTTGATGAAATTGATAGTATTTTAATTGATGAAGCACGTACCCCTCTTATTATTTCAGGAAGAGGAGCACAATCATCTGATTTATATAAAAAAGCAGATAGCTTTGTTAGAAGACTAACTCCAAAAGTAATAATAGAAGAAGATGTTAAAAATGAAGAACAGGCAGAAGATAACGAAAAATATGATTATATAGTAGACTTAAAAGCAAAATCCGCATCATTAACTCAAAAAGGTATAAAAAAGGCTGAGCAAGAATTTGGACTAGAAAACTTTAATGATATTGAAAATTCCGAATTAGTACATAATGTTAATCAAGCTCTTCGTGCTCATGGCGTAATGAAAAAAGATATAGACTACATTGTAAAAGATGGCGAAGTTTTAATAGTTGATGAATTTACCGGAAGAATTATGTATGGAAGAAGGTACAATAATGGTCTTCATCAAGCAATAGAAGCAAAAGAAAATGTAAAAATAGCAGATGAATCTAAAACACTTGCTACAATTACATTCCAAAACTATTTTAGAATGTATGGAAAACTTTCTGGAATGACAGGTACTGCTATGACAGAAGAAGCAGAATTTGAAGAAATATATAAATTAGACGTTATTGAAATACCAAGCAATAAGCCAGTAATTCGTATAGATCACCCAGATATTATATACAAAAATGAAAATGCTAAATTCAGAGCAGTAATAGAAGAAATAAAGAAAAGCAATGCAAAAGGTCAACCAGTGTTAGTTGGTACTGTATCTATTGAAAAATCTGAAAAATTAAGTAATATGCTTAAAAAAGAAGGAATAAAATATGAAGTATTAAATGCTAAATTCCATGAAAAAGAAGCTGAAATAATTGCACAAGCTGGTAAATATGGAGCTGTTACAATTGCAACAAACATGGCAGGACGTGGTACTGATATTATGCTAGGCGGTAATAGCGAATATTTAGCAAAACAAGAAATGAGAAAATTCCAATATTCAGAAGAACAAATAGAACAAGCAACAGCTTTTAACGAAACAGATGACCAAGAAATAATAGATTCTAGAAATAAATTTAAAGAATTACAAGCAAAATATGATAGTCAAATAAAAGACGAAAAGCAAAAAGTAATTGATGCTGGGGGTCTTAAAATTATTGGTACAGAAAGACATGAATCAAGAAGAATTGACAATCAGCTTCGTGGACGTAGTGGTCGTCAAGGAGACCCAGGTGAATCAATTTTCTACATAGGTTTAGATGATGATCTTATGAAAATCTTTGGTGGAGATACAATTACTAGAGTATATAACACATTAGGTGCAGATGAAGATATGCCAATACAAGCAAAAATCTTATCAAATGCAGTAGAATCTGCTCAAAAGAAGGTAGAAGGCAGAAACTTTAGTGCTCGTAAAAATGTTCTTCAATATGATGACGTAATGAATGTTCAAAGAGGAATTATATATGATGAAAGAAGAAAAGTTTTAAATGGCGAAAACTTAAAAGAATATATCTTAAAAATGATAGATTCTTTAGCAGAAGAAACTGTATCTGAATTTTTATCAAATCCAGATGATATGAATGTTGAAGCATTTATGCAAGATGTGCAAGTAAACTTTGGAATAACAAGCTTAAATTCTATTAATGCATCTAGAATAAATGTAAATGATGTAACAGAAGAGTTAATACAAAAAGCACATGAAATTTATGAGGAAAAAGAAAAAGACATTGGTGAAACTAATTTTAGAGAACTTGAAAGAGTTATTATGCTAAAAATAGTAGACGAAAGATGGATGGACCATATTGATGGTATGGATGAGCTAAAAGACGGAATTGGCCTACGTGCATACGGTCAAAAAGACCCTGTAGTTCAATATAGGGTTGAAGGTGCAGATATGTTTGACCAAATGATATTAGATATAAAGACTGATGTTGTGAAATTCCTAATGAATGCTAGAAAGAGAGAAAATTCAGCACAAAGGACATCATCTGTAAGAATTACAGGACAAGGATTTGAAAATGCTAATATCAATTCTCAAGAAGGAGTAGTTCCAAATAAATCATCTTCTGCAAATACAACAGTTGTAAATACACAGCCAAAAGTAGGAAGAAATGACCCATGTCCTTGTGGAAGTGGAAAAAAGTACAAAAATTGTTGTGGAAGAAATCAGTAATATTAATAGTTTTATAACAAAATAAAGAAGCTATGGAAACATAGCTTCTTTATTTTGCCACTTTTGTTTTAATTGTTGGTATATAGGACATTCAAATCATAATATACTTTAAATAAAGAAATTAAAAAGGAGTATTTTATGAAAGTAATTGCCTTAAAAAGAAAAAAGTTTTTGAAAATTACAGCAATAATATCATTTATATTAATACTAGGAATGGTTACAACTTCATTTGGTATGCAACACTATTATAATGTTGACTTTTCTACAGGACTAGTAACCGCAACTACACTTAATGTAAGAAGTGGCCCAGGAATACAATATAAAGTAATTGCAACTGTAAAGAAAAATGAATATATTAGAGTATTTGCAGGAGTTGGTGACTGGTATATAGTACAAATAGAAGGAGATTATGTAGGAGCAGTAAATAAAAGCTATGTAAAACCAATTTATCCAAATTCATCAAATAGTGGAAATACAAATAACAATACAGGAGATAATCAAACAGCATCTACAATGAATTCAGATGAAAAAGAAGTTTTTAACTTAATTAATAAGCAAAGGGCTAATAACGGATTAGCAGCATTGAAAGTAGATGAAGAAGTACAAAGGGTAGCAAGAATAAAAGCAGAAGATATGGTGACAAATAATTATTTTTCGCATACATCACCTATATATGGTTCTCCATTTAATATGTTAAATAGTTTTAAAATATCATATAAAACTGCCGGAGAAAATATAGCTGGAAATTCAAGTAATAGTGGAGCTGTTAATGCTTGGATGAATTCATCGGGTCATAAGGCTAATATATTAAATTCTAATTTTAATTATACTGGAATAGGAGTTGTTAGTAGCCCTAAGTATGGTAAAATTTTTGTACAAATGTTTATAGGAAAATAAAAATAGTTAACATTTTAAGAGCTATATTTATATAGCTCTTAATTTTGTTACTCTTCCAAACATAATTTTAAAATTAATTGACAAATAAAAGGTTAAAAAATATAATAAAGAAGTATTACAGTGAAAAGAAATATACATATTCTACGAAAAGTAAAACAAAATGGGAGTATAATAAATGAAGCGACTATTAAGAATAAGTTTGAATCAAGCAATTTTTTCATTTATACCAATACTATCTTGGATTATGCTTGGATTGATATTAGACAAGAATCTGGCAAATGTTTTTACTCTTACATATCCACTACAATTTATTTGGATGATTTTCAGATCTGTTTTTGCTACAGGAGCTAATATCAGCAAAGAAAAAGATAAAAATGAAAACGCAGTATTATCTGGAATGACATTAGGAATAATTATAGGATTTATTGTATTTATATTTATTGCAATAAATATTAAAAGCTACATAGAATTTATGAATATGGATTATAGTATATATAAAGAATTTGCAATTTATTCAGTAATACAGTTGTACATACAATTAGTTTTTTCTTTTGTGATGGAAAAACTATATTTTGAAGGAAAAGAAAAATTAGCAAATAAATATATGCTAACTCTTAACATATTAAATTTTGGAGTATTGATAGGATTATCATTGTTTATAAAAAATAAAGCAATAATTGTAGCAATAACATTATTTGTAATATTTATATATACTTTACTAATAACAATAAAACAATATAGAAAGTTTAAATTTAAAATTAATTTATTAAAGAATATAAAGTATGAATCAGTTTCTATAGTAAAAAATATTTTCTTCTTCATGACATATTTATTTGGATTTAGTAATGCTTTAGAATTTGGAGAAGAATATATGGTCCCATTAAACTTTGTAGCATTAGTAACTGATACACAATGGGATTCCTTATCTGCAATAGATACAGTTGCAAAAATTGATATAAGCAAAGGAAAATTTAATTATAAGGAACACATAAGGAATGCTTATAAACTGCTAGGAATACTATTAATTACAACTTTCTTAATGATAACATTTTCATATAGATATTATGAATTAAATCTTGTTATAACTTTAATGTATTTAAGTATAGAAATTGTAAACTTTTTAGTAGAGCCACTTTATGAATTAAAAATATGCTATTTACAATTAACAGATAAATTTGAAAGTAAAGTAACATCAAATAAGGTAGTAGCATCTGGAATAAGAGTCGTAACATCATTTTTAAAAACACCATTCTGTACTGCAATAGGACAAACACTTTCAATGATAGAACAATATATAGTTATAAATATAATATTTTATAGAAACTTTAGAATAAATAAAAAGGGAGAAATAGTTAGAAATGGCAAAGTATAAAATTTTGATACTTTCAAACGCAGAAAATGAAGAACATATTGAAGATAAATATTTAGCAGAGTCATTAAAAAAAGATGGAAATATTGTTGATATATCATGGATTGATTATGATGAAAAATTAGATGAAAAGTATGATGTCATTATTCGTAGAAATACTTGGGTTGATAAACTTGAAAAAACTATAAAATATTCTAAACTAGATAATTTATTAAAAGAAAGGCTACAAAAGAAGCATATAAAAACAGTAAATTTAGTTGGATATGATGGCAAAGGAAAGAAGTATTTAATAGATTTTATAAAAAAAGGATACCCAGTTATTCCAACTTTTTATAATGTAGATGATGCCTTAACTAAAACTGATTGTGATGAATACATATTAAAAATGGAAGATTCGTATGGCAGTGGATTAGGACAGATGGTTGTTGAAAGAGAAAAGATTAAAGAAATATTCAAACATGGATATTTAATTCAACCAAAATTAAAATTCAAATCTGAAATACAAAATTATTTCGTAGGAAATAAATTAATGTATGTATTTGAATATATACCTTCTAAATACCCTAATTATCCAGATCCTATATCTATAAAATTAAATAACAAACAAAAAGACATAGTTTGTAGTATTGCAAAAGAAACAGGGTTAAAAGTTGGATTTCAAAGAATAGACTTTTTAAAATTGGAAAATGATGATTTATTACTTTTAGAAATTGAAGATAATAGTCCACATATGAGCTTAGAAGAACTAAATGAAAATTATAGAAATATAGTTTTAGAAGAATATAAAAATAATTTATATAAATATTTAGAAAATTAAAGAGGATTTATATGAAAATTGGTATTGATGTTGATAATGTACTATCAAATTTTAACGAAGTGTTATTAAAAGAATTTTTAAATCACGATAAAAAATTAAGAAATACAGGAATTGTAAATAATGATGTTTATATAACAAAAGGAATGTTTGATTGGACTAAAGAAGAACTAGATGAATTTTATTACAATAATATTGAAAGAATTGCCAAAAGTCTTAATGTTTTAGAAAATGCACCAGAATTTATAAGAAAATTAAAGGAAGAAGGAAATGAAATATATATTATAAGTGGTAGGGATAATGGGGAATATTCTAATCCTTATAAAATGACTCTTGATTGGTTAAATAAATATAAAATAGTATATGATAAACTTATACTTACTAATGCATATAATTCTTTAGAAAAAGCAAAAATATGCCTAGAAAATGATATTGATATAATGATAGATGATTCTACAAGAATTTTGTCTGAAGTTAATAATAGCGGAGTTACTACTTTACTTATGGATACCCCTTATAATAGAAAAGAAAATAGTTTAAAAAGAGTGCATAATTGGAAAGAAAGTTATGAATTTATTACTTCTCTCAAAAATAAAAAAGTAAATGTGATCTTAGATACAGATACATATAATGAATGTGATGACCAATTTGCTCTTAGCTATTTACTTAAAAATCAAGATATATTTAATATTGAAGCAATAACAATAGCTCCATATTCTCATCCTACTCGAAATGTATCAGTTAAGGAAGGACAAGAATTAAGCTATAATGAAGTATTGAAAATATGCGAATGGTTAAATTTTAATACTACAAATAAAGTTTTTAAAGGTTCAATGGATTATATACAAAATGAATATGATGATAATAATCCTGCTGTAGAAAAAATTATAGAAATAGCATTAAAAAATGAGAAAACCTATATTTTGGCAATAGGAGCAATTACTAATATAGCTCTTGCTATAAAAAAAGAACCTAAAGTAATAGACAAAATTGAAGTTATTTGGTTAGGCGGTAATGAACTAGGCTATAAAGATAATTTAGAATATAATTTTAAACAAGATATTGAAGCAGTAGAACTAGTATTTAATTCTAAAGTTAAGCTAACAATATTACCATGTAAAAATGTTGTATCAAAATTAAGAATAGATATTAATACATTACAAAAAGAGATAGGCAATAGGTCAGTATTATGCAGTTATTTGATAGATAGATTTCATAATGATGGATATCATGGAGAACAAGAAGAACGAGTTATTTGGGATATATCAGCAATTGCCTATATGGTAAATCAAAATTGGTTTATATTAAAAGAAATAAGCTGTCCTAATATTAATGACGATACTTCTTATAATTTAACTGATAATTGTCATAAAGTAAAGATTGTAACTGATATAAATAGAGACGAAATATATAAGGATTTATTTAAAAAGTTAGGTGATAAAGAATGAAATTAACTAGCTATGAAACAAAAACAATTTTAGAAAGAGCAAGAGGAAAAACTGAAAATGATGGCTGGATAGAACACTCAATATGATATTCTATTTAGAACAGATTTTATAAAAAATCATAAGTATAAAATCTTTATGATTTATTTCCAGAGATGAAGGAGAAAAATAATATGAATATAGGTTTAGATATTGATGGGGTTCTAATAGATGATGATACTTATAGGCTAGATACTATGTCAAAGTATTGCTTTGAAAATAATTTGCCAAATTTAGATAAACCATACGAATATGAAAACAAATGCAATTGGACAGAAGAAACTATCAACGACTATAGAAATAAATTTTTTTATGAATATTTAAGAAATGCACCTGTAAGGAATTATTCAGTAGAAGTAATTAAAAGATTACATGATGAGAAAAATAGGATAATAATTATAACAGGAAGATACAAATGTACAGAAAACTCTGAAATTGGTGAAAAAATAAGAAAAGATACTATCTATTGGTTGAATAAAAACAATATTCTATATGATGAAATATGTTTCACGAAATGTCCAAAAATTAAAGCAATACAACAAAAAAATATAGATTTAATGATAGAAGATAGCCCTGAAATAATACCACAAATAGTTAAATATACAAAAGTATTATGTTATGATAATAGATATAATGTAAATCTACAATATGATAATATGGTTAGAGTATTCAGTTGGTATGATATATATAGAAAGATTAAAAACATTACTATCTAACGAAATTTGACTATATTTCAATAATTTGTTATAATTACATTATGTAACCAAAGCAAACTATTGTTATTGGTCAGAATAATAATAGTACTCATTTTCTAACTAGAAAAGAGGGTAGTAACATGATTCTAACTAAAGAAGAGCAAGAAGGAGTTAAGTATATTAACTTTGAAAGGTGCAAAAGGTGTGGCGGAATTTGCTGTATGATGAGTGCTTGTGATTGCTCACCTTACGACTTTGACTGCAACATCTCTGAAATGCGGAAAGCCTTGCTTTCAGGATACTATTCGCTAGACTTTGCACGTCTAACCGCAGCTGCTTTTGTAAGGCAAGGAACTTACCTAACATTGTCGATTTCAGAAATATTACAGAATAAACATGAAGCCTTTTATATTCATCCAAAAAATGGTTTTAATAGGCCAATTGTTGACATTATTCACGATAGTTCTGACAATAAACCATGTTGCTTGTATTCCTACAAAACTGGCTGCGAATTGCCATATGAAAAAAGACCTAAGGGAGGACGTTTAAAAGTTCCAACTTTAGATCTTAAGTGTCCTAGTAGCTATACCAGGGATGTCTTGGTAGAAGAATGGAGGCCTTTTAAAGAACAATTATTTAATTTTGCTAAAGAGTTTTTTAATCCGAACTGGCGTGTTTACAAAAAGTTTAGATTCATACTCTAAAGCAAAAAGCATCGTCTGACCACGATGCTTTTTTTAATTAATAACTCTATCGTATATATTTAATTTTATAAAATCTTTAATTTTCTTACTAAAATCACGTGTATGTAATAAATTAAATAGTTTTTGCCTAATAGAATCTATCAAAAAGCAAATTAAGTAAATTATAATCGCCAATACTATAATTGATGGTATTATTAGCAGTGGCTCTAAATTTGCAATTTTTAAAAACTTATTAGATATAAACATTGAACGCATAAACCTATTATCACTAATAATATATACTCCAAATGATACTGCTGACAATTTTTGTATAATATTTTTCCAATGTTTTATATTTAATTTAGAGAAAAATATAAATAGAGAAACTGCACTAACCACAATAAAAATAGAATTATATTCAATAAGTATAGTATTGGTTTTTAAAGATTTATACATTATTATTGATAATATAATTTCAACAATAAATACTAATATAGAAGATATAATATATGTTAGCAAATAAAATTTATTATCTTTCTTAAAATCGTCTTGATAAAGTCGTATGTATGCTCCTATTATGTACATAACTGCAAGCCACAAAAAACTATAACCTTTACCCACATTAAATAAATCATAACCCAAAAATCTAGCAAATATCTCTATTATGCAGAAAGAAAATAAGCAAACAAAAATTATTTTTTTATGTTGTTTTTTAGATAAATTATTTATTAAAACATTAAAGAAAGGTATAAATAAAAACAAGCAAAAATATGCTGTAAAATACCAATATTGATTACTTATTACAGGAATAAATGAGTTAAATAAATTTTTAATATTAACAATATTATTTTGTGGAAGAAAATAGAATATTCCCGCAATTATTAAACTATAGAATACAACATTAAACCATAATTCTATTATTCTTTCAAATTTATATTTACATTTTATATGTGAATAACCTGTTGTAAGGGCAAACATATTAACAGAACACATACAAAATATTTGCAATAGCCATACAATTAAGTTATTTAATTTAAATGGTGAAGTTGCACCTAAAATTCCTCCATGTCCTATTAAATGTAAAATAACAATCATTGTCATTGAAACTATTCGCAAAAGTTCAACTCCAATATTTCTATTATTTTTTGCTTCATTAACTTCTTTTATTGATAAATCTTTTACTTCTAACATTGCATCTTAACCTTCACTTTCAAAAAATATAATACTATTTTTTATAAAAGTTGTCAATTGAATTTACTTAGAGTCTACTTATTGACAATTAGCATGTTAATAAATATAATGAAGGAAGAAAAAATATTATCTAAGGGGAGTGAATAAATGTTAGAACTAGAAGAAAATTCTAAAGTTTTGCAAAGTCTAGAACAAAAATTAACAGAAATTGGTGATTCACTTTGACATTACAAACTTAAAAAAACAAATTTCGAACTTAGAACAAAAAACTGTAGAACAAGACTTTTGGTTAGATAGTAAAAATAGCTCAGAAGTTTTAAAAGACTTAAATAATTTAAAGTCTAAAGTGGAAGGTTATTCAAAAATAGAAACAGAGCTTAAACGGTGTATTAGAAATGAGCGAATTACTAAACACGGAACCAGATGAAGAATTAACAAAAGAAGTTATAAAAACAACCAATAAGTTAAAAAAAGAAATAGAAAAATTAGAAATTACTACTTTGCTTTCAAGTAAATATGATATTAATAATGCTATTTTAACTATTCATCCAGGCGCAGGAGGAACAGAAGCACAAGATTGGGCAGAAATGCTTTATAGAATGTATACAAGATGGGCAAATGCAAATGGATATGATATAAAAGAGCTAGATTATTTAGAGGGGGAAGAAGCAGGACTTAAAAGTGTAACTTTTTCAGTTATAGGTAAATATGCATATGGCTATTTAAAGGGAGAACTTGGAGTTCATCGTTTAGTTAGAATTTCTCCATTTGATGCAGGTGGAAGAAGGCATACTTCATTTGCTTCAATAGAAGTTTTGCCAGAAATAACAGAAGATATTGAAATAGACATTAACCCAGATGATTTAAGAGTAGATACTTATCGTTCATCTGGTGCTGGTGGACAGCATATAAATAAAACTTCTTCTGCAGTAAGAATTACTCATATTCCAACAAATATTGTAGTTGCATGCCAATCAGAGCGTTCACAAATACAAAACAGAGAAACAGCAATGAAAATGCTAAAATCTAAACTACTTAATTTAAAAGAACAGGAACACAAAGAAACAATATCAGAACTTAAAGGAGTTCAAATGGATATTGCATGGGGAAGTCAAATTCGTTCTTATGTATTTTGCCCATACACTTTAGTAAAAGATCATAGAACAAATTATGAGGTTCGGAAACGTTCAGGCTGTTATGGATGGAGATTTAAATGGATTTATAAATAGTTATTTAAAATCTCAAATAAAATAGTAACAAAACTCATTTTTATGAATATAATATACAAGTCAAATTTAAATTTAAATTGACTTGTATTTTTTAAGTTATAAGGATTTGTGATTCTTATGAATATAGTTGTTATTAAATTTGGAGGCAGTTCCCTTGCTGATAATGAAAAATTATTAATAGCTGCTAAAAAAACAATTTCGTTTTTAAATGAAGATAAGAAAGTCGTTGTTATTGTATCAGCACAAGGAAAAACAACAGATGAATTACTAAAACAAGCAAAAGAATTAAGCAAAGAGCCAAACAAAAGAGAGCTAGATATGTTAGTATCTACTGGTGAGCAAATATCATGTGCAAAATTTGCCATATTACTAAATGAAATGGGGTATAAGGCAACTTCGCTTACTGGCTGGCAAGCAGGGATATTAACAGATTCTGATTACACACAAGCTAAAATACAAGACATTTACCCTAATACAATATGGGGATTATTAGAAACTAATGATGTGATTGTAATAGCAGGATTTCAAGGAATTGACGCAAATAAAAACATAACTACACTAGGCAGAGATGGATCTGATACAACAGCAGTTGCAATAGCTGCAGCCTTAGAGCAAAAGGAATGCTATATTTACACAGATATAGACGGAATTTACAATATCGATCCACACAAATTTAAGCGCGCCAAAAAAATTGAAGAAATTTCATATGATAATATGGAAAAATTAGTGAAAAACGGGGCAAAAGTGCTTCATGATAGATGTGTTAAAATTGCAAAAAAATATGGAATTAAAATTATAGTAAATTCCCCAAATTCTAAAGATAATGGGAGCATAGTAGATTAAAATATAGTTCTCATAATAAAAAAACAATTACTATTAAGCAGTAATTGTTTTTTTAGTTCTAAAGTAGACAAGACCTGAATATATATAAAATAGACTATTTTTAAGGAGTGATTGTATTTATGCCAATGGATGAAAGAAAAGTAATGTCAAATATGACAAATGTTGTTCAAAACATAGTATTAGAAAATAGGGAAAAGTTAAATATAACTGGAGTTTTAGATGTTTTAAGCTTTGATGACCAAATAGTTATATTAGAAACAGAACTTGGTTTATTAACAATAAAAGGAGAAAATATTAGAATAAATAAACTAAGTTTGGACACTTCAGAAGTTACGGTAGAAGGAGAAATTTCTCAGCTTGCATATAGTGATAAAGATACCATTGAAAAAAGTGGAGGATTTTTAAGTAAAATATTCAAATAATGTATTTTAAAAGAGGTGCAATTCAAAATGTCAGAAGTTTATAAACAATTATATTGTTTAGCTATATTTACACTAGTAGGAATAGTTATAGGCATATTATTCGATAGTTTTAGAATTTTAAGAAGAAGTTTTAAAACAGTAGATTTAATTACATACATACAAGACATTTTATTCTGGATTTTAACTGGAGTAATTGTACTATTTTCAATTTTTAAATTTAACAATGGAGAAATAAGAAGCTATATCTTTTTCGGAATGGCATTAGGATTACTAATATATATACTAACTATTAGCAAGTTTGTTATAAAATATACAGTTATTGTAATAAATTGGGCAAAAAAAATATTATCTTATCCAATAAAACTATTAACTGAAGTTTTTAAAAATATAATAATAAAGCCAGCTCTTTTCATAATCAATATGATTAAAAGCATTTTCTCAAAAAAGAAAGTGGCACCACCGAACCAATAAAAAATTAAACATAAAATTACAAAAAATTCCAAAAAACAAATGAAAAATGAATAATTTTAAAAGAAAATAAAGGAATTTTATGAAAAATGTAGAAAAAATAATTATAGTATGTTATAATTATTGAAGAAAAAGATAAGGAATAAAAATACATATGAAAAATAAAAATATAGAAAAAATTTTTAAAAAACTTCTTTTAGTAGCAATTGCTGTATATGTTATATACACATTTTTTGCACAGCAAAAATCACTAAATGCATATAAAGCAGATGAAGTTCGCTATGAAAAACAAATTGCTGAAGAAAAAGAAAAAAAAGAAAAATTAAATCAAACTAAAAATAATATCAATTCAGAAGAATATATAGAAGAAATAGCACGAGAAAGACTTGACATGTATTTACCTAATGAAAAAGTGTATATTGATATTAGCAAATAATTATATATTGAAGGAGGAAAACAAAATCCTCCTCATTATTCTTAAAAAGTTGTATAAATAATTTTCATTGTAAAAAAAATTTAAACTCTTGAGTCATTTTTGTCTTAAATAGTTTCCAAAATAAATATATTAATATAAAAATGGGGGTACATATGAATTTAGAAAACTATACTTTAGTTGAATTGCGTCAACTTGCAAAAGAGAAGGGTGTAAAAAACAGCTCAAAATTAAAAAAGGAAGAACTTATTGAAACAATTTCACAAATTCCAGATCAAGATAATGGACAAGCTGAAATTAAAGAGAAAATCGTTGAAGAGCCTATAGAATTAAAAAACACAGAAAATGCTGACAATACAGTTAGTGAGCCAAGCGAAGGCTATAAAATTACAAATTCAGAAGATGAAATTGTTGAAGGCATTTTAGAGGTTTTGCCTGATGGTTATGGATTTTTAAGAGGGGAGAACTATTTATCTACTCCAAAAGATGTATATATTTCTCCTGTGCAAATAAGAAGATTTAGATTAGATAAAGGAGACAAAATAAAAGGAATTTCAAGACTTCCAAAAGAAGGAGAAAAATTCCCTGCTTTAATTTATGTTGGAGAGGTTAATGGCGAAGCTCCTGAAAAAGCATATAGAAGAACAAAATTTGATGATTTAGTTCCTATTTATCCTGATGAAAGAATTCGCTTAGAAACAGTGCCAACAGAATATGCTATGAGAATTATTGACTTAATGTCACCAATAGGAAAAGGCCAAAGAGGAATGATTGTTGCACCGCCAAAAGTTGGTAAAACTACTCTATTAAAGAAAATAGCAAACAGCATTACTACAAATAATCCAGAAATTGAACTTATTGTACTTTTAATAGATGAACGTCCTGAAGAAGTTACAGATATGAGAAGAAGTATAAAAGGAGACGTTATATACTCTACATTTGACGAGCTCCCAGAACATCATGTAAAAGTAGCAGAAATGGTACTAGAAAGAGCAAAAAGACTTACAGAGCAAAAAAAAGACGTTGTTATTTTATTAGATAGTATTACACGTTTAGCTAGAGCATATAACTTAGTTATTCCATCATCAGGAAGAACTTTATCAGGTGGTTTAGATCCAAGTGCACTTCATAAGCCTAAAAAATTCTTTGGAGCAGCTAGAAACATAGAAAATGGGGGAAGTCTAACTATTTTGGCAACCTCACTAATTGAAACAGGTAGTAGAATGGATGACGTTATTTTCGAGGAATTTAAGGGAACTGGAAATATGGAAGTCCATTTAGATAGAAAATTATCAGAAAAGAGAATATTCCCAGCAATTGATATAAATAAATCTGGAACTAGAAGAGAAGAACTACTATTAGATTCAAAAGAATTAGAAACAGTATTTGCATTAAGAAAAGCAATGTCTACAATGTCAGTATCAGAAATTACTGAAGAACTTATAACACAAATGATGCAAACCAAAACAAATGCAGACTTTTTAGAAAGAATGTCATATTTCTTAAAAAATGTAAAATAGAGCTTAATTATTAGAATAAAACTAAATAATTCTAAATAGAAAGTCTAACTATTAATTGTCAATAGAAATATTAAAATTTTTAATATTTTTAAATCATAAAAATTTTTCCATGAC
>CANQRY010000036.1 GCA_947626335.1 uncultured Clostridia bacterium | reverse complement strand
TCTTCATCATATGGAATATCAGTTACTATATTGCCAAATTCAACCCTTATATCTTTTTTAGTTAATATTTTTCTTCTTTTTAAATGCATACAAAATCACCTTTTTTATCATTCATACTTTAGTATGATCATTCTAATAATAAAATATTTATAAAAAAATAATTTTTGTTTTAAAAAATTTTCAAAAAAAGATGTAAAAACAAATAATGTATGATAGAATATAGAAAGTAAAAATAAAGTTTTAAGGAGAGTGTATAAAATTGCAAAAATTAAAATATAAAAGAGTGCTATTAAAGCTAAGCGGTGAGGCTTTAGCGGGAGACGACAAGCATGGAATTAATGCCGAAACTTTAGGCAAAATATGTGATCAAATAAAAAATCTCATCCAGTTAGGTGCACAAGTAGGAATTGTTGTTGGCGGTGGAAACTTTTGGAGAGGAAAGTACGGACATGAAATGGAAAGAACAACTTCAGACTATATGGGAATGCTTGCTACATGCATAAATGGCTTGGCATTGCAAGATGCCCTAGAAGCAAGAGGTGTATATACAAGGCTTCAAACTGCAATTGAAATGAGAGAAATTGCAGAACCATATATAAAAAGAAAAGCCATAAAGCATTTAGAAAAAGGCAGAGTTGTTATATTTAGCTGTGGAACTGGAAACCCATATTTTACAACAGACACAGCCGCAGCATTAAGAGCTGCAGAAATAGATGCAGATGTAATATTAGTAGGCAAAACAATTGATGGAGTTTACTCAGATGATCCAAAAACAAATCCAAATGCAGTAAAATATGATAAAATCAGTTATTTAGACATATTAAATAAAGACTTAAAAGTAATGGATTCAACAGCTACATCACTATGTAGAGACAATAATATTTCTTTAATAGTATTCGCTATAGATAAGCCAGAAAACATGTTAAAAGCAATTTTAGGAGAAAAAGTAGGAACTATTATAGAATAAGTTTAAAATAATTTATAAGGAGAGTAAAAAATGAATAATATTTATGAAGAAAAAATGGATAAAACAATAAGTGTTTTTAAGGAGAATTTATCAGAAATTAGAGCTGGTAGAGCAAACCCAGCAATTTTAAATAAAATTACAGTGGATTATTATGGAGTACCAACACCTATAAATCAAGTAGCTGGTATTTCAGTTCCAGAAGCTAGAATGATTTTAATCCAACCATGGGATGCTAATTTACTTAAAGAAATTGAAAAAGAAATTTTAAAATCTGATATAGGAATAAATCCAAATAACGATGGAAAAGCAATAAGATTAACATTTCCTGAGCTTAACGAAGAAAGAAGAAAAGAATTAGTAAAAGATATTAGAAAATTAGCAGAAGATGCAAAAGTAGCAGTTCGTTCTATTAGAAGAGATGCCATAGATGAAGCAAAAGAACTTGAGAAAAAATCAGAAATAACAGAAGATGAACTAAAAAATGAAGAAGACAAAATTCAAAAGCTAACAGATAAAAAAATACAAGAAATAGATTTATTACTAGAAGCAAAAGAAAAAGAAATAATGAATATTTAAGCTTAAAAAAAGGGGGATATGCTTTAAGTAAATTACTTGGCATAAATGTATATGGAAGAAAAAATATTACCACAGCATATTGCAATTGTTATGGATGGAAATCGTAGATGGGCAAAAGAAAAAGGTTTAGATTACAAGCTAGGTCATAAGGAAGGCGCAGAGAATTTAAAAAGAATAGCAAAATATGCAAATAAAATTGGAATTCGTTATTTAACAGTATATGCATTTTCTACAGAAAATTGGAAAAGAACCGAAGAAGAAGTTGGAGCTTTAATGCTACTACTTCAAAAATATGTAGAAGATTTTTTGACTAGTGAAAATTTAGATAATATAAAAATAAATATTATTGGAGATATTGAAAAATTAAATAGTGGCTTACAAAATAGCATAAATAAAATATTAGAAAGAACCAAAAATAATACGGGTCTTACTTTAAATATTGCATTTAATTACGGTGGCAGAGATGAAATTGTAAAGGCAGTAAAAAAAATAGCAACTAAAGTTAGCAAAAACGAAATTTCTATAGAAGATATTGATGAAAATTTAGTATCAAATAATTTATACACTGCAGGACAACCAGATCCAGACTTAATAATTCGTCCTGGAGGAGAACAAAGAGTTAGCAATTATCTTTTATGGCAACTTGCTTATTCGGAATTTTTATTTGTGAAAAAATATTGGCCAGATTTTTCAGAAGCAGATTTAGATGATGCAATAGAAGTATTTACACAAAGAAATCGTAAATTTGGCAGAGAATAGAAAGGAACTAAATTTTAGCTATGAATGTAAAAAGAGTTGTATCAGGCTTAATTTTATTTCCTATAGTAGTAATACTATTTGTTTGGGGAAATAAATATATTGTAGATTTAGCAATAGCAATAATTGCTGTTATGAGTTTGCACGAATTTTATAAGGCTTTTAGAACAGGAAATAAAGCAAATCCTATTGATTGGATTGGGTATTTAGCGGCAGCTATGATTTCTATAATACATATTGTTCCATCTAATTTTATATTAAAAACAATAGGGTTAGTTTTACCAGTTTCAATATTGCTTTTATTTTTACATGTTATTATTACTAATATAAAAATTGATATAAAAGATATTGCAATTACGTTTTTTGGAATTTGCTATATTGTTATATTTTTAATGTTTATTTCAATTATTAATGAGAATTTACAAAATGGAAAATTTTTAGTTTGGTATGTATTTTTTGCAGCTTGGGGAACTGACATTTTTGCATATATAGTAGGAAAATCATGTGGAAAGCACCATTTTACAGATATTAGTCCAAATAAAACACTTGAAGGCTCTGTTGGTGGCGTAATTGGAGCAATACTTTTAACAGTATTATATACAGTAGCATGTGAGCATATTTTTAAAGTTGAATTTCCATATGTTATAATGATAGTTATTGCGTTTGTATTAAGCCTGCTAAGTCAAATAGGAGATTTAGCTGCATCTACAATAAAAAGATATACTGGAATTAAAGATTTTAGCAATTTAATTCCTGGACATGGAGGTATGCTTGACAGAATAGACAGCATAGTTTTTATTGCACCTTTTGCTTATTTTCTATTTTTGCTAATTTAAGTTTTATTTGTTATAATTCACAGCAAATTTAATTTTATTATTGTACTATTATTATATATTTCGCACTGTTTTGAATTTAGAAATCATTTGTTGCTTCTTGCTCAGCTCACAAATATACATTTTAAAGAAAGTGTGCCGTAATTCACAAGCCTATGAGTTCGGATGAAAAACAGAAGAAATATATAATAATAGTATAACTAATACAAAAAATTGTTATAAATAAAAAAGGAGAGCTTATTTTGATTAGCTTTGTGATAGCATTAATAAAAATTGTTTTTATATTAGGATTTCTTGTTTTCATACATGAAGGTGGACATTTTTTAGTTGCAAAATTATGCAAAATAAGAGTTAATGAATTTGCAATTGGATTTGGTCCAACAATTTGGAAAAATCAAGGAAAAGAAACTAAATATGCATTAAGACTTATTCCACTTGGTGGATTTGTTGATATGTTAGGAGAAGAAGAACGTTCTGAAGAAGAAGGTTCTTTTAGCAAGGCAAGTATTCCAAAAAGAATTGCAGTAGTTGCAGCAGGTGGTCTTGTAAATATTATATTTGCACTTATAGTATATTTTGTTTTAATAAGTTGCACAGGAAATAACCCGTCTAATATTGTAGATTCTGTAATAAATGATTCTGGAGCTGCAGTTTCTGGAATACAATCAGGAGATAAAATTGTTAAAATAAATGGAAAAAATATTTATTACAAAACTAATTTAGATAATGCTTTAGAAAAATGTGATGGAAGCGAGCTAGAAGTAGTAGTAGAAAGAAATGGAGAAAAAATAACATATAAAGTTAATCCTTTGGAAGAAAAGTACAATTATACAGGTATTGCAATTTCTGGAAACAGTGAAAATACAACTGAAATAGCGGCGATTTACCCTAAAAGCCCAGCTAGTATGCAAGGTTTAGAAGTAAATGATATAATAACACACATAAATGGAACTGAAGTTACAAACGAACCACAAAAATTAGTAGAAGAAATAAACAAAAATATTGGAGAAAAAATTATTTTCACAGTAAAAAGAGCAAATGAAGAAAAGAAAGTAGAAATTACTCCAGAAGTAAATTCAAATTATTATATGGGTGTTTATTTAAAATTAGTAGAAAATACCTTCTTCAATAATGTATATTATGCATTTTTTGAAACAGGTGAGTTTGCATTTTCTATTGTAGATAACCTAAAAATGTTATTTACAGGAAATGTTTCAATAGATCAAATGATGGGGCCAGTAGGAATAGGAGACGTAGTAGCTAAAACAAGTGGAATAGCAGACTTTGTATATATTTTAGCATTAATTTCAATTTCACTTGGATTTACTAATTTACTACCATTTCCACCACTAGATGGAGGAAAAATTCTAATTTTACTTATTGAATGGCTTAGAAGAAAACCTATAAAAGAAAAAACTGAAATTACAATTCAAATGTTAGGGTTTATGGTTTTAATAGGGCTAGCAATTATAGTTACCTATAACGATATCTTAAGACTAGTTTAAAAAATAAACTTCGTCTTGCTTAAGCCCCAAGCGTCGGACAAATAATCCTCAACGTGCAAAAAGCACGCCTCCGGTTATTTGCCTTCCTCGCAATACTCGTTTCTTTTTTGAACTGTAAACCGATTTATGGAGATGAACACAATGGAAGAAAATTTAAAAACAGTAAAAGAAGTGTTTAAAGATTATAATTCTTCTAGCTTCGCATTAAGCGAGGCTAAGGTTTCATGCGTTAATGTATATAAAAAATCAAATAAGTTGGAAATAAAATTAATTGTTGCATCTACTATTTTAATAAAAGATTTAACAGATTTTGAAAAGTACCTAGGTAAAAGATTTGGCTTTAAAGAAATTGATATAAAAATTAAAACAGACAATATAGAAAATGACGCTGACAAAAAAATAGAAGCAGAATGGTCAGATATTGTACAATACATGGCATTTAAGCATCCATTGACAAAAGCCTTGTTAAAAGATAGCTTGGTACAAATAGAAAATAATAAATTAATTATAAAATTGGTTAGAAAGTCAAAAGAAATTTTAGAGGCAAGAGGTTTTGACAAAATACTATCTGAAAAATTACAAGATTTATATAATAAAAAGTATGTAGTTACATATAAAGAAGAAATAACAGACGAAATGCTTAATATGTACAAAGAGCAAGCAAAAGAATTTGAAAAACAAGCAATATTATTTGCACAAAAAGAAGCAGAAGAAATTGCTAAAGAAAACAAAGGAGAAAATTTAAATGAGGTTACTGCCAAGGCTGAAAGTGAACCAAATAATGTAAATGAGCAACCAATTTCAAAAGAAGAACCAGAAACCTCACCACTTATTTTAGGAAGAAGTTTAAAAATAAAAGAGGAACTATCAAAAATAGCAGACCTTTCTGTTGATAGTGGAAAAGTTTTATTAGATGGCGAAATTTTAAATACAGACTCTAGAGAATTAAAATCAGGTAAGTTCTTAGTTATGTTTGATTTATATGATGGTTCTAGTACTATTACTTGTAAAGCATTTGTTGAACCAGATAAACTTGAAGCAGTTATGAAAAGATTAAAAAATGCTAAAGGTGTAAAAGTAGATGGAACTGCACAGTTTGACCCATTTGCTAAAGAGCTAGGAGTTATAGCTAATATAATTATTGAGTCTACAGGAATAAAAAGAGAAACAAGAAAAGATGAAGCAAAAGTAAAGAGAGTAGAGCTTCATATGCATACACAAATGAGTCAAATGGATGGAATAACAGCTGCAAAAGATTTACTAAAAAGAGCTGTAAAATGGGGAATGAAATCAATTGCAATTACAGACCATGGTGTTGTACAAGCATTTCCAGATGCTCATAAATATTTAGAAAAAGATCATCCGGATTTAAAAGTAATTTATGGAGTTGAAGCGTACTTAGCACCAGATAAATCATCATGTGTATCTTTTTCTAAAAATCAAAACATAGAAAATAGTACATACTGCGTATTAGACTTAGAAACAACAGGTCTTTCATTTAGAACCGAAAAAATTACCGAAATAGGAATAATGAAGGTAAAAAATCATGAGGTAATAGATGAATTTAGCACATTTGTAAACCCAGAAAAGCCAATACCACAAAGAGTTGTAGAAGTTACAAATATAACCGATGATATGGTAAAGGATGCTCCAACTATTAAAGAAATTATGCCAAAAGTACTAGAATTTATTGGAGATAGCATTCTAGTTGCTCATAATGCAGATTTTGATATAGGATTTTTAAAATACAACTGCGGAGAATTGGGTTTAAAGTTAGGAAATACATATTTAGATACTCTTGGGCTAGCAAAAGAGCTATTTCCAAAATATAAAAAATATAAATTAGGAATTATAGCAGAAAATTTAGGAATTAAAGTAGAGGTAGCACATAGAGCACTAGATGATGTTGATACAACTGTAAAAGTATTTAATATTATGCTAGATATGTTAAAAGAAAAACAAATTACTACTTTAGATGAAATAGACACTAAACTTAGTGGAACAGCAGATTATAAATCACTTCCAACATATCATGCAATAATACTTGCAAAAGATTATGTAGGACTTAAAAATTTGTATAAACTAATATCTATTTCACATTTAGATTATTTTTACAAAAAGCCTCGTATATTAAAGTCAATTTATAAAAAGTATTCAGAAGGCTTAATGTTAGGCAGTGCCTGTGAATCAGGAGAATTATACAGAGCAATTATTGCCGGAAAAACAGATGAAGAACTAGAAGAAATTGCATCAGATTATGATTATTTGGAAATTCAACCAAATGGAAACAATATGTTTATGGTTAGAAATGAAACTGTTAAATCAGTAGAAGATTTGCAAGATATTAACCGTAAAATAGTTGCACTAGGAGAAAAATTACAAAAATTAGTAGTTGCAACTTGTGATGTGCATTTTATGGATCCACAAGACGAAATTTATAGAAGAATTTTAATGGCAGGGCAAGGCTATGAAGATAGCGATGACCAAGCACCTCTTTATTTACGTACAACAGAGGAAATGCTAAAAGAGTTTGAATATTTAGGTGAAGAAAAGGCTTATGAAGTAGTAGTTACAAATACAAACAAAATTGCAGATATGTGTGAAAAAATAAGCCCAATATCACCAGAAAAATGTCCACCATATATTGAAGGTTGCGAGGAAACAATTAAAAAAATTGCTTATGATAAAGCACATGAATTATATGGAGACCCACTTCCAGAGATAGTACAAAACAGAATGGATAAGGAGCTAAATTCTATTATTACAAATGGCTTCTCCGTTATGTATATAATTGCTCAAAAATTAGTATGGAAATCAAACGAAGACGGTTATATTGTTGGCTCAAGGGGTTCTGTAGGATCTTCTTTTGTAGCAAATATGACAGGTATTACAGAAGTAAATTCACTTCCACCACATTATAGATGCCCAAACTGTAAATATTCAGATTTTACAGATTATGGTTACAAAAATGGTTTTGATCTTCCAGATAAAACTTGTCCAAAATGTGGACATCCATTAGCAAAAGACGGTATGGATATTCCATTTGAAACCTTTTTAGGAATTGATGGAGATAAAGAGCCTGATATTGACTTAAACTTCTCAGGCGAATATCAAGCAAAGGCCCATAAATATACAGAAGTTATATTTGGAAAGGGAACTACTTTTAAAGCAGGTACAGTTGGTACTGTTGCAGATAAAACAGCTTATGGATATGTTAAAAAATATTATGAAGAACGTGGAATACCAGTTAGTAATGCAGAAGTGCTAAGACTTTCTCAAGGATGTACAGGAATTAAAAGAACAACAGGGCAACACCCAGGTGGTATTATAGTTGTACCAAAAGGTAGAGAAATATATGAATTTACGCCTGTACAGCACCCAGCAGATGATCCAAACTCAGATATTATAACAACACATTTTGATTATCACTCTATTGACCAAAACTTGCTTAAACTAGACATACTAGGTCATGATGACCCAACAATGATACGTATGCTATATGACCTAACAGGAATAGACCCAACTAAAGTGCCTTTAGATGATAAAGATACAATGTCAATATTTAGTTCTACTAAAATATTAGGAGTTACGCCAGAACAAATACATTCAGAAGTTGGAACTTATGGTGTGCCTGAATTTGGTACGAAATTTGTAAGAGGAATGTTAGTAGATACAAAACCAACTACTTTCGAGGAATTACTACGTATTTCTGGCTTATCACATGGTACAGACGTATGGCTTAATAATGCACAAACTCTAATACAAGAAGGAACTATTACTTTGCAAGATGCAATATGTACCCGTGATGATATTATGCTATATTTAATAAAACAGGGCTTACCACCAAAACCAGCATTTAAAATAATGGAGTTTGTACGTAAAGGAAAGCCTTCAAAAGACCCGGAAAAATGGAAAGAATTTGAAGGTATAATGAGAGAATATAATATTCCAGAATGGTATATTGGTTCTTGTAAAAAAATTAAATACATGTTCCCAAAAGCGCATGCAGCAGCATATGTAACAAATGCATTTCGTATTGCATGGTTTAAGGTTCATAAACCAGCAGCATATTATACAGCATTTTTCACAATTCGTGCAGATGAATTTGATAGTGATATTATGTGTTATGGTGTGGAAAAAGTAAAAAATAAAATGAAAGAAATAGACCTTCAAGGTAATAGTGCAAGTACAAAAGATAAAAATATGTATGCAATATTAGAGTTAGTATTAGAAATGTATGAAAGAGGAATAACATTTTTACCAATTGATCTATACAAAAGCCATGCAACTAAATTTAAAATGGAATCAGATACAGAAATAAGACCACCATTAAATAGTATTCCTGGCCTAGGAACTGTTGCAGCAGAAGGAATAGACGAAGCTAAAAAAGAAGGCAAATTCATGTCAATTGATGATATGAAAATTCGCTCTAAAATAGGAAATTCAGTAGTAGAGCTCTTAGAAAAAGTAGGATGTTTAAAAGGCATGAGTCAAAGTAACCAGATAAGTTTGTTTGGTTAAGCTAGGCAGTGCAATAAATAGTCATTTTTACTTGAAAAAAGTAACATAATGTTATATAATAAACTAAAATTTTAGTTTCTGCTATATAAGGAGCGATATTTATGCCAAAAGGAAAAATTAAAAGTGAAGAAGAACTTACAAAAGATTTAGAAGCAGTAATCAGAAAATTATATAGACAATTACAAGGAACAGATGAAGAAAAGAAGGCAATAATAACTAAAAAAGCAAATGATTTTATTGATAATGTAGATGAAATTGATAAGCAAAAGCAAAAAAGACAAAGAACCAATAAAAAAGCTGAAAGAGAGCAACAAACAGCAGTATCAGAAGAAAAATTCAAACAAAGAGCAGCACAAATTCCAGATGATATAAAAAAGTTAGAAAGTGAGTTTGGAATAAGTACTAGCAATGCTTATAGAAAATTACAAGAATATGGAATATATAATAGAACTCAAATAGTTGCTGCAATAAGGAAGCAAAAAGCAGATGCAAAAATACCAGAAAAAGAAGCAAATGAGCAAATATCAAAAGAAGGAAATATATCGATAACGACTGTTGCTAGAATAAGGCAAGAAGAACTAGAAAAAGAAATAAAAAGAGCTAATGAAGCAAGACAGAAGAAAAAAGAAAGAAGAAATAGAAAAAAACTTGAGAGAAAACAACAAAAAGCAGAAGCAGAAGAAAAATTTATGGCAAGGGCTGCACAAATTCCAGATGATATAGAAACATTATCAAGTGAGTTTGGAAATAAAGATGTTAGTAAGGTTTATGAAAAATTACGTGAATATGGGATATATAATAGAAGACAAATAGTTGCTGCAATAAGACAAAAGGCAGATGCAAAAATACCAGAAAAAGAGGCAAACGAGCAAATAGCAAGAGAAGGAAATATAGAAGTAGCAGCTGTTGCTAGAATAAGGCAAGAAGAACTAGAAAGAGAAATTCAAAGAGCTAATAAAGCAAAAAAGAAGGCTATACAAACAAAAAGAACCAGTAAAAAAGTTGAAAGAAGACAACAAAAAGCAGAAAGTGAAGAAAGATTTAAACAAAGGGCAGCACAAATTCCAGATGACGTAGAAAAATTAGCAAGTGAGTTTGGAATAAAAAAAGCAAACAATGTTTATAAAAAATTACATGAATATGGAATATATAATAGAACTCAAATAGTTGCTGCAATAAGACAAAAGGCAGCTGCAGGAATACCAGAAGAAGAAGCAAATAAGCAAATTGCAAAAGAAGGAAATATAGAAGTAGCAACTGTTGCTAGAATAAGACAAGAAGAACTAGAAAAAGAAAAGCAAAGGGCTAATATAGCAAAACAAAAGGCGAGAGAAAGAAGAAATAGTGAAAGAGGCAAAATAAAGAAAACAGAAGATTCTAAAAGCAAAACAAAGAAGGAGTTTAATTCAAGTTCAGGAAAACCTGAGGACGGACAAATAGAACAACCAAAAGTAGAACAAAAATCATTAGATATTCAAAAAAGCAATAAAGATATTAAACCAGTTTCAACAGTTGCGCCAAAAACTCCAGAAACAGTAAAAACAAATAAACCTACAATTGTAATGACTGAACGCAGAGCAACAATAAAACCAAATATTCAATATAGAGTTAATCAAAGAAAAAAAGAATATGTTGCTAGTAATGAAGTAGAAAATTTACTTACAATGGCAAAAACTTATAGATATTCAGTTGATGAAATGCAATCAAAAACTAGTATTCCTAAATATGAAATGTTGTTAGAGCTAAAAAGAAGGGGAATTACTACAAGAGATGATATAGAAAGACTAATTGAATCAAATCCTAATTTATCAGATACAGATATAGCAAATAGAGTAAGTGCAGATGTAGAAACTATTTCTAAAATTAGAGCCGATATTAGTGAAAGAGAAAAATTAATTGCTAGTATACCAGAAAAAACAAGATTAAGTATTACTAGTAGTTTATCTAGAAATTCATATAGCCTATCCAATTTTGCACTTACATATAAATGTTCTAAAGAGCAGTTAAAAGCATTAGAAACAAAAATAAAAAGAGATAAAGACTATAATATTCCTCAAAAACAAAGAGATATAGATTTTAAAATAAAGTTAAATAGTTTAAGATTAAAAGTAAAACAATATAGAGGTAGCAAATTTGAAAAAATTAGCATAAATTCGATTATTGCCGAATTTCTTGTAGATTACGAAGATAAGTTAAGTCGCCAAGATTATGCATTTTTTGCTTATTCATACGTAAAAATAGGTGAATACTTACAAGCAATTGATTTAGGCGAAGAAACTCTTGACTTACAAGATTCTACAATTGATGGAATTAAAGAAAAAATATCAGAAGTATTAGAAGAAACTAAACAAAGTGAAACTACAAAAGTAACTTCAGCAAAGCCAGAACATGAAGAAATTGTTATAGGCGATTAAAAATACAAAGGGTGAATTTTTAAACATGAATATTAAGGAAATTTTTAGCGTACAAAATATAATTATATATTTAATTGCAATAAATATAATTACTTTTTTCACAATGTGGCTTGATAAAACAAAAGCTAAAAGGCGGAAAATGGAGAATACCAGAAAATACGTTATTGTTACTTGTTTTGTTAGGCGGTGGAATTGGCGGAATTGCAGGAATGTATACATTTAGACATAAAACACAAAAAATGAAGTTCGTAATAGGATTTCCAGTAATTTTAATATGTCAAATTTTGCTTGTAATATTAACAATATTTTAAACTAAATATATGGACATTATAAATTTTGAAAGTTATGCTTTTTAAAATTTGTAATGTCTACTTTTTTGACTTAAAATGGAAATAAAAGTAAATTGAAAAATAGTAAAAAGTAAATAATAAGTTTTCATAAAACAATAACACATAATTTTTAAAAGTTATCCACAAAAAAAGTATAGTTATAATAGTTATTCACAAAGTTATCCACATTTTCCACAATGCTGTGGAAAATGTTTTTTGTAAACCAAATGTAATTTTTATGTAACATATAATTTAAAATTGTAACAATTTCGTAACATTTATGTAACATAACAAGAAGAAATTGTATAAAAATACATTTTTTTGTATAAAATAGGTATATAATTCAACAAAGTATGGTAAAAATATTACAAAAATATTACAAAAATTTAAATAATATAGTTATTGTTATTTTTTTTAGTATATAGTAAAATGTAAGAGTAATAATTAGAGAAAAAATTATTAAAAAAACAAAAGAGGGTGTATAAAAATGATGAATTATAAGGAAAGAAAATTCTACAAAAATAACTTACAAGAAGTATTACATACAAATTTAAATCCATATGAACCAGGAGTAGTAAGAATTCATTTAGTACCAGCAAAATATAATCCTTTAAAGTCTGATCCAAGCTTAGTTATATTAAATGGAAAAGATATTTTACCAATAAATTTATCTTGGACAATACTACTTGCAATATTTATAAAAGAGGTAAATAACTTTAAAGGCAATGAAATTACACAAAATGAATTAAAAGAAGTTGTTAAATTAACAGTAAATAAAGCATTAGAAGTATATAGAAAACCTGGTAGAGTTGTATTAAAGGAAGACCTAGAAAAAATATTATCTGTATTTTTAGATATTGCAGAAGGTAAAGAGCCAAAAGAACAAATAGGTCAATTATCTATAGCAAAATATGCAAATAAAATGAAAGCTCCACATAGAATGGATTTAATGATAAGTAGCATGGTAAAAGACGGACATTGGAATTGTAACCAAAAATGTTTACATTGTTATGCTGCAGGACAAGCTTATGCAGATAAAAAAGAATTAACAACAGAAGAATGGAAACAAATTATAGATAAATGCAAAAAAGCTTGCATACCACAACTAACTTTTACAGGAGGAGAACCTACTTTAAGAGAAGATTTAGCAGAACTTATAGATTATTCAAAATGGTTTATAACTAGGTTAAATACTAATGGTGTTTTGCTAACTGAAGAATATTGTAAAAAATTATATAATGCAAGCCTAGATAATGTTCAAATAACATTTTATTCTAGCAATAAGGAAGAACATAACACATTAGTTGGAGCAGATAATTTTGATAGAACTGTAGATGGAATAAAAAATGCTTTAAAAGTAGGAATACCATTAAGTATAAATACACCTCTATGTACTCTTAATAAAAATTATATAGAAACACTAAAATTTTTACATAGCCTAGGTGTGAAATATGTTACATGTTCAGGACTAATAATTACAGGAAATGCAAAAACAGAAAAGTCAAAAAGCACACAGCTTTCATCAGATGAATTATATAATATTTTGAAACAAGCAACTGAATTTACAAAAGAAAATTTAATGGAAATTAGCTTTACATCTCCTGGATGGATAGAAGAAAATAAAATAAGAGATTTAGGTTTAGCAGTTCCAAATTGTGGAGCATGCTTAAGCAATATGGCAATTGCTCCAGATGGAGAAGTTGTTCCTTGTCAAAGCTGGCTTGGAGAAGATGCAGGACTAGGAAATATGTTAAATACAAAATGGGAAAAAATATGGAATAACCCTAAATGCAAAAAATATCGTGCATATTCTGCTAAAGGTACTCGGAAAATGTCCATTAAAAGAGATGGGAGGTTGCTAATATGAAAAGTAAACATATATTATTGGTTTTAATTTTATTTACATTCTTTATAATTATATTTGGTTTTAATGAAAAAACATATGCAGCAGATTTAGATGAAATTATAAATTATACCGTAACTGTAGACCCAAGAACAACAGATGGTTCTTTAGATATTATTTATGAAATAACGTGGAAAGTTTTAGATTCAACCACAGAGGGTCCTTTAACATGGGTTTCAATAGGAACACCAAATTCATACTTTACTACACCTACAGCATTAACTACTAATATAAAAAGAATTTCAAAATATAATGAATCTTATGTAAGGATAGATTTTGATAAAGCATATACAGCAGGGCAAGAAGTTACTTTTAAATATTCAATACATCAACCATATATATATAAAGTATCATGGGGAAAATGTAATTATGAATTTACACCAGCATGGTTTACAGACATAAGAGTAGATAATCTTACAATAAGATGGAATAAAGATAAGGTAAAAAGTAATAATAGTAAAAAAACAGAAGAAAACTATTTAATATGGAATAAAACTAATATGGCTAAAGGAGAAAAATTAACAGCAAAAGTAAAGTATGATAAATCAGCATTTTCTTCTTTAACTTCTCAAAAAAAGACTTCAAGTAGTAGCTATAGTGCACTTTCTGCTTTTTTACCAATTATAATGTTTATTGTAATAATGGTTGTTAGTATTAAAGGCGGTGGCGGATATTATGGTCACAGAGGCTTCTATGGTGGAGGATACTATGGAAGAGGCTATTATGGAGGCTGTGTACATAGTAGTTGTGCATGTGCTAGTAGCTGTGCAAGCAGTTGCGCAAGTAGTTGTGCGTGTGCATGTGCAGGTAGTGGTAGAGCGGGCTGTTCACGAAAAGACTTTTATGGAACTAATTTAACTACTAAAAAAGTAAAAGAAGCTTTCAAATGATGTTAAATGCTAAATTACTTATATATTACATGCAAGGATTAAATTTTTTATAACATTGCAAAAATGTTAAACTTATATTACATTTTAGTTACAAACATTTACAAATAAATAGAAATATGGTTTAATAAATTTAAAGTAAGGTATTACAAAAATAAAAAACAAACAAAAGAAGAAGGAGAAAATTAAAATGGCAAAACAGCAAAACGTTGGGGCTGTACACACACACACACACACACACACGTAAGTTTATAGAAGAAAAAGAAGGCAAAAAAGCCTTTATTTGTGGTATATTAGGCAGACTATTTTTAAATTAAAATAGCCTGTCTTTTTGTTAATTTTTATATTTTATTCTTAAGTAGGGTAAAAGTTAAATATAGAGATGTAAAAGTGAAGAAACACGAAATTTTTACACAATATTTTATAGCAAAATACCAAACCTAAAAAAATAAAAAATATATAAATTATTTAAAATATAAAAATAAAAAGTTTAAAGAACTTTTATAAAGAAACGGAGGCAAAGTAAAAAATGAAAAGAGAACAAATGAAAGAAAAATTAAATAAGCGGAATTACACTAATAGCCTTAGTAGTTACTATAGTAGTGCTTTTAATATTGGCAGGAATAACATTAAGTTATGTATTTGGAAAAGGCGGAATATTAAATATGGC
>CANQRY010000035.1 GCA_947626335.1 uncultured Clostridia bacterium | reverse complement strand
TGTTTTTTCAATATATTTTTAGAAAAAATTAATGTAGGTAATTTTTATATTTTGCCTACATTAATTTTACACTTACTTATCAAATTCAAATAAATCTCCTAATGGTTTTGCTTCATTTATTCTTTTTATAGCTTCTGCAAATAGTGGCGCTATCGATAATATTTTTATTTTAGGAATTCGTTTTTCTTTTTCTAATGGTACAGTATTTGTTACTACTAACTCTTTTATTGGTGATTTTTCAATTCTTTCTATTGCAGGACCACATAAAATTCCATGTGTACAAGCTGCATAAATTTCTTTTGCACCATGTTCTTTTAATATTTTTGCTGCTTCTACCATTGTTCCTGCTGTACTTACTTCGTCATCAAAAATTAAAGCTGTCTTATTTTCTACATCTCCTATAATGTTTGCCGCAAGTGCTTTATCGTCATTTCCAACTCTTCTTTTATCTATTAAGGCCATTGGACAATTAAAGTATTTAGAATATTTATATGCTTTTTTTGAGCTTCCCGCATCTGTTGCAACAACTACCTTGTCTGCTATTGGTTTTTCATCAAAATAGGCTTGTAATATGTGCTGACCTGTTAACCTATCACATGGAATATTAAAATATGCTTGAATTGCAGGATTATGCAGGTCGCAAGTGATTACTCTATTTGCTCCTGCTGCTTCTAGAATTTCTGCAAACAACCTTGCTGTAACAGGTATTCTAGGTTGGTCTTTTTTGTCTGATCTTGAATAAATAAAATATGGAAGTACAACATTTATTCTATGTGCGGATGCTCTTTTAGCTGCATCTATCATAATTAGTAATTCCATTATTCTTTCATTTACTGGTGGTTTAGTTGTTTGAATTAAGTAAATATCTTTTTCTCTTACTGTTTCTTTAAATTGTACAAAGCTATTGTCATTTGCAAATTTGTAGCATTCTACTTCTCCTGGTGCTATTTCTAAGCTCTCACAAATTTCTTTTGTAAATTCTTCAGCCGATGGACATGCAAAAATTTTTACATTATTCATTTTTATTTTTCTCCTTTTTTAATATTTATAAATTTAAAAGCTACTTTAAAATCAAGTAATTCTATTAGCAAAATATAATATCATAATTATATTTTTTAATATAAATTACTTAAATCTAAAATAGCTTTTATAATCATCTTTTATTTTGTATTTCAACAACTTTATTTTGTTTTAAGCTTTCTTTTACATCTATTACTCTTTGATTTGAAGACCCACTATATTTAAGCCTTGGATCTCTTAGTTCATCTACATATTGTCCATCTACTAGTACATCTATATAATTTAGTGCTTCTTTATCCTTTAAATCTTTATCAAATAAAAATCCAGTCCATACCCATACATTTTTTTCAGGAAATTTTTCTTTAAACATTTTTGCAAGTTTTGTTGTTCCTTCAATATTATTTTTATGCATTGGCTCTCCACCTAATATTGAAAGTCCTTTTATATTTTCATTTTCACATAGTTTTAGTACTTGATTTATTGTTTCATCAGTAAATTCTTCTCCGCCATTAAAATCATGAGTTTCTGGATTAAAGCAATTTTTACAATTAAATGTACAGCCTTGCATAAATATTGAAACTCTTACTCCTGGTCCGTTTGAAATATCCATTTTTCTTACTTTGTTATATCTCATTTTTTTCTCCTTATTTTGAGCAAAACAAAAATATAGTAAAAATACTATATTTTTGTTTTTGATGATTTGTAAGGTATTTTTAAAAAGCTTTGCTTAAACTGCTTTTTTTGTTTCTACCTCATTTGGCATTTGTGCATCTTTGTTATCAATATGTAACACTCTTTCTTTTATCTCTTGTGTTCTTCCTTTGTTCCAGAACTGGCTTCCTATGTAACCGCATGTTCTTCTTGCTACGTTTAATGTATCATGATTTCTGTTTCCACAGTTTGGGCAGTACCATTCTAAGTTTTCATCTATTAAAATTTCTCCATCAAATCCACATACTTGGCAATAATCTGATTTAGTATTTAATTCTGCATACATAATATTATCATATATGAATTTTATTACTTCTAATACTGCTTCAATGTTATTTTGTAAGTTTGGAGTTTCTACATATGAAATAGCTCCTCCTGGGCTTAGTTTTTGGAATTCACTCTCTAATGATAATTTAGAGAATGCATCAATTTCTTCGAATACTGGAACGTGATATGAGTTTGTAATATAGCCCCTATCTGTAATTCCTTCGATTTTTCCGAATCTTTTTTGTAAGCATTTTGCAAATTTGTATGTTGTAGATTCAATTGGTGTTCCATATACACTATAATCTATTTTTTCTGCTTCTTTCCATTCTTTGCATTTATCATTTAATTTTTGCATTACTTTAAGTCCAAAGTCTTTTCCTTCGCCATTATCTGTATGGCTGTTTCCTGTCATGTATTTTACACATTCGTATAACCCTGCATAACCTAGAGAAATTGTTGAGTAGCCATCATGTAATAATTTGTGAATACTTTCTCCTTTTTTTAGTCTTGCAAGCGCTCCATGTTGCCACAAAATTGGGGCTACATCGCTAGTTACCTTACTTAGTCTTTCGTGTCTTGCTTGAAGTGCTCTATGGCATAACTCTAATCTTTCTTCAAAGATTTTCCAGAATTTATCCATATCTTTACCTGATGATAAAGCAACATCTACTAAGTTTATTGTTACAACACCTTGGTTAAATCTTCCATAATATTTTGGTTTATTAGTTTCTGGATCAACGTATGGTGTTAGGAATGAACGACATCCCATGCAAGGATAGCAATTTCCATTTCCATTTTTGTCTATTTTATATTCTAACATTTTCTTTTCTGAAATGTAGTCTGGTACTAGTCTTTTAGCTGTACATTTTGCTGCAAGCTCTGTTAAATACCAGTATTTGCTGTCTTCTGTGATGTTGTCTGGTTCTAGCACATATAATAATTTAGGAAATGCTGGTGTTACATATACACCTTTTTCGTTTTTAAATCCTTCTATTCTTTGTTTTAAGAATTCTTCTATTATCATTGCTAGTTCTTCTTTATATTCTTCTGTTTCGCCTAAATACATATTTACTGATAGAAATGGCGCTTGTCCATTTGTGTTTGTCATAGAATTTACTTGATAATTAAATGTTTGAACTCCATCTGCTATTTCTTTTTTAGTATCTTGCTTAGCATACTCTGTGCATTGCATTTCTGTTAAGCCTCTATCTTTATATTTTTTGTAATATCTTTCATAACTACTTCTTACAAATGGTGCAACATGTGTTAAAGAAACTGTTGCTCCACCATAAGTTGAAGATGTAACTCCTAGAATTATTTGTGTTGCTATTGTCATGGCTGTTAAAAATCTATGTGGTTTTTCTATCATAACTCCATTCATAATAGTACCATTTTGTAGCATATCTTCTAAGTTTATAAGTTCACAGTTTGTTAATGCATTTTGAGCAAAGTAGTCTGCATCATGGAAGTGGATAATTCCTTCATCATGTGCTTCTACTATATCTTTTGGAAGTAAAAATCTTCTAGTAATATCTGTACTAGTAATTCCTGCTAGATAGTCTCTTTGTGTTGTTACAACTCTAGCATTTTTATTAGAGTTTTCATTATTCCAATAATCACTTTCTCCATCAATTAATTCTTTAATAGATTGATCTGTAGTATTTGCTTTTCTAACTAATGCTCTTGTATAACGATATGTAATATATTTTTTAGCTAAAACATATTTATCTAGTTCCATCAATTTTTCTTCTATAATATCTTGTATGTCTTCAACTAAAATTCTTTTTTTATCTATACTTTGTACATATTCAATTATTGAATCGATATCTTCTTTAGTTGCTCTTTCTTTTGGTTTTACTTCCGCGTTTGCTTTTCCAATAGCTGCTGATATTTTTTCTCTATCAAAATCAACAGTTTTTCCATCTCTTTTAATTACTTGCATTTTTTGTACCCCCTATTTGCTTGGCTATGTTCATTTGCCTTTTTATTTTCCTTTGTTTTGTTTGTTATTTTTAAGATATTATAATAGTAAAACAAGTTTTATATAATGTCAAGCTTACAGTTTTTATGTTTCCATCCGGTGTTTTTATTTATATTTAGCGTGTTTGCTTAAATTGTCAAAAAGATCTATTCTGCTCTTTCAGTCAATATTTTGTCTACTTTTTCGCTATATTGCACCTAATATTTTTTTATTAAATAAATATTACAATTTTATTACATTTTTGTCACAAATTCATTATTTTGAGTAGTTTTTTCCATTTTTTCCTATTGTGCTTTATTTGATTTTGTTGATAAATCAATGAAAATTTAGTTTTATATTTTTTGAAAAAATGTTCAAAAATATTTTTCTGTATTTTTGAAGTTTTTAAAAAAATGATTTTTTTATTTTTTTGATTTTTTAGTGTTTTTTATTTTTGCTTAGTTCGTCAATTTTATTTATTTATCAATATATATTGTAAATTATGTATTAATAAAAGTCAATAGAATTTACATGTTTTTTAAAAAATGATTATTTTAAAAAGTTATTTTTTTGTAAATTATTTTACCGTTTTTATGTAAAAAATTTTTATATTTTTAGTTGTTGACTTTTTGTAATGATTTTAATGCTAAACTGCTCTAAATAACATATTTAGAGCAGTTTTAAATTCTATTTTACTGTTTCTATTGCTTTTTCAGCGAAACTATTATTTACTATTTTGTTATAATCAGCTTGTTTTTCTAATTCTCCTGCCTCTGTCATTACTTTTTGAAGTAAATTAAATGATTCTTCTTTTAATACTGGAGTATCTCTCCAAGCATCAATATCAATATAGCTTTGAATAGCTGCTGTAAGCATATCTAAATCTGTATCTGGGAAAAATTCAGTAATAGCTTCTGCTATTTCTTTTGCGCTATGATCTTTTACCCATTTTTCTCCTTTATATATTGCGTTTGTGAATCCTTGTATAACGTCCCCATTTTTTTCTATATAACTTTTATTTGCAAAGTATGCAGTATATGGTATTTCTCCTGCTGCTTCTCCTACAGATGCTACTATATATCCTGCTCCTGCCGCTTCTGTCATTGATGCTGTTGGTTCAAATAGTGTTACATATTCTGCATTTCCACCTGCAAATGCACCTGCCATTAAGTCGAAGCTTATGCTATCATCTAAAACTAGGTCTTTTTTAGGATCTATTCCATTTTGTTTTAACACATATTCAAATGTCATGTATGGAACTCCACCTTTTCTTCCTGGAATAATTGTTTTTCCTTTTAAATCTTGCCAACTAAAATTATCTGTTTTATCCCTGCTTACTAAAAACGAACCATCTCTTTGTGTCATTTGTGCAAATACTTCTGCATAATCTTCTTTTCCTTCATTATATATATAAATTGCCGCTTCTGGACCTGCAAATCCTATATCGCTTTGGCCAGATAGCACTGCTGTCATTACTTTGTCTGCTCCTTGACCTGTTGTTAATTCTATGTTTAATCCTTCTTCTTCAAAAAAGCCTTTGCTTATTGCTACATATTGAGGTGCGTAAAATACTGAACGTGTTACTTCATTTACCTGAATGGTTTTTACTTCCTTTACCTCGATTGCTTCATTTGCATTTGCTTCTTCATTAGAAGTTTTATTAATATTACCTATTAGTAATGTCACAGTAATTCCAACTGCTATTACTATAATTACTAATAAAACAATAAGATATTTTTTCATTTTTTCCTCCTATAATCTTATTCGTGCCAAAGGAGATTTAAAAGTATTTTGGCACGTTATTTTTTTATTTTTTTCTTAAGTTTTAAGATACTTTTTCTCCCTTAAATACTATTTTTTTCTGATATTTTCTTTTGTTTTTATTTATTTTCTTTTTGATACTTTTCTCATAACAATTTTTTCTAATAGTATAATTGCTTCATAAATTACAGCTGCTACAATAGCTAAAATTATAACTCCTGTCATTACTAAATCTAGTTTAAATACTTGGCCTCCATAAACTATAAGGTAACCGAAGTCCTGCTTTTGAAACTAAGAATTCTCCTGTAATAACTCCAACTAATGATAGACCTATATTAACTTTAAGAGAATTGAAAAATGTTGAAATATTTGCAGGTATTACTACTTTTGTTAATATTTGAAACTTGCTAGCATTAAAAGTTTTAGCCATTTTTATAAGCTCTTTATCTGTATTTAAAAAGCCATTTAAAATTTCTAAAATGGTTACAATAAGTGAAATTGCAATTCCCATTGTAATAATAGCTCCCATTCCTGCTCCAACCCACACAATTATAACTGGGCCTAATGCTACTTTTGGCAAGCTATTTAATATTACAAGAAATGGCTCTGAAACTTTTGCTAAAAATTTTGACCACCATAATAAAATTGCAATAAACACTCCTAAAACAACCCCTGTTACAAAACCAATTAAAGTTTCAGTTAGTGTAACACCTAGGTGTTTTAAAAGTCCATTTGATGATAAATTTAAAAAAGTATCTAAAATTCTTGATGGTTTGCTCATAATAAAGCTATCTATTATTCCTTTATTTGCTAACACTTCCCATGCTATTATAAATAAAATTAGAATTGATATTTGTACGGCAATAACCAACATTTTATTTGTTCTTATTTTTCTTAAGTATTTTTTTCTATCATCTGATATATTTTTTTCACGCATGTACATCTAGCTCCTTCCAAATGGTGTCGAAATACTTACTAAATTTTGGACTTTCTCTGCAATTAAGTGGAGTTCGATTTTCCATTTCAAAGTTAATAGTATGCACATTTTTTATTGTTGCTGGTCTTTTTGTAAGAACTATTACTCTATCTGACATACTAATTGCTTCTGATATATCATGTGTTACTATTAGTGCTGTGATATTTTCATTTTTTAGTATTTTAAAAATATCATTTGTAACCATAATTCTTGTTTGATAATCTAAAGCGGAAAAAGCTTCGTCTAGAAGTAAGATTTTTGGCTTTATCGCTAAAGTTCTAATTAATGCTACTCTCTGCCTCATTCCTCCTGAAAGTTGGTTTGGATATTTGTCTTTAAATTCATATAACCCATACTTTTTCAAAAGCTCTATTGCATATTCTTCAGATTCTTTTGTTTTTTTGTGGCCTATTTCTAATCCAAACATTACATTATTATAAATGCTTCTCCATTCTAACAAGCTATCTCTTTGTAGCATATAGCCAATTTTTTCTTCTAGTTTAATTTCTCCCTCTGTTTTAGGCTCTAAGCCTGCTATAATTGATAAAAGTGTAGATTTTCCGCATCCGCTTGGGCCAATAATGCTTACAAACTCGCCTTCATTTACAAAGAAACTAATATCCTTTAGTGCTTCTATTTCACCATTTTTTGCTTGGTACTTTTTGCTGACATTTTTTAGTTCTAATACCTTTTTCATAAGTACCTCCTAATTTTTCAAATTTATCATAGTATAGTTTATGATAATTTACATAATTTCGTGTGTGTTTTTACTTAATTCTTAGTAACTGCTATTGCCTCTAGGCTATCAACTAATTGTGTGAAAATTGCTGATAGAATAGTCTCTATTTGATATTAGTTAAATCTTTTACATTTCTATTAATTCTTAAGAACTGACCTGCATAAATTAAATTTTTATTTTTTATTCTATTTGACATTACTAAATTAGCAATTGTGGTATTATATTTTCTTGATATAGACCACAAAGTATCTCCTTTTTTAATAGTATAAATAATGTGATTTGTATCGTAATTATCATTGCTTCTAATAACTAGCTTTTGCCCTGGAAATATTAGATTTACATTTTTAATGTTATTATCTTTTGCTATTTGCAAAACGCTTGTGTCAAATATTCTTGCAATTTCAGATAGTGTATCTCCTTTTTTCACAATGTATATTTGAGTATCACTTTTTTTACTTTCATTATTTGGTACTATTAAAGGACATCCTGCATAAATTAAGTTTGGATTTGCTATATTATTTAGTTTTACTAATTCTTCTACTGTTGTGTGATAATCTAATGCAAGCTGTGATAGTGTATCACCCCATTTTATAATTATTGTTTTAGTTTTTGGCTCTTCCTCTGGGTTTTCTGGCTCTTCAGGTTTTTCTGGTTTTGGAAGTTCTGAATTATCTGATAACAAAATTTCTTTTGTAAATTTATCTCTATCAACATATGTATTTATTCCATTTATTTCGCCTTTATCTGAATATTGCCAGCCTTCCCACGTTTCCCAATTGCCATTATTTTGTGGCTCATTTACTTCATATTGTGCTATCCATAACGGAAAAGTAGTTGTTTCTCCTTCCCATACAAAACTTGCTGCATAGGCATCACTATACAAAACTACTTCTTTTTTGCTTAATTCTTTTACTCTGTTTAAAAATGCTAAACCTATTTTGTTTACCTCTGACTTTGTAAGGTTTCCAAAATTTTCAAAGTCCATTGCTAGTTTGCAGTCTGGAGATTTTCCACCTATAGTGGAAACAAAAAATTCAGCTTGCCTTCTCGCTTCTTCTTCTGTTCTTGCTGTTACATAATGGTAAAACCCTACTTTTAGGCCATTTTCTTTTGCTTCTCTATAATTTCTTTCATAATTAGGATCTACAAAGTTTTCTCCTTCGCTTGACCTTATGTATACAACTTCAATTCCATCATTTTTTATTTTTTTAAAATCAATATTTCCTTGATAAATACTGACATCAATTCCGTCATAAATATCATTACTTGCAGGACCAAAAGCAAAAACTGGAACTGGCAATATGTAAATTAAAAAGGCAAATGACAAAAGCATTGTAAATACTATTTTAAAATGTTTTTTGAACATAAAATATAAGCCTCCTTTTTTACAATATTGTATTTATGGAGGCTTAAAATGGTTACTATTTGTGGCTAATTATATGTTTTAGAGTAGCCATTTGTTTTTTAATATAATATAGCTTGTTTTATATGATTTAAATAAAAATTATTGTTTCTTTTATATAGCTCAATTACGTCAAATCTTATATATTTATTTTCTAAATGATGCAAATACAAATAATATTTAGTTGCATTTTTTATATTATTTTGCTTTTTATCTGTTACTGCCTCTGCCGGTCTTCCATAGTGAAAGTTTTTTCTAGTTTTTATTTCTATAAAAGCATATTCTTCGTTATCTTTTGCAATAATGTCTATCTCTCCTTGTTTGCAACTAAAATTTCTTTCTATAATTTTATATCCAATGCCTTTTAAATAATTGCAAGCATAATTTTCTCCTTCTTTTCCTAAAATATGCCTTTCATACATTTAAGTTTTCTCCTTTTAATTTTTTATATATTTGTTTCCTGGTATGCTTTTTATTAAGCCTTGCAACTCTAACATTGTGGTAATTTCTATGACTTTTTCAATTGGCCTTTTTGTTAATTTTGATATTTCATTAGTTGAAATTGGCATTTCTCCTATTAAATTATAAATTTCTTTATATTCTTCATCTATTGGCGTTTGTTCGTTATTTTCTTCTATATTATAAAAATCTAAAATATCTTCTGGAGTAGTTACTAGATTTGCTCCTTGTTTAATTAGCATGTTTGTACCGGCTCCAAGGCTTTCTCCTAATTTATTTGGTATGCAAAAAAGATCTTTTTGCTGTTTTATTGCAAGTCTTGCTGTTATTAAGCCACCACTATTACTTTTTGCTTCTACTAAAAGTACTCCCATTGATAAGCCACTAATTATGCGATTTCTTTTAGGAAAATTTTCTCTGCTTTTTACTGTTTCTGGTGGATATTCTGACACTATGCACCCGCCATTTTCTAGAATTTTTTTGTATAAATAAAGATTTTCTTCCGGAAATATATTATCAAATCCGCTTCCTAGAACAGCTATGGTTTTGCCTACTTGTTCCATAGAATTTATATGTGCAATCGTATCTATTCCAATAGCTAGCCCACTTATAATTGTAATTTTTTGTTTTGAAATTTCCTTTGCAAAAATTGCGGTATACTTTTTCCCATAATCACTAGCATTTCTGTTTCCTACAATTGCCAAAATATCGCCAAAGAGCAAATTGCTGTCTCCTTCAACATATAACTGCTTTGGTGGATTTTGTATTTGTAATAATTTTTGTGGGTAATTTTTATCTTCTTTTTTTATTATTTGTATTTTTATCACTCCTAATTATTAAAATATTTTTTATCTAAACTTCTATAGCATATTGCTTCTGCAACATGTGATTTTTGTATTTGTTCTGAGTTTTGAAGGTCAGCAATGGTTCTTGCTACTTTTAAAATTCTTCCATAGGCTCTAGCGCTTAAGCCTAATTTATTAAATGCTATTTCTAAAAGATTTTTGCTTTCGGCATTTAATTTACAATATTTTTGAATTAACTTTGGTGTTAGAGCTGAATTAGAATATATTTTTTCATTTTTGTATCTTTGCCTTTGTATTTTTCGTGCAGAATTTACTCTTTTTTTAATTTGCTCAGATGTTTCTGGCATAGTTTCACTTTCTAATTTTTCATATTTAACAGGTGTTACTTCTATTTGAATATCTATTCTATCTAACAATGGACCACTTATTTTTCCCATATATTTTGAAATTGCATTGGTAGTGCAAGTGCATTCTTTTTCTGGAGAACCATAATAGCCACATGGACAAGGATTCATAGAAGCAACAAACATAAACTCGCATGGATATGTTAAACTATTATTTACCCTACTAATTGTTATGCTTCCATCTTCTAACGGGCCACGCAAAAGTTCTAATGTGTGTTTATTAAATTCTGGGAGTTCATCTAAAAATAAAACTCCATAATGTGCTAGGCTAATTTCTCCTGGTTTTGGAATTCTGCCTCCTCCTACTAAAGATATTTCCGAAATTGTATGATGCGGAGATCTAAATGGCCTTGTAATTATAATTGGCACATTTTCTTTTAGTGTTCCTGCTATACTATGAATTTTAGTAATTTCTAAGGCTTCTTCGAAACTTAAATCTGGCAAAATTGATGGAATTCTTTTTGCAAGCATAGTTTTACCTGAGCCGTGGACTTCCTATAAGCAGGCAATTATGTCCGCCTGCAGCTGCTATTTCTAGCGCTCTTTTAACATTTTCTTGCCCCTTTACTTCTGAAAAATCTAGTTGATAATTTTCTCCGTTTTTTAAACATTTTTCCCATGTAGTATTTATATTTTCTATGTTTAAATTATCGTTTAAATTATCGTTTAAATAATTTACAACTTCATTTAAATTACTTACTCCTAAAACTTGTATTCCGCTAATAATTGATGCCTCTTTTGTATTTTGCTTAGGTATAATAATAGTTTTAATTCCTAGTTTTTTTGCTTCAATGCAAATTGGAAGTACACCATTTATTGGATTTACGCTTCCATTTAAAGAAAGTTCTCCTACTATTAAAATATTTTCTTTATTTTGTTTGGTTATAACTTTTAGGCTTTTTAGTATTCCTACTGCCATTGGAAGATCAAATGCTGGTCCTTCTTTTTTAATGTCTGCTGGTGCTAAATTAATTACTATTTTTCTGCTAAATAAGTCATATCCGGAATTTTTAATTGCTGACCTTATTCTTTCCCTTGCCTCCCTTATGCTTGCATCTGGCAAGCCAACAATATCCCAAGATGGCATTCCTGCAGATACATCAACTTGCACATCAACTAAAAAGCCTTCTAGCCCATGTAGTGCTATGGTTTTTACTGTAGATAACATTTTTTCTCCTTTTTAATTGGATTTTTATAGATTTTAAATTTGATTGAATTTTAAAAAATTTGATAATAATTTTTTTAAAGATTGTTTTAAATATAAAATTTTTATTTTTAAATAATATATACAATATTTTAGCAAAAAGCAATATGTTTTTCAAAAAAATTTCTATTTTTTGGAAATTTTTTTGTTTTTTATTGCCATTTGACAGCTTTCTACATACTTCGACATATGAACTATGCTATAATTATGTAAAGTTAGGAGTATTTACATTTTCTGGAATTACTCTCCTATGGTAATTTTATTATATAATTTGTTTTGGTTCTTTCTTTATTTAATTAGTTTTTTTAGTAAATACTCCTAACCTATATTTTTAAGTTTTAAAAAATAGTAATGATATTCATTACTATTTTTTTAATGATTGTATTTGATTTTTAAATAATTTTTCGTTTTGCTCTTTGCTTAGCATTTATAGCTCTCCTAAGATTTTACTCTACATTTTGTTTTTCTTTTAATAGATCTCTTATTTCTTCTAATAATACTGTATTTGGCTCTTTTACTGGTTCTGGCTCTGGCTCTTTTTCTGGTTTTCTATTTAATTTGCCAAGTAGTTTTGTAATTGCAAAAATACAAACTGCAATTATTAAAAAGTCTATTACATTTTGTATGAAGTTTCCATATGTTATAGTTGCTTCACCTATTTTTATACTTAAATTGCTAAAGTCTATTCCGCCAATTATTACACCTATAATTGGCATTAAAATATCATCTACTATTGATGATACTATTTTTCCAAATGCAGAACCTATAATAACGCCAACAGCTAAATCTACTGCGTTTCCTTTTGCTATGAATTTTTTAAATTCTGATACAGTTTTTCCTCCCTTTTTTAGCATTTCTTCTTTTTCTTTTTTTAAATCGATATCTTTTTTCATTTTTTTGCTCCTTTTAGTTTTTTGTTATTATACTACTTTTTTGCACCAATTAATAGTATTTACGGTGTTTTTTTACTTTTATTTTGAAATATTCTATTTTTTGGTTAATTCATAACTTTGATTTATTAACTCTTGTAATAGTTTTTTGTCTACATTTTTACTTATAATAATTGTATTCCAATGCTCTTTATTCATGTGATATGCTGGAATTATATAATTATATGAGTTTCTTAATAAATCTGAATAATTAGGTTCGGTTTTTACATTGAAATATACTTCTCCTTTTACATCCATAATTATTCCAAACCACTTTTTATTGTTCTTATGCCTAAAAACTGCAAAAGTTGGTGTGTCATCCCATAAGTATTCTGGATTTATATCATATTTTTCTTTTATGTACTTAAATATTTCTTCTCGTTTTATCATTTTTTTCTCCATTTAAAGTGCAATTTTTGCACTTTAAAATGCTGAAATTGCACTTTGAAATTGAAATTAGTTTTAGTAATTTTATAATTTTTATGTTATTTAATCAAATTTTTATTTTTCATATAGTTTAAGAAAGATTCAATTATATCATTATTTCTATCTTTTATATCTTGTTCTGTATAATCATTTCGATTATCTGCCATAAATAATAATTCCTTAATTTTTGTTCCTTCCTTATGTACTCCTCTTGCATTTGTAAATCCTTTATAATATTTTATTTTATCTTCAAATCTATAATCTGAAGCTCTTATATTTATTCTCTTTTCTAATATAGATTTGTTTCCTAATGTTTCAAGATTTTCTGGATTCATTAAGCTTTTTTCATGTTCTTGTCTGTTTTTTGCAAATATATGCTCTATTTCAAATGTACTTGATAATTCAAGTAATTCTTGATTTTCATTTTGAAAAGCCCACCATGTTAACATAGATTTTGTTATTGGTCTTTGATTCAAATATCTATAATTTTCAATAGAATTCTTAATTGCAGATAATTCAAATTTGAACTCTTCAAAGGTTACTTCTTTATTATTTACTATATTAATCATTTCAGCATATACTGGAGTTCTCAAAGCATTAACTCCAGGATTATATACTGCATAAGCCCAAATAAACGGAATTATAACATCTAAGAAGTTATAAAATTTTTCTTCATCTAATTGATTTTCAGAGTCTTTATTTTGCATAAAGTACACTGAAACAAAATAGTTCCACATACCATTTGGAGCATAATTTAAAATAAATAGTTGTCTTAATATTTTCTTTGAAAATCTTTCTTCATCTTGATTAGCTATATCGTTCCAGAAATCGGCTAGAGCTGATAAATTGTCTAAAGTTTGTTCTTTTTTTAATATTGCATAATCATCTTTTTCATAAAATTTTCTTAAAGCCTCTGTTGTTGAAGATTTATTTCCTTGTTTTGCTCTTTCAAAATACATATATCTTGTAAACAACTCATCCATTGGAGTTCCTTGTTGTGGTTTAAATATTTTTTCACAAGTTTCTTCAAGTTCCTTCCATTTTTTAATAAATAAATCTTTCTCTCCTTTAGTAGAATAATATTTATAAAATTGGGCCTTAAATATATCTGCATCTGATAATGGTAACCCTCTATCATTTAATGTTGAAAATATTCTTAAAGCTGTATTTTGGTTATCTGCTTCTATTGGTAATAAAATACAATTGTTTAAGATTCTAATAGGTAAATATGAAAATACATCTAAATATTCATTTAAAAATTCTTCTATTTTCTTCTGGAAAAACCTATAATTGTTTGCATATTTACTTTTTTGGTTATCTTTAACTTCTCCTGTTTTTAAAATTTCTAAAAATTCTTCCTTATCATTATCTGTAGCAACTTCTGAATCAATTTTTAATTCATTTAAATTAGCAGTGCCAAATTCATCTGTTTTCCATAAACACTTTGCGATTAGTTCTTTTGTTTTCATTGATTCTTCTGTTTTCATTGAACCAAATCTTACATAGAATGCTCTTAACAAAAGCATTATTGTGGTTAATCTTTGTTGTCCATCTATTACTTCTAATTTTCCTTCATTGTTTTTAAATGTTACTATTGGTCCCAAATAGTATTCTTCATCATTATTAAATTGATTGTATTTTCCTTCTGGAAAAGAAAACTCAAATATATCTTCCCATAATGTTTGGCACTCTTCTTCTGTCCATGCATATGGTCTTTGGTAATCTGGAATAATAAAATCTGATTTTTTATCTCCTAATAATGCACATATATTTTTTTGATCTACATTTAATTTTGACATTTATTTATTAATCCTCCTATAAATCTAACTATTTCTTTTTTCTTCAGTTCTAAAATTTCTTTTAAATACTCTATTATTCTTTCACATTCTTAAATAGTTATTTTCATATTCTTCATTTTTTCCTCCAAATATATTATTTAAAAGTTAACTTATATAATCTTCTATTTTCTTTATTACTTGCCTATCAGCTGGTAGCCAATCAACACTATATAATTCATCTCTAGAAAGCCATTTTGATGCTTCATGCTCTTTTAATACTAAATTTCCTCCCAATATATTACATATAAAGCAATCCATTGAGAGATGAAAAGTTGGATAATCATATTCAACAGTATCAAGTTTTTTATTTACATTAATTTTAGTATCTAATTCTTCTTTAATTTCTCTAATTAATGCATCTTCCGGAGTTTCTCCTTCTTCTATTTTTCCTCCAGGAAATTCCCATCCATCTTTAAACTCTCCATATCCTCTTTGCGTAGCAAAAATTTTGTTATTATCAACTATAATTGCCGCAACTACTTTTATATTCTTCATTTTTACCTCCACTAGCAATTTATTATATATTCATATATATCTTCTCTCACAGGTGTTTCCAAAATCCATTCTATTTCAACAGCTGACTTATTAGTATTTGGCATAATAAATTCTTTAACATTACCTGTAGCATTCATTCTTCCTAAATAATAGAATTCTTTTGAAATTTTATCATCCTTATTTTTTCTTACAAAAAGTTCTACTTTTATTCCTCTTTCCTTAGCATTAAGAAAATTTTGAACATCTTCTGATGATTCTGTTCTGCCGCTTTTTGATATAGCAATTAGTTTTTTATTACTTACAAAATGATCTTCATACTTTATGGTATCATTTATTTCCTCATTTTTATCATAATTAATAAATACTGGAAATGTCTTTGTATCTTTATCATATTTATATCCACCAATATTTAAAGGTACTTCATTATTCTTCCAATTTAGTAGTCTGCATACATCTTCATATGTATATTTTTGATATATTACAAATTGTGTATCTTGATACTTTTCATTATAATATTGATTATATCTACTAATTCCAAATTCTATTAATTCACTGAATATATTCTTAAAATCATTATTTTCCAGCATTTTTCGAAAATCCTTTGAAACAGAATAATCTTTTCCTTCTTGTATAATATATTTAGGTTTTTAAAATGGGATTTACCTATAAACCCGTTTATATACTTTTATACCAAC
>CANQRY010000034.1 GCA_947626335.1 uncultured Clostridia bacterium | reverse complement strand
AACTAAATCTTCTATTTCTGGATATTTATTTCTTAAATCTGAAACTGGTCTTATATTTATCATATTGTTTCCTCCCAAAAAATTATTATCATAATTTTATCATTATTTTATATCTTTTTCAATATTTTATGCAAAAAAATTCTTATAGTTTACAATAAAACACTTTATTCCTATAAATATTTTTATCTCAATTTAAATTATAGAGAAAATAAAATATTTACAAAAGTAAACAAACTCCTCAAAATATTTACAAAACTAGAAAAATATGCTATAATATTTATGATATAAATATAAAAGGGGGAGTTTTGGTGAAAAAAAATAAAAGTACAAAGTTAATAACAATAGTAGCTATTACTATAATTCTATTATTAACAATATTTTTATCACTTGAAAATACCGTAAAAAATATAACTATTGCTGAGCAAGTAGATCAAAGCAATATTAAAAAAATGGAAGATACAGAAGATAACTATTACACATCAAAAGTTAACAACAATGAAGATATATATTATTTATCTGATATTAAATATGATGAAAAAGAATCAAAAGTTGAGTGGGGAAGCATTACACTAGATAGTAACTTAGAAACACAATATAATAGTGGTTTAATTACACTATTATTAGAAGGAAAGAAAACTCACTTTTTAAAAGGTATATCTGCACATGCTACATCAACACTAATATATGATATTAGTGGTTATAATTATGACTATTTTAGTGCATTTGTAGGTGTAGATGAAAGCCGTGGAACTAACGGAAATGGTGTTAAATTTTCAGTATATACCTCAAACGATAAACAAAATTGGGATTTACAAGCAGAATCACAAGTACTAAAAGGTACTGATAATGCTGAAACTATAACAGCAAATATTAAAGATGCACATTATTTAAAATTGTATTGTTATAACAATGGAAACAATGCATCAGACCATGCTGTTTACGCAAATGCAAAATTATATAAAGATGGCTTTGTAGAAGAAAAAGCTCAAAATGTAGACTTTATCAAAACAGTTGCAGAATATGATGCAGAACTAAAAAATGCATCTTTAGCAGACCAAATAAGTAAACATGAATTAACATTACTAAAAAGAAACTTAGTAAATAATATTGGCTATAATTTATTACAAGCTATTGTTAATCAAAATAAAGATTATGAAACAGCAGTAGAATGGCTAATGAGCGATGTAGAAAATCTTAGATTATATGTATTAGGTGGAGCACCAGATGGTGGAAGTTATTATAATTCAATAAAGGAGCTTTCTAGACTTTATAAAGCATATAAAGATGATTTTACAAATACAACAAAAACAAATAACACATGGCAACCAAATTTAACAAAAGGTGAAGTATACAAAAAAATGGCGATAGCACTTTCTTTAACACATGCAACCAAAGTTGGATATTGGGCACAAATAGATCACCCAAAAAATAGATCAGATTCTGTAGAACGTTATAGAATATACAAAAAGTTATATGATGAAGGAAAATTTAAAGTATCAGAAAGACAAGATCAAACAAAATGGTATGAAGCATTAACAGTTGAAGAAATGCGTTATGTAATGAATAATATTACAGACGATGAAGAGCTTATATGGTTTAATGAATATACACAAAAAAGAATAAATGAACATCCAAACGAAGAAGAAAAATACTTACAACCACATACATATATTGCTTATGTATGGCCAGACTTTGAAAACCCAATTTACCACGACCCAGACCTATATGATTATTGGGACGAATTATTTGAAGGTATATTTTCTGAATATGGTGTAACATACAGCACCGAAAATGACCATGTATATAAAGCATGGATGAGTATGAGAAATAAATATGGAACAGGAGCTGTTTGTGGTGGTATTTCAAAATTAGGTTGTCACATTCGTGCAGCACATGGCGCGCCAGCATCAGTTATAAGTCAACCAGGACACGCTGCAATTATTTATTATAGAAAAAATGAAGCAGGCCAAGGTTATTGGTCAATGGATAACGATGTTTCAGGTTGGGCACAATCTGGAAAATCAGAAAAAATGCAAACAAGAATGCCTTTAGGCTGGGGAGATGCAAGTTATATAGAAGGTTGGGCAGCAACATACATGATGCTATCACAAGATGCTATTAACGATATTGCAAATTACGAAAAATCTGAAAAAATCATAATGACAGCAGACTTATATGAAGGAAATACAAAAAAACAAGAAGAAATATATGAGGAAGCTCTAAAAGTACAAAATATTAACATAGATGCTTGGTGGGGCTTAATAAATGCATATAATGCAGATACTACTAAAAAAGAAGAAGATTATTATAACTTAGCAGCAAGACTAGGAAAAGCACTAGTTGCTTACCCATTGCCAATGAAAAACTTATTAGATCAAATTGGAACAAAATTAACAAGTGTAGAATACTCATTTAAATTTACACTTTTAGAAACAGAATTATTAAATGAAGGAAAAAATTATGATTCTAGTAACAGGGTAAACATGCCAGATATATCAGGCATTACAAGAACAGTAGCAAACTTTTTACTTGGTCAAACAGATACATCACTTGCAAACTTTTCATTTGATGGTCCAAATGCAGAAAAAATTGTACTTGCAAGTCGTTATGATAATACAGGTCTTCGTTGGGATTATAGTATAAATGGAAGAAAAACATGGAAAACTGTAACATTTAATTCAGACGAAGCACATAAATGGAAACTATCTAAAGACGAAATAGAAAGCATTACAGCAGACAATGATATTTATATTCACATAGTTGGAACTGATTACAGCGAAAACAATGTATATAAAATAGATATAGAAAATCAAGAAATGTTAACAAACTTATATGCAAACGATTTAGAAAACCGTATTGTAGGAGTTGACGTAGAAACAACATATTGGCGTTATAATGAAGATGGCGATTGGACATCATACAGGGTAGCTTCTCCAGACTTAACAGGAAATAAAACAGTTCAGGTAAGACAAGGAGCAACAGGAACAAAACTTGCAAGTAAGGCCTCAGAGCCATTTACATTTACAGCTGACAATCAGCCAGATAATAGAAAATATGTTAGAGTTTCAGACTTAGAAGTTGTAGAATTTTTAAGTGAATCAATTGATGGTAAAAGACCATATTATGCTCCAAATGCAATTGATGGAAACATACATACACTTTGGCATACAGACTTTAGATATTCAGTTATAAAAGAAAATACAAAACCATTTATTACATTAAAACTAAAAGAGCCAAAATATGTATCAGCATTAGAATTTATGCAAACAAAATATAAAAAAGATGACCCAGACCAAATAAAAAATGTAACAGTATATGTAAGTAGAGACGGAAAAGACTGGGTTGCCGGTGGAAAAGTAGAGAACTGTGAGACTTATGGTAAATTATATGACATTACATTTAATGAAAGTATATATGCACAATATATAAAACTAGATATAGAAACATATGATATGTTTGCATCAATTAGCATGATAAATGTATATGAAGATATAACCAAAGTTGATAGAACTAAACCAACAGCAGGGGTTTATTATAGTACACAAGAACCAACAAACGGCTATGTAATAGCAAGACTTGACAATCCAAGTACAGAAATTACAGTTACAAACAATAATGGAAATGATTCTTATGTATTTAAAGAAAATGGAAAATTCACATTTGAATTTGAAGATAAAGCAGGAAATAAAGGAACAGCTACAGCAGAAGTTACATGGATTGATAATAAAGGTCCAGAAGCAAATGTAGAATACAAACTAGACGGAGATAAGAAATTAAGTATTTTACTAGAAAGCATTAGTGAAGACGTATATTTATTAGATAGCAATGACAATAAAATAAGTTATGTTGAAACTACAGACGGAAAAATATCAAAAGTTTCATACTTAGACCTAGAAGGTAATGTATATAAAATTGAAGAATTAGACGAAAAAGGAAACATTATAAAAACAACTTATGAAAATACAACTGGCAAGGTTTCAAAAGTTGACTCATATGTAGTTACATCAAAAGACGGAAAAACTACTAAAGAATATTTTGATGAAAATGGAACTACAGTCGATGTAACAGATGACGAAAAAGAGACTTTAAGAATTGCTTTAGAACAAGTTAAAACAAATCCTTTAGAATATACATTTGAAGATAGTGGAAGTTATCAATTTAAACTTCTAGATAAAGCAAGCAATATAGCATATAAAAGCATAAAAGCAGATTACCTTGAAGATAACAACATTATAGCAAGCGATATAACTTACGATATTACAAAATTAACAAATAAAGACGTTGTAGCTACTATTAACCCATACTTAATAAATAGTGAAGGTAAAAAACTTGATGTACAAATTGTAAACAATAGTGCTACTAAAGAATACAAATTTGAAAATAACGGAAAATTTGTATTTAAGTATAAAGATGCTTCAGACCCTGATGATTCAGACATAAAAGAACATGAAGCAAAAGTAGACTGGATAGATAAAGTTGCTCCAACAGCAAAAATTAAATATAGCACAAACGAATCTACAAACGGGCCAGTAGTTGCAACATTAACAGATGAAAGCGAATCAATTGTAATTACTAATAACAATACAAGCAAAGAATTTACATTTACTAAAAATGATAACTTCACATTCGAGTTTGAAGATGAAGCAGGAAATGAAGCAAAACTAACAGCAACAGTTGATTGGATTAAAGAAGTAGCTTCAACTGAGCCTGAAGCAGGGGACACAAACAATGATGGTAAAATAACAGCAACAGACCTTTTATTACTAAAAAGGCATTTAGTAGCAGGCGAAAACAAAGAATGGATTTTAACAGAAAATGCGCTTAAGGCAGCAGATTTAAATAAAGACAACAAAATAACAGCAACAGACCTTTTATTACTAAAAAGACTATTATTAAGTCAGGAAAACACACAATAATATAAAATGAGGAGAAGAATATGAAAAATATTATAAAAAGTAAAAAAGTAATTTCTATAATAATAACTATAATACTCTTGTTATTTACAACAAGTGTATATGCAGCAAACGATAGCTTTAAAACAGCTTTAAGTGTAAATAATTCTTCAGTAAAAAAAGGAGAAAATGTTACAGTTACAGTTTCTTTAAACAACATTTCTATTGAAAGTGGAGAAAAAGGAATTGGCGCATATACAGCTAAATTAGATTTTGATTCTTCTGTTTTAGAATATGTAAGCACAAATGGTACAGATAAATGGGAAACACCATTTTATAGCGAAAAACAAATTACAGGAACAACAAATGATGGTAAAGTTGTAAATACAAATCAAAGTATAGGAACAATCACTTTTAAAGTAAAAGATGATGCTAAATTAGGAGAAACTACCATAAAATTAACTAACTTTTCAGGATCAAATGCCGAAACTGATATATCAGCAGAAGATACGGCTATTAAAATAACAATAGTAAATAGCCAAAATAGTGGTAGTGGAAGCCAAGGCGGAAGCGGTAGTGGTTCAGGAAGTTCTGGAAACCAAAGCGGACAAAATGGAACAAGTAGTGATAAAACAGGCTCAGGAGCATCTAGTGGAAATCAAGAAAAATTGCCACAAACAGGATTTTATAGTACTCCAATATACATATTAATAGGAGCATTTACTTTAATAGCAATAATTCTTTTAGTTAAAATTAAATTATTAAATAGTAAAAAATAATTAAAACTTAATAGCAAACACGAACTGGTGAAAAAGTGTTAAAAGCTTAAAGCACAATATTTTCTAGATCGGAAAAGTTGTTTATCTTATTGGAATGAATAATTTAAAAAAGAATGGATGGGAATAAATAAATCCACCCATTCTTTTTTATTGTAAAAGTTTAATTGGATTGTAATTTAAAATGAATCTGTACATGTGACAATTTTTGAGTAATAAAATCTTTTTAAAGCTAATAAAATTAAATAAAAAGTTAAAAGGGAAATTTAGGTTTGGGAGATTTAAAAAAGATAAATGATTCATTGTATGAATTAAATAAAAAAAGCGTAAAAATTGAAATGCTATATAGTGAAACTGGTAAAACTTTGGAAGACTGCATAATTAATATTTTAAAATCAAAAATAAATCAATTTTGAGAAAGGAAAAAATTTGTGGCAGGAAGAAAATCTAAATATACTATAAATGATTTAGAAAAAAGAAAAGAAAAAATTTGGTCTGTTGCACAATATATAAGACTATCGCAAGAAGATACAGATAAAGATAATGAAAAAATAGAGAGTAATAGTATAACAAGTCAAAAGCTTTTATTAGAAGAATATATAAAAGAGCATAAAGACCTAAAAAGCTATGACATATATATAGATGATGGATTTACTGGAACTGATTTTAATAGACCTTCATTTCAAAGGCTATTAGAAGACATGAAAAAAGGAAATATAAACTGTGTTTTAGTAAAAGATTTATCAAGGCTTGGGAGAAACTATATAGAGGTTGGAAACTATATAGAGCAAATATTTCCACTATTTAATATAAGATTTATTGCAATAAATGATTCATTAGATAGTTTTAAAAATCCATCAAGTACAAATACAATTTTAGTACCATTTAAAAATTTAATAAATGATGAATATGCACGAGATACGTCTATTAAAATAAAAACTTCTTTAAATGGAAAAAAGAAAAAGGGAGAATATGTAGGTGCCTATGCACCCTATGGCTATATTAAAAATCCGAAAGACAAGCATAAGTTAATAGTAGATAAATCAGTAGCAGACATTGTTAAAAAAATTTTTTATTGGAATGTAGAAGAAGGCTTAGGAAAAATTGCAATTTGTCATAAATTAAATGAATTAGGTATTTTAAATCCTACAGGACACAAAAGGCTAGAACTTAAGCAAAATTATAATAATTATGGAATACAAAAAAATAATTATACTTGGACTCCTTCTACAGTACGAAACATTTTAAATAACGAAGTATATTGCCGGAAATATTGTTCAAGGAAAAAGAAGAACAAAAAGCTATAAAATACATAAAGTAGAAATTGCACCAAAAGAAGAATGGATAACAGTAAAAAACACTCATGAAGCAATTATAGATAAAGAAACCTTTGAAAAGGCAAGAAAAATAAGCTTATGCGACACAAGAATATGCAAAAAAGAAGACAAGCTATCAATTTGGGCAGGGTTTTTAAAATGTAGTGACTGTAATCATGCAATGAATAAAAAAAGTAGCACAAATAAATTAGGAAATAAATATGAATATTATATATGTAGTACTTATAGAAAAAAATCAAATAAATTATGTACAAAACATAGTATAAAAGTAGAAAACTTAGAAAATGCGGTTTTAGAGGCAATAAATTTAAATATTAGCAAATTAGTAAATTTTGAAAAAATAGTAGAAAAGCTAAAAAAAGAAGGACTTAAAAATGTGAAAAGTCAAAACATTCAAAACATAATAAAATTAAAGCAAAATGAAGTTTCTAAAATATTAAATTTAAAAAAATATCTATATGAAGACTGGAAAAATGGAGATATAACAAGAGAAGAATATTTAGAGTATAAGAAAAAATACGAAAATGATATAAAATATTTAGAAGAAAATATACAAAACCTAAAATTAGAAAATGAAAAATGTGAAATACAAAATACAATAAAAAATAAGTGGATAGAGGATTTTATAAAACAAAAAAAGTTAAAAGGTTTATCAAGAGACATTGTATTAGAGTTAGTAAATGTTATATATGTTCATGAAGATGGAAGTCTTACAATAAAATTTAATTTTACAAATAAAAGTGTTGTTTAAATAATCCAAGGAGGTGCTGTAGGAGCACCAGTAGGAGGTCAAGTTTTATCAGAGGTACTTCCATATTTAGAACTTCAAAAAGATAATGAAAAAGAAGAAGATATTAAAAAACAAGTAGAAGTGCCAAATGTAGAAGGTTTAAGCATAGAAGAAGCATCTAAAGTATTAAAAGAGCTAAATTTAAATATGCAAATTCAAAATGAGCCAGAAGAATATGATAAAACTAAAGTGGTTGTAAAAGAACAACTTCCTAAAGAACAAATTGTAGTATATGAAGGAACAAAAATAATTTTAACTATTTAAAACTACAAAAGATTTTAAGTTATTAAAAAATAAAAAAATAACTATACAAAAAGTATTTTTAGTTATATAATAAAAGCGTAAAAATGGAGAGATAGGAGAATGTTATGGAACTTAAAAGCATTTTAGCAGGATTAGAGGACTTAAAGGTCAAAGGCAGCCTAGATGTAGATGTTTCTAAAATAGAAAGTAATTCACAAAACATAGAAAATGGAGATATGTTTGTTGCAATAGATGGCTTTGACCAAGATGGACATAAGTTTATTCCAGAAGCAATTAAAAAAGGTGCAAAAGTAATTATGGCCCAGGCAGATAAAATAACTAAAAAAATGGTAAAAGATTTGCCAGAAGATGTTACCTTCATTTTAGCATTAGATACAAGACATGCAATTTCTATTTGTGTATGTAATTATTATAAAAATCCATCAAAAAAATTAAAGTTAATTGGTGTAACAGGAACAAAAGGAAAAACAACTACAACATTTATGATTAAATCATTATTAGAAAAACAAGGCTTAAAAGTAGGTTTAATTGGAACAATTTGTACATATATAGGTGATAAAAATCTAGGAGAAAATTCTAGAACAACACCAGAGGCATTAGAATTACAAGAGTTATTAAGCAAAATGGTAAAAGAAAAATGTGATGCAGTAGTTATGGAAGTTTCTTCACAAAGCTTAAAACTAGGCAGAGTAGATGGATGCGAATTTGAAATTGGAATTTTTACAAACTTTTCAAAAGACCATATAAGTGCAAAAGAGCATTCTAGTATGGAAGACTATTTTAATTCTAAAGCAAAACTATTTAAAATGTGCAAGCATGCATTTATAAACTCAGATGATATTTATGCAAATAAATTACTAAGTCTTTATCCAGAATGTGATTTTAAAACTTATGGAATAGATAACCCTGCAAATATGCTTGCAAAAGACATAACTGTAACAAATACAAGTGTTGATTTTAAAGTAAAACTTTCAGATAAAAACGAAAGGGTAAAGGTAGGAATACCTGGTAGATTCAGCGTATATAATGCATTAGCAGCAATAAGTGTTGCATTAAGATTTGGAGTAAGCAAAGAAAATATAGAAGAAGGGCTTCTTAATATTCGTGTGCCAGGAAGAAGCGAACTTGTAGATAACAAAAAAGAACTAACAATTATGATAGATTATGCACATACTCCAGAAAGTTTAGAGAGTATTTTAACTACTGTAAAAGCATATACCAGCGGAAAAGTAATTTGCGTTTTTGGTTGCGGAGGAGATAGAGATTCTGGAAAAAGACCTATAATGGGTACTATTGCAGGAACGCTTGCAGATTATACAATAATTACTTCAGATAATCCAAGAACAGAAGACCCTAAAAAAATTGTAGAGCAAATTGAAGAAGGCATAAAAAAGGCGAAATGTAGTTATGAATGTATTGTAGATAGAAAAGAGGCAATTAAAAAGGCAATTCTTATGGCAAATAAAAAAGATATTGTTTTAATAGCAGGAAAAGGACATGAGTTAACACAAGAAATAAATGGAAAGAAATTTCCTTTTGATGAAAGAGAAATTATAAAAGAAATATTAGAAGATTAAAATTTAAATTAAGCAAAAGAGAAAAGTTTGAAAACTATTAATGTTTTCAAACTATAGCCTCTAGAAAGGATTGAAAATAAAAATGGGAGCTCAAACTAAAATTATAATATTCTCACTAATAGTTAGTTTTATAATTTCTGTAATTATAATTCCTATTTTAAAAAAATTAAAAATAGGGCAATTAGAAAGAGTAGAGGGTCCAAAATCACACCTTAAAAAACAGGGAACACCTACAATGGGTGGAATTATAATGATTATTACTATTTTAATAGTTGGAATATTTGTTATTTCAAAATATTCTTCAGGAACAGATTTAGAAAAACAAACAGCAAATTATATTTTACCTCTAATTGCAGTAACAATAGGATTTGGAGTAATTGGACTAATAGATGACTTAAAAAAGCTAATTGGAAAAAGTACAGAAGGCTTAAAACCAATGTATAAAATGATAGGACTTCTTATAGTATCTGTTGGATTTAGCATATATTTAACAAGCATTCTAAAACTAGGTACAGATATATATATTCCATTTTTTAAAAATTCTATAACATTGCCAGTTTGGATATATATTCCATTTTCAGTTTTAGTAATGCTTTCTACAACAAATGCGATAAACCTAACAGACGGAATAGATGGTTTATCTACAAGTGTTACAACAATTATACTTGCTTGTCTAACAGTAATAGGAATTATATTTGGAGTTAAGGAAATTACCATATTTGGTTCAATTCTAATAGGAAGTTGTTTGGGATTTTTATTATTTAATTTGCACCCAGCAAAAGTAATGATGGGAGACACAGGCTCGCTTTTATTAGGTGGAGCAGTTGCAAGCATGGCTTTATATTTGAAAATGCCATTACTTCTACTAATAATTGCACTTATTCCAGTAATTGAAACACTTTCAGTTATAATACAAGTAAAACATTTTAAAAAAACCGGAAAAAGAATATTCAAAATGACGCCAATTCATCATCATTTTGAATTATCTGGTTGGAATGAGAATAAAATTGTATCAATATTTAGTTTTATTACACTAATATGCTGTGTAATAGGTCTATCTGCAATTTAGGAGGTACAAATGCAAAAAAGAGTAAAAAAAGTTTCTAAATTTGTTAATAAACCATTTGATTTTATAATTTGTGCTGTTATATTCATATTATTAGCATTAGGTATTGTTATGGTGCTTTCAGCATCTGCACCTTCAGCACTAGCAGAACATAGTGAGCCATATTCTTATGCAGTAAGACAGCTCATATTTGCTATTTTAGGTATAATTTCAATGTTTGTGCTTTCTAAAATAGATTATCGTATTTATAAAAAGTTTTATTGGCCAATTTATTTTATATCTTGCGGAATTTTGCTATTGGTATTAGTTCCAGGATTAGGAGTTGAAGCAAATGGAGCTAAAAGATGGGTTGGAATAAGTGGATTAGGTCAGTTTCAACCATCAGAACTTACTAAAATTGGATTAATAATTTTCTATGCAGGATACCTATCAGACCATAAAGACGAACTAAAAGATTTCTGGAAGGGCTTTGTAAAACCACTTTCATTTTTAATACCACCTATTGCAATTTTATACTTAGTTCAAAACCATTTAAGTGCATCATTAATAATTGCAATGATTGCATGTATTATGATGATAGTAGCAGGAGCTAGAATGCTTCATTTTATAGTATCAGGAGTTATTGGTGGATGCGGAGTAATATCACTTATTGCATATAAATTAGCATCTGGAGGCTCTGATGGAAGCTTCCGTATTACCAGAATTCTTTCATTTTTAGATCCATTCCAAGATAAATTAGGAGCTGGCTGGCAAGTAGTACAAAGTTTGTACGCCATAGGTTCAGGAGGACTTTTTGGAGTAGGTTTAGGCGAAAGTAAGCAAAAATATTTATATATTTCAGAACCACAAAATGACTTTATATTTTCAATTGTAGCAGAAGAACTTGGCTTTATAGGATGCGTACTAATAATAGGACTTTTTGGAGTTCTAATTTGGAGAGGAATTTTAATTGCAATGAAAGCGCCAGACACATTTGGAAGTTTAATTGCAGTTGGAATTATAAGTTTAGTTTCAATACAAGTAATATTAAATATAGCTGTTGTAACATCAACTGTTCCAAACACAGGAATTTCATTGCCATTTTTCAGCTATGGAGGAACTGCTTTATTTATTCTGCTTTCAAGCATGCGGAGTATTATTAAACATTTCACGTGCAGGAAGTAAGCTATAAAAAGGGGGAAATTAAAATGAAGGCAATAATTGCAGCAGCTGGCACAGGAGGACATATAAATCCAGGAATAGCAATTGCAAATAAAATAAAACAAATGGAACCAAATTCACAAATTATTTTTATTGGAACTAATAGAGGCTTAGAAAATGATTTAGTTCCTAGAGCAGGATATGAACTAAAAACAATAAATGCATATGGATTTGACCGTAGTATTTCTATTCAAAATGTAAAAAAAATATATAAAACATTTCATTCTGTAAAAGTAGTAAAAAAAATGATAGATGAATTTAAGCCAGATATTGTAATTGGAACAGGTGGATATATTTGTGTTCCAGTAGGATTAGCTGCTAAAAAAAAGAAAATACCATTAGTATTACATGAAAGTAATGCGTTTCCAGGAGTAGCTGTAAAAATTCTATCAAAAAAGGCAGATAAAATTTTATTAGGATTTGAAGATGCAATAAAAAGACTTCCAAAAGCAAAACAAACAGCAGTTACAGGAACACCTACTAAAGTTAAAAAATTAAGTTTGTCAGAAAATAAAATAAAAGAAATATTAAATCAAAATGGCTTAAATACAAATAAACCAATTGTGCTTTTCTTTGGTGGTAGCCAAGGGGCACATAGTATAAACACAAGTTTAATAGAAATTATATCTAAGCAAAAAAATAAAAATTATCAAATAATGTGGGCAGCAGGGCCTGCTCAATATGAAGAAATAAAAACTAATTTGTTTAAAGAGTATAATTTAAAAATAGATGAAATTCCAAATGTTAAAATTGTTCCATATATATATAACATGGAAGAAATGATGAATGTAGTAGATTTAGTAATATGCAGAAGCGGAGCAATGACAATTACAGAAATTGCAAATGTAGGAAAGCCAGCAATATTTATTCCATTCCCATTTGCAACAGAAAATCATCAAGAATATAATGCAAAAGTATTAGAAAAAGTTGGAGCAGCTAAAATTATATTAGATAAAGATTTAAATAGTAAAATGCTAAATGAAAGTATAGAAGAACTAGTAAAAAATAAAGACTTGCTTGCTAAAATGGGAGAAAAAGCAAATAAAATAGCTATTCCAAATGTAGAAGGAAAAATTTATGAAGAAATAAAAAAAGTAGTTAAATAAGTTAATATTTTACAAAAAAAGGTTTTAAATTTATTTAAAACCTTTTTTTGTAAAATAGATATATCCCATGTGAAGTCTAACTTTTTAGATTCATACAATATTTCAAATGTCGAATTTTGTAAAAAATTGACACACGAAACTTCTTGCCCTTTTCTAAAAACTTTAGTATAATAGAAAGGCATTACAAATGAAGAAAGGGGAAAATATGGCTATGCATGGACATACAAGAATTTATGGGAAAACAACAATTGACCAAACAGATGAAGAAGGAACCCATACAATTATGCTAAAATACTATAAAACAAAGCTAAAAAAGTATAGCAAAGATGAAAAAAAGTATGGAGTTGGAGTTATTAAAACAGAAATAGGTAGTAACCAAATTAACGAAGAAAAACAAGAATTTAATAAAATATGTTCACACAAATCAGAAGTAGAAAATTTATTAAACATATTATTAAGAAATAAAGTAACACCAATTAGCTTAAAATATGTACTAGAAGATATGGTATTGTAGTAATTTAAGACCAAAAGAGGCATTTAGAAAATGCTTCTTTTTTAATGTATATATTTAACCTAAAAAGAGTATATTGATATAATAAAAGAAAAAATTACTTGCAAAATAAAGAAATTTAAGCTATTATACTATATAGTTTAAATCAAGAAGGAGAAAATTAAATGGCAGATAAGTTGATTATTGTAGAATCACCAGCAAAAGCAAATACAATAAAGAAGTTTCTAGGCGGAAATACAAAGGTTGTAGCATCTATGGGACATATTAGAGACTTACCAAAATCTAAAATGGGAATAGATATAGACCATGACTTTGAACCAGAATATATTAATATTCGTGGCAAAGGAAATTTGATTAAAACATTAAAAAAAGAAGCTGCAAATGCAAAAGAAGTATACTTAGCAACTGACCCTGATCGTGAAGGTGAAGCAATAGCATGGCATTTAGCACATATTTTAGAAATTCCGCTAAATAGCAATTGTAGAGTTACATTTAATGAAATTACAAAAGAAACAGTAAAAGAATCTATAAAAAAACCTAGAAAAATCGATATGAACTTAACAAATGCACAGCAAGCAAGGCGTGTATTAGATAGAATAGTTGGATACAAAATAAGTCCAGTTTTATGGAAAAAAGTAAAAAGGGGACTATCAGCAGGTAGAGTACAGTCAGTAGCAGTAAAGCTAATAGTAGATAGAGAAAAAGAAATAGAAAATTTTATTCCAGAAGAATATTGGAATATTTATGTAAGTTTAGAAGAACCAAACTCAAAAAAAGATTTTTTAGCTACTTTTTATGGAAAAGACAATAAAAAAATAGAGCTTCATACAAAACAAGAAGTAGATGAAATTTTAGGCAAAATAGAAAATTCAGAATTTATAGTTAAAGATATTAAAAAAGGAGAAAGAAAAAAGGCGCCAGCTCCTCCTTTTACAACAAGTACAATGCAACAAGAGGCATCTAGAAAATTAGGATTTACACTAAAGAAAACAATGTCAGTAGCACAAGGTTTATATGAAGGTGTTTCTGTTGGACAAAGAGGACTAGTTGGTTTAATAACATATATGAGAACAGACTCTACTAGAATTTCAGAAGAAGCAAGAGCATCTGCAAAAGAGTATATTAACAAAACTTATGGCGCAAAATACTATGAGAATCGTTATTACAAAACAAAACAAAATGCACAAGATGCACATGAAGCAATAAGACCAACTTATGTGGACTTAGTTCCAGACAGCATAAAAGAATACTTAACTTCAGACCAGTATAAACTATATCGTTTAATATATAATAGATTTATTGCAAGTCAAATGGCAAATGCTATTTATGATACTATAACAGCACAAATAAATGCACAAGAATATGTATTTAAAGCAAATGGACAAACACTTAAATTCAAAGGCTTTATGACTCTATATGTAGAAGACTCAGATGGAGAAAATAAAGAAAACGATGAAAATAGCATTCCAGAGCTTACCATAAATCAAAAACTAAAAAAGAAAAAAATAGAGCCAAAACAAAGCTTTACACAGCCACCAGCAAGATACACAGAAGCAAGCCTAGTAAAAACTCTAGAAGAAAAAGGAATAGGAAGACCAAGTACGTACTCACCAACTATTACAACTATATTAGAAAGAAGATATATTGAAAAAGACCAAAAACAATTAGTACCTACAGAACTTGGAAAAATAGTAAATAGCTTGTTAGTAGAAAATTTTACAGATGTTATAAATGTAGAATTTACTGCAAAAATAGAAGAAGAATTTGATGAAATAGCAGAAGGAAACAGAGAGTGGAAACAAATAATTCGTAACTTCTATGAACCATTTCAAAAAGAAGTAGAAAAGGTAGAAAAAGAGCTCGAACATGTAAAACTAGAAGATGAGGTATCTAATATACCATGTGAAAAATGTGGAAGAATGATGGTATATAAGTATGGAAGGTACGGAAAATTTTTAGCATGCCCTCGGTTACCCAGAATGTAAAAATGCAAAACCAATTATAGAAATAGTAGATGTCCCATGCCCTGTATGTGGAGGAAAAGTTCAAATTAGAAAAACTAAAAAAGGCAGAAAATATTATATTTGCGAAAATAATCCTGCATCTTGCAAATATATTTCATGGAATCAACCAAAACCAGGGGAAACTTGGAGCGAAGAGCAAGTAGCTTCTACTAAAGCAAAATCAAAAAGAAAACCTGCCAAAAAGAAAAAAACAAATAAAAAATAAAATTAAAAGTATATAAAGGAGTGAAAAAAACATAAATAATATATCACAAATTTCCACTTTTGACTATACTGAAATTGAAAAATTTAGGGAAAAATTTTGAATAAAATCTATTTACAAAAAATAAAAATTATGTTTAAATAAAGTTAAAGTATAAAATAATAACAAATAGAGGAAAATAATCAAAAGAAAAAGGAGGAAAACACAAATGACAGCAAACCATTGCGTAAGTAGAGAGAGAGAGAGAGAGAGAGCTATATTTTAAATAAAAGAAATAAAGGTTTATATAAAAATAAGCCAAATTTAGTAAGCACTGCAAGTTACGAAAAAGGTATAACATTAATAGCCCTAGTAGTAACTATAGTAGTGCTTTTAATATTGGCAGGAATAACATTAAGTTATGTATTTGGAAAAGGCGGAATATTAAATATGGC
>CANQRY010000033.1 GCA_947626335.1 uncultured Clostridia bacterium | reverse complement strand
CATAAAAATTAATTATTTTTATTTTTTCTATATTTATATTTTGAATCCATTTTTCTATATTTTGATTATTTTTTTCTATATATTCTTTATTTCCATTTATTAAAATTATATTTTTTGCATTTGTATTTATTTCTTTATTTAATTTTTGTTCTATAACTGAATATTTTGAAGTATTTGTTTCTTCCCAATTTATTGATAATATTTTTTCTTGATTTTTTAAATTTAATTTTTCTACTAATTCTTGTATATTTTCTTTTATATTATTTTCGAGTATTGGTATAATTTTAACATTTTTTTCTAATTTAAGGTTAATATATGGTAAAAGCATTGTTGCAAAGTGCCAATCACTTACATAAAATCCACATAGTTTTTCTATTTTTTTGATTTCCTTTTTCATATATATCCTTCCCCTCTAAAATACCAAAGCTTTAATTGTCTTTAGTTTTTATTTACTACATGGAAAATTTTACCATTTTTATGATAAAAAAGCAAGCATTTTTATCATAAATCGTGCGTGTTTATTCGACATTTTGAGATTATTTTATGAATTTTACATACTTTGATTATTTTTAATTTTTAAAAAATTTTTCCCTAAATAGTATAAATTTTTAAAATGTTGTAAATAATTGTATTAAACAAGGAAATTATTTTCTTTAAAGGTTAGTTTTTTATAAAATTAAAATATTTGATATACGGAGGAAAAAAATGAAATATTTAAAAAATTGTTTTTATAAAGCAAAGCCATTTTTAGTAATTACTATATTACTTAGCATATATGTTTTTATTTGCGCTATTTCTTATGTAACAGCGGCATCAAATGATATTGCAAATAGTGTTTTTCGTCTTCATATTATTGCTAATAGTGATTCTAAAGAGGATCAAAATTTAAAATTAAAAGTTCGTGATGAGCTTCTTTTATATATGAATGAATTATCTAAAAATTGTAATTCTAAAGAAGAAGTAATTAAATTAGCAGAAGAACATTCTGATGATTTAAAGGAAATAGCAAGTAAAGTAATTTATGATAATGGTTTTAATTATAATGTAGAAGTTGAAATTGGAAAAAGTGATTTTCCAACTAAATATTATGGAGATATTACCCTTCCATGCGGAACTTACGATGCTTTAAAAGTAAAAATAGGAAAAAATGAAGGACAAAATTGGTGGTGTGTAATGTTTCCCCCATTATGTTTTGTAGATGTAAGTTCTGGTATTGTTCCAGATAGTTCTAAAGAAGAAATGAAGGAAAATTTAAATGATGAGGAATATGATTTAATTAGTAAATCTGATAACAATGAAATTTCTTTTAAATTTAAGCTTATTGAGCTTTTTCAAAATTGGAGATTAGGACTTAAATAAAGTAAATACGTTTTTAAAAGGCAAAGTTTTTTCTTTGCCTTTTATTTTACATACTAATTACTTGCCAAATAAAACAAATTATGGTATAAAGGTGTTGGAAAAAATAGATTTTGAAAATTGGGGGTAATTGTTTTGGATAAATTAGTAATTAAAGGCCCTTGTAAATTAAAAGGGGAAGTAACAATTAGTGGTGCAAAAAATGCTGCTGTTGCTATTTTACCTGCCACCTTACTAATTGATGGCACTTGCAGAATTGAAAATTTGCCAAATATTAGCGATGTTAAAATGTCTTGCAAGATTTTAGAAGAACTTGGCGCAAAAATTACTTGGATTTCAGAAAATGAAATTGAAATTGATACTAGAGATATTTGTTGTACACAAGCACCTTTAGATATGACTAGTAAATTTAGAGCTTCTTATTATTTACTTCGGTTCACTTCTTAGTAGATGCGGAACCGCAGAAGTTGGCTTGCCAGGTGGCTGTAATTTAGGAGCAAGACCTATTGACCAACATATTAAAGCTTTTGAGGCTTTAGGCGCAAAAGTTGAAGTTGCACAAGGAAAAATTACTGCAAAAGCTAAAAAATTGGTTGGTACTTCTATTTATATGGATATTGTTTCTGTTGGTGCTACAATAAATGCAATGCTTGCAGCTGTTTTGGCGGAAGGAACTACCACAATTGACAATGCTGCAAAAGAGCCTCATATAGTTGATGTTGCAAACTTTTTAAATACAATGGGGGCAGATATTCGTGGTGCTGGTACTGATGTTATTAAAATAAATGGTGTAAAAAAATTAGATGGAAATGCTACATATTCAGTTGTTCCAGACCAAATAGAAGCAGGTACTTTTATGCTTGCTGCTGTTGCTTCTAAAGGTAGTATTTTAATAAAAAATTGTATTCCTGAGCATTTAGATTGTATTACTGCTAAAATTTTAGAAATTGGCGGTACTGTAGAAGATCTTGGTGATTCTATTAGGGTTAGTATGAATAAAAGACCTAATAAAGCAACTGTTAAAACTTTGCCTTATCCTGGTTTTCCAACAGATTTACAACCTCAAATGGGTGTAGTTTTATCTATTGCTGATGGTACAAGCACTTTACATGAAAGTATTTGGGAATCTAGATTTCAATATACTTTTGAATTAAATAAAATGGGCGCTAAGATAACTGCTCAAGGTAAATCAGCTGTTTTTGAAGGTGTTAAAGATTTAACTGGTGCTCCTGTATATGCAACAGATTTAAGAGCAGGTGCTGCACTTCTTATTGCTGGAATTATAGCAGAAGGAGAAACGCAGTTATATAATATTCAACATATTGATAGGGGTTATGAAAATATAGAGCAAAAATTTAGAAGTTTGGGTGCTAATATTGAAAGAGTAACTGAACCAGATGAAAAATAGTTAAAAAACAAAGGAAAATTGAGTATGTTTAAATTTTGTAGTTTATATAGTGGTAGTAGTGGAAATAGCTTATTTATTGAAACTCCAAACACTAAAATTTTAATTGACGCTGGAGAGAGCGCAAAAAAAATTGAATTAGCTTTAAATAGCATAAATGTAGATGTTAATGATATTGATGCTATTTTAGTTACACATGAGCACACAGATCACATTAAGGGATTAGCTACTTTATCAAAAAAGTTTAGCCTTCCTGTGTATGCAAATCGTGAGACTTGGGATGCAATGCCTGAAGTATTAGAAAAAGTAGATGATAGTAGCCAAAATTTATTTAAAGTAAATGAAAATTTTGATATTGGAGAACTTAAAATACATCCTTTTTCTATTCCACATGATGCTGCAAACCCTTGTGGCTTTAATATTTACTATGAAAACCAAAAGATTAGTATAGCAACTGATTTAGGCCATATTGATTCTAAAATTATTAAAAAATTAGAAGATAGCTTATTTATTTTATTAGAGGCAAATTATGACCCTAACATTTTAAAGTGCTCTAGATATCCATATTCTTTAAAAAAAAGAATTGCTGGACCTAATGGGCATTTATCTAATGAAGACGCTGGCAAAACAGTTTCATATTTAATAGATTGTGGTCTTAAAAATGTAATGCTTGGCCATTTAAGCAAGGAAAATAACTTTCCTGAACTTGCTTACAAAACAGTAGTTGACGAGCTTTGCGGTCATAAGTTTGATGAAAACAAAATTAGAATTGATGTTGCAAAAAGATATGAACCAACTTCTGTTTTAACTTTAGATGCATAATTTATTACTTTTAAGAGGTATTTATGTTACATATTGATTTGATTTGTGTAGGTAAATTAAAAGAAACTTATTTAAAAAATGCAATATTAGAATACTCGAAAAGACTTTCTAAATATTGCATTTTAAATATAATGGAACTAACAGATGAAAAGGTTCCTACTTTATTAAACGATTCTGAAAAAGAAAAAATTATTGAAAAAGAAAGTAATAATATTTTTTCTCATATTAAAGATAATTCTTATGTAATTGCTTTGGACTTAAATGGAAAGCAATATTCATCAGAAGATTTTTCTAAAAAAATAGAAAATATTACACTTAATTATTCACATATTACATTTTTAATTGGTGGAACTTTAGGAATGTCTAAAAAATTATTAAATAGAGCAAATGAATTAATTAGTTTTTCTAAAATGACTTTTCCTCATCAACTTATACGTGTATTTTTATTAGAGCAATTATTTCGCAGTTTTAAAATTCAGAATAATGAAACTTATCATCATTAGTTTTATTTATGTTTATTGTAGGAGAGAATTTAAAAAAGAAAAAAATAACCTAAAAAGATAAATCGGGGGCACCTATTTATACATATTAACTCACTATATATTTAGGGGAATATACATGAATTTAAAGGAAAAAAATCTCTCCTACAAAAATAAAATCATATTGTTTAAAATTATTCTTTAGAAATTTTCTTTAAAATTTTTTTGGCTAAAATTCCAGATATAAAATTTTTAAGAATAAAATATAAAGAAATAAAAACTAAAATTTTGAGTATCATAAGTTTGTCCTCTCAAATTAAGTTGTTATTAAATTGTAATAATATATTACTACCATTTTCTGGATTTGTCAACAAAAACTTCAAGACAGAATTTGACAAATTATGACAGAAGCTATAATTCCTGCTAGGTCTGCAAGTAGTGCAGCAACTAACACAAATCGAATTTTCTTAATTTTTACTGCTGCTGTATAAATTGCAATTGTGTAAAATGTAGTTTCTGTAGAACCCATTATTGTAGATGCAGTTTTTCCAATAACGCTATCTACACCATATTTTTGCATTATATCAATAGCTACCCCCATTGAGCTACTACCAGATATTGGTCTTAAAAATGCTAACGGCAAAATTTCACTAGGTATTTTTAAAAAGTTTGTAACTGGTGAAATTATTTTTATAACAAAATCTAAAACTCCAGAAGTTCTAAGCATCCCAATTGCTAAAAATATACCAAGTAGTGTAGGAAATAAACTTATAACTATTTTAAGTCCATCTTTTGCACCTTCTAAAAATATATCAAATACTTTTTGTTTTTCTTTTATACCATATGTAATTATAATTAAAATAATTATAGGTATTGCTGATGCTGATAAAAAATTTACAACATTCATTTTTTAAAACCTTTTCATTAAAATTTTTGCTGCTGTTATTCCAACTACTGCAGCTGTAATAGTTGCTACCCAAACTCCAAGTATAATAGAACTTGGTTCTTTTGAGCCTAACGAGCTTCTAATTGCAATAACATTAGTTGGTATTAACTGAATTGAAGCAGTATTTATTAATATAAACATTGCCATTGAATTTGTAAGTGTATCTTTTTTTGGATTTTCTTTTTGCATAGTTTCCATCGCCTTTAGTCCAATTGGCGTTGCTGCATTTCCTAACCCTAATAGATTTGAAACCATATTCATAGATATTTCTTCATTTGCTTTTTTATTATTTTTAATCTCTGGAAATAAAAATCTAATTACAGGTTTTAGAGCTTTACTTAAGGTATCAATTAAAGTTGTTCGTTTTACAATTTCTATTATGCCATTCCAAAGGCAAATTGTTCCAAAAAATGTAATTGTTAGTTCTACTGCCGATTTTGCTGAATCAAAAAGCCCGTTACTTACATTTTCTATATTTCCACTTAAAAATGCATAAATAATTGATATTACTATAAAGGCAGGCCATATGATATTAAGCATTTTTCTCAACCTTTCTTATTTTACTATCTTTTTTTATATTATTCTTTTAACAATTTTTTATTACTACTTTTCCTTTTTGTGTTTCGACATTTTTTTCATTTTATAATAAATTTTTATTAAAAAAATTACAGATTTTGCTAATTATTCTTGCATTACAGGCGTTTGTATGATATTATAATTATGTGCAATAAATTTGTCGAATTTTGTTGTTTAAGGAGGATTGTTATGAAATCTACGGGGATTGTTAGAAGAGTAGATGAGCTAGGAAGAGTAGTTATACCTATTGAACTAAGGAATAAATTTGGAATTTCTGAAAAAGATCCAATTGAAATATATGTTGATGGTTCTTCAATAATATTAAAAAAATATGAACCTAATTGTGTTTTTTGTGGGAATTCTAAAAGACTATCAGAATACAAAGATAAATTAGTATGTAGCAAATGCCTAGAAAAATTATCAAAAATAGAAATTGAAGAATAAAAAAAACTGCCTTTATGGCAGATTTTTTTATTCTTCTAAAAAAGCTTGATATATTTCATTTTTGGTTACTTTTCTATCTTTTGCTATTTGTTTAATTATTTCTTTTTTTTCTAATCCTTTAGTTTCATAAAATTTGTAATGTTCTTCTAATGTCATATTATTAAAATCAGTTTCATTTTCTTCTACCAATGTTTTATTTAAATCTAGTATTATTACAAATTCTCCTTTTGGCTCATTACTTATACTTATTAAGTCAGAAATTTTTCCATGTATTTTTTCTTCATGTATTTTTGTTAATTCTCTAACTAAACAAGCGTTTATATCTCCTACTTTTTCTAAAATATCTTGCAAGGTATTTTTTAGCTTATGTGGTGCCTCATATAATATAACTGTTTTGTTTTCTTTTTTAATTTTTTCTAATACTTCTTTTCTGTTCTTTTTATTTAATGGTAAGAATCCAAAAAATGAAAATTCTTTAGTTGAAATTCCAGAAACTATTAAGCTATTTATTAGTGCACATGCTCCGGGAATTGGTATTATGTCTACTTTGTTTTTTATTGCTTCTTTAACTATTTCTTCTCCTGGGTCTGATATGCCAGGTGTTCCTGCATCTGTTACTATGGCTATGTTCTTTCCTTCATTTACTAAGTTAATTAATTCATTAGTTTTTACATTTTCATTATGTCTGTGATAGCTAATTAAAGGCTTTGAAATTTCAAAATGGTTTAATAGCTGAAGAGTGTGTCTTGTGTCTTCTGCTACTATTATATCTACTTGTTTTAGTGTATTAATTGCTCTAAAAGTAATATCTTCTAAATTGCCAATTGGTGTTGCTACTAAATAAATTTTTCCGCTCATTTATTTTTCCTTTCTTTACAAATTTTATTTGCTCTTATTGTAGATTTTTAGCACTTCTTCTGTATAATTGCCGGTTTTTGTCATATACATATATTGGTTTACATAAGTCAAGAAAAGGCCTTGCATTTTTAACTGCTTTTATTAGCACTAAATTTGGTTTTTTATCTTCATTTGGTTGTACAAATTTGATTGTTTTTGGCTCTAAATTATGTTTACATAATTCTTGGACTATATCTACTAATCTTTCTGGTCTATGCACCATATAAATGCAGCCTTTATCTTTTAATAAATATTTTGATATTTCTATAAAGTCCTTTAGACTAGCTTTTATTTCATGCTTTGATATTAGCATTTTTTCTTCTTCATTTATCTTGCCTGTACCTAATTTTTTATATGGTGGATTTGTTACAACTGCATCAAATGTGCAAGGTTTATATATTTTACTTAGCTCTTTTATTTCTTTACATATAATTTGTATTCTATTTTGCAAATTATTTAGTTTTACGCTTCTACTTGCCATTTCTGCTACTTGTTCTTGTATTTCTACCCCTGTAATCTTAGTATTTTTAGTTTTTGCAGATAATAATATTGGCAAAATTCCTGTGCCTGTTCCTAAATCAATTATTTCGCTACTTTCTTTTATATCTTTTGCAAAATCTGATAATAGCACACTGTCCATTCCAAAACAAAAGCCATTGCTGTTTTGAATAATTTTTAGGTTATTAAGTTCTAAATCATCAATTCTTTCATTTTCTTTTAAGTTTATTTCCATATTTAAATCCTTTATTTTGTATTTATATTACTATATCACAAAATAGCACCATTTGAAAATAGTTTCATAAAATATATTAGTTATTAAAAGGAGTTTTTATGGCAGAAAAAGGTAAAAAAGATAAAATTGATTTTAAAAAAAGAAAAGAGAATGTTTGTAATTCTCTTTTCGAAGTTGAGCATTTTTTGTGCAATTTAGACAATATTGCAAGAGGCTTTAAGTTATATAAGGTTGTAAAAAAACGCCATTAATTTTGTTTATGTAAACATTATTTAGATATTTGTTCTTCTGACCTTACAAATACGTCTTTAAAATTAATTTCATTATCTGAAAAACTTTTATTTTCTTGACCATCAATTAAAATTTTTACACCTGATACTTCATTTAGTTCTGTTAATGTATTTACTATAGAATATATGCTTAAATTTTCCGCTTCCAATCCTTTTTCCTGATTATCAACAAACTCTTTTGAGAAATCTATATACAATATGTCTGATTTTAACTCTACTTTTAAAAGATTTGTTCCTTCTGGTATAGTTTTTTGAAGGCCAGTATTTTTAGGCTCTTCCATTAGCAATTTAATTATAGTGGCATATGGATCTGAAAGTAAACTTTTCGCATCTACAATTCTTCCTTCTGGCATTAACTTTTTGGTTTCTTTATTTTTATAATATAAAGTTACTATGGTTTGCCTCATTTGTTCATCACTAATTTCTTCTTCTGGCTGTATTTCATTTGTAGAAATGTTTTCTTCTCCACTATTTTGAATTATAAGAAATATACCTACCCCTACAATTAGTAAAACAACTAAAATAACTAAAATTATCCAAAGTTTTTTATTCATTTTATCCTCTCCTTTTAAACTTGTACTATTGGTCTATTGTTATTCTAGTTTTAAAATATTTAGAACTATTTTATTTAAATTTTATAAATTAAGCTGTTAACACTATTCATTCTTATTAATTGTACTTGCTAGTCTAATTACACACCTTGCCTTTTTATATAAAGTATGATATATTTTTTGTTAAATCTTGGAAAAATTAGAATTATATTTTAATATAAGGAGGAATTATAATGACAAAAATTAAAGATCCTGTAAGCTTTTTTTCACATGCTATTGGTGCAGTTTTAGCAGTTGTGGGATTAGTTTTTTTAATTATTTATGCTTCGCTTTTTGGTGAAGGTGCTTGGGATATTGTTTCTTTTACTATTTTTGGAGTAGCACTAATTTTGTTATATACATTTAGCAGTTTATATCATTTGTTTAATTTAAAAGAAACTGGCACAAGAGTATTTCGTAAATTTGATCATATTATGATTTACATTTTTATTGCTGCAAGTTATACTCCTATTTGTTTAGGCCCTTTAAGAGGCGGTTGGGGCTGGAGTATTTTTGGTGTAATATGGGGGTTAGCTATATTTGGTACTTTTTTAACTATATTTTGGCTTAATGCTCCAAGATGGCTTACTACAGGACTTTATTTGGCAATGGGTTGGACAGTTATTATTGCTACTTACCCTTTAATTACAACTTTTTATGAGTTAAATGCTTTAGGCTCTCTTATATGGCTTCTTGCTGGTGGCATTTTTTACACTATTGGTGGTATTTTATATGGTTTAAAATGGCCAAAGTTTAAAAATAAATATTTTGGTTTTCATGAACTATTCCACATTTTTATACTTCTTGGTAGTTTATGCCACTTTATTTTTATTTTTAGATATTTGCTTTATGTTTAAACTATTTACCATTTTTTATTATATTTTATTGGTAAAAAATATAAATAAGTTGACAACAATTGGATTTTATGTTATTATAGTCAAAGCAATATTTTTATTGTTTGCGGCTATAGCTCAGTGGTAGAGCGCTGTCCTTCCAATACAGAGGTCGAAGGTTCGATTCCTTCTAGCTGCGCCAAGAGGTTCTTAAAATAAAGGACCTCTTTTTTTGTTGAAAATAAGCAGTTTTTATGATAATATACATAGATATTACTTTATAGGAGAGTTTTATGATTCTAGATTTATCTAAAAAAGAACATTTACCAATGATTAATATGTATAAAAAATGTAAAGGCATTGCTTTAGTAGATAAATATTTACCTGAGTTAAGCCCTTTAAATAAAATGTATGTAATTAATTCTCTTGAAGATTGGGAAAAGGTTGAAAACGAATTTCCTGTTGAAATGATGACAGCAAGGTGTGACTGTCTAAGAGGCGTTAATGGTAAATTACCAAATGGACAGACTTTTAAGAGAGATAGAGTCAAAGGATATATAGAAGAAGTTAAAAATTCAGTGCCGGAAGCTGTAATAATATTAGAAGATATGAAAGAAGGAACTAATGAAAGAATACATACACAAGGAGGCGTAACCTTAGATATAAAGATTGGCGAACACGTATATATGGACTATGTAGGTCCAAGTTTTGATGCAAGAGAATTATGTCTTGGAAAAGCTGTTCATGAATCTTGGAAAATTCCTTGGAAAGAAGTACCATTTATGAAAGACTCTGCAATGAAAAAATACAAAGTTACTGAAGTAAGTCAATCAGAATATATTGAAACAGCAAAAGAAAGAATTTTGTTTTTAATTAAAGCATTCCCTGATAAAAAAGATGAAATTCTGGAAACAATGCCAAAAAGATATACCGGGATAACTAAACAAATATTTAGAGATATAGTAGAACAAGTTATATTTCCTTTATGGATGCAACATGAACAGTTAACAAGAAATGATTTAAATAGTTTTGGAGTAGAAATTAATATTGTAGAAGACGGTACTCTAGTACCAATGGAAATACAAGTTCCAGATAGATTTAAAGAAAAAGAAAATCAAGAAAGGTAGAAAGGCCCCTTATGAATTTATATATCTAAAAAATTAATAGTTGACAATAATTAAATTTTATGTTATCATAATGAAAGCAATATTTTTATTGTTAGGCTCCATAGTTTAATGGGAGAATACTTTTCAGTGTGTACACGGTTCTATGTGTATGACACAAATCACAGTATTATTTACTTGAGGCGCGCATCGAGCAAATTTATTGTGAGAAAAGAGGTACCGGTTCGAATCCGGTTGGAGTCACCAAAGCAGAGAATATAATTTTCTCTGCTTTTATTTTTTATATATTAATTCTTAAAATCTCTCAATTTCCCTAACATTCCCACCATTTTACATTGACAAAATGATAATTTTTGTATAAAATTAAGTTGTTATTTTAAATAAACAATAATCATAAGTTTATATAAAAAAATGCGCTTAAAAAAGGAGATTTTATATTTTATGAAACAGTTATTACATGTTGGATTAGACGTTGGTTCTACAACAGTTAAAATTGTTATTATGGATGAAAATTTAAACACTTTATACACAGATTATCAAAGACATTTTTCTGATACAAAAAATACTGTTTGTAATGTATTAGAAGATTTGGCAAATAAGTATGAAGACGCCGAATTTAGTATAGCATTGACAGGTTCTGGCGCTATGAGTGCTGCTAAATTTTTAGACTTGCCTTTTATTCAAGAGGTTGTTTCTTGTAAAAGAGCTGTCGAAAAATACATACCTCAAACAGACGTAGTTATTGAACTTGGTGGAGAAGATGCAAAAATTATTTATTTTGACAAATCTATTGAACAACGTATGAACGGAACTTGTGCTGGTGGTACAGGAGCTTTTATAGACCAAATGGCATCACTTTTACATACAGACCCAATAGGCTTAAACGAACTTGCTAAAAATCATAAACTAATTTACCCTATTGCTTCAAGATGCGGTGTTTTTGCTAAAACTGATATTCAACCACTTTTGAATGAAGGTGCTGAAAAAGAAGATATTGCTGCTTCTATTTTTCAAGCTGTTGTAAATCAAACTATTAGTGGACTAGCTTGTGGCAGGCCAATTCGTGGAAAAGTAGCTTTTTTAGGTGGCCCTTTAAATTACCTTTCTGAACTTCGCACACGTTTCATTGAAACATTACATTTAGAAGGCGATAGCATTATTATTCCAGAAGAAGCTCATTTATTAGTTGCAAAAGGTGCAGCTATTGATTCTGTAAACTCATCTCACCCTATTACGGTAGAAAAATTAAGAAGTAAAATTCAAATGCTACGTATTTCGCATGATGATACTTCACACCCCCTTTCTCCACTATTTTCTATTGATGCAGAATATGAGGAATTTAAAGAAAGGCACAATAAGGAAACAGTAAAAAAAGGCGACTTATCTAACTATGAGGGAGATTGCTTCGTTGGTATTGACGCTGGCTCTACTACTACAAAACTCGTAGTAATTGATAATGAAGGAACTTTGCTATATTCTTTATATGGTAGCAATGAAGGAAATCCGCTTCAAAGTGTTATTAAAATGCTAAAGGAATTATATAGTAAAATGCCTGAAAAGGCAGTAATTAGATATAGCGGTGTTACCGGTTACGGAGAAAAGTTAATTCAAACTGCTTTAAATGTAGACTTAAATGAAATTGAAACAATTGCACATTATACTGCTGCAAAAGAATTTATGCCTAATGTTACAAGCATTGTTGATATTGGCGGACAAGACATGAAATATATTCGTATGAAAAATGGCGCTATTGATAACATTATGCTTAATGAGGCTTGTTCTTCTGGGTGCGGTTCATTTATTGAAACATTTGCTAAAAGTTTAAATTTATCTATTGAAGAGTTTGTAAATTCTGCCTTAGAGGCTAGAAGGCCTGTTGACCTTGGCTCACGTTGCACTGTATTTATGAATTCTAAAATTAAACAAGCTCAAAAAGAAGGCTATTCTGTTGGTGATATTTCTGCTGGGCTTTCTTATTCAGTTATAAAAAATGCTATTCAAAAAGTTATGAAAGTAAGAGACGTTAAAACTTTAGGTGCACACATTGTTGTACAAGGTGGTACTTTTTATAATGATGCAGTATTAAGAGCTTTTGAATTAATTGTTGGCAGAAATGTTGTAAGACCGGACATTGCAGGTTTAATGGGTGCTTATGGTGTAGCACTTCTTAGCAAAGAGCAATATGAAGCAAATTTAGATATGGAATATACTTCTACTTTAGCTAAAATGCAAGATTTAGATAATTTAAAAATTGATATTAGTCATGTTCGTTGCAATGGTTGCGAAAATCATTGTTTATTAACAATAAATAAATTCAATAATGGTTCAAAATACATTTCTGGTAACCGCTGTGAAAAAGGTGCTGGAATTGTAGATGAAAGCAAAAAAGAACTACCAAACTTGGTTAAATATAAATATGAGAGAATTTTTGGTTATACACCTTTAGAAGAAAAAGATGCTAAACGTGGAGTTATTGGCATTCCTAGAGTATTAAATATGTACGAAGACTACCCATTTTGGTTTACTTTTTTAACCAACTTAGGTTTCCGCGTAGTTTTATCTGAAAAAAGTAATCGTAAAACATATGAAAAAGGCATGGAGAGTATGCCTTCTGAGTCTGTTTGCTTCCCTGCTAAACTTTCTCATGGTCATATTATAGGGCTTATAAAAAGTGGCATTAAAACTATTTTTTATCCATGTATGCCTTATTCAAGAAAAGAATACAAAAAAGCAGATAATCACTATAACTGCCCTATTGTTATTTCTTATTCTGAGGTATTAAAAAATAATGTTGAAGAATTAAAAGATGTTAAATTTTTAAATCCTTTTCTACCTTTTGATGCCAAAACTTTAGCAGAAACTATTTTGAATTTGCCAGAATTTGAAGAATATAACTTTACCAAAAAAGAATTACTAGAAGCTGCAAAAAAAGCAGAGACTGAATATCAAAATTGTAAAAATGATATTAGAAAAAAAGGACAAGAAGCTTTAGACTTTATGAATAAAAATAATTTAAAAGGTATTGTTTTAGCAGGCCGCCCATATCATGTAGACCCAGAAGTTAACCATGGTATTGACACTTTAATTACAAGTCTTGGATTATGTGTACTTACTGAAGATAGTATTTCTAATCAAACTGAGGTAAAACGCCCTATTCGTGTTGTTGACCAATGGGTATTTCATGCAAGACTTTATGCTGCTGCCGATTTTGTAGGTAAACATGACAATTTAGAGCTTGTTCAGTTAAACTCTTTTGGCTGTGGTGTTGATGCTGTAACAACTGATCAAGTAGAAGAAATATTATCAAGTTATGATAAAATGTACACTTTAATTAAAATAGATGAAATAAATAATTTAGGTGCTGTTCGTATTCGTATTCGTTCTTTACTTGCTAGCATGAAAAAAAGAGATTTAAATAAAGAAGTTAAAAAAGGAGAAGGAAATTACGAAGTAAATAAAAAAATATTTACAAAAGATATGAAAAAAGATTACACTATTTTAATACCACAAATGGCTCCAATTCATTTTGAACTCTTAGAGTCTGCAGTACGCGCTTGTGGTTATAAAGTAGAGTTATTAAGAGAGTGCACTTCTCACACAGTAGAAACTGGTCTTAAATATGTAAATAACGATGCTTGCTATCCTTCTATATTAACTACAGGGCAAATGATTGAAGCATTGGAATCTGGAAAATATGATTTAAATAGAACTGCTTTAATTATGTCTCAAACAGGTGGTGGTTGTAGAGCAACTAACTATATTGGATTCATTCGTAAAGCATTAAAAGATGCAGGTTTTGAGAATATTCCTGTAATATCATTTAATGTTGTTGGTATGGAAAAAATGCCAGGCTTTAAAATTACTATGCCATTAGTTGAAAGATTATTAAAAATGGTAGTTTATGCTGACCTTTTACAAAAAATGCTTACTAAAAATAGAGCTTATGAAGTGCATAAAGGAGAAACTCAAAAACTATTTGATGAGTGGATGGAAAAATGCAAAAAATTGTTAGAAAAATCTACTTTAAAAGAATTTAAACAAAGTATTTATGATATGGTTGAAGACTTTGAAAAAATTGAATTAGACACTTCTATAGAAAAACCAAAAGTTGGTATTGTTGGAGAAGTTTTAATTAAATATCATCCTTTTGGAAATAACTTTGTTGCAGATAAATTAGAAGAAGAAGGTGCAGAAGTTGTACTTCCAGATTTCATGGGATTTATTAAATTTATTGCAACACATAAAATTACATTTAATCAGTTAATAAAAACAGATAAAATCAAAGCAAAATTATTTAAAGCTGCTATTAAGTTAATTGATTTATTAGAAAAAGATGTTAGAATTGCTTTACATAATTCTAAAAAAGGTTATTTATTACCTTGTGATATTTTTGAATTAGAAACAAAAGTTAAGGATATTTTATCAATAGGAAACCAAACTGGTGAAGGATGGTTTTTAACTGCCGAAATGGTGGAATATATTGAACATGGAATTCCAAATATTATTTGTGTTCAGCCTTTTGCATGCCTTCCAAACCATGTTGTTGGAAAAGGAGTTATAAAAACTATACGTTCTAAGTTTCCAGAAGCAAACATTTCTCCTGTTGATTATGATCCAGGCGCTAGTGAAGCAAATCAAACAAATAGAATTAAATTATTAATGACTGTTGCTAAAGATAATTTAAAGAAAAAGCAAAACGAATTACGTGCTTTAGAAAAAGAAAATGAAAATGTTAAAGAATTGCAAAAACAAATATAGTACAATTATGTAAACATATAAATACCAAGAAAGGACTAATTTTATTATGAAAAAAATATCTGTAGTAATTCCTATGTATTATGAGGAAGAAGTTGCAAATGAGTGCTATAACAGAATGAAGAATGTTTTATCTTCTATTCCTGATTATTCACATGAAATAGTTTTTGTTAATGATGGTAGCAAAGATAAAACACTATCTATTTTAGAAGAAATTGCATCTAAAGATAATAACGTAAAGGTAATATCTTTTTCTAGAAATTTTGGGCATCAATGCGCAGTTACTGCTGGAATTAAATATGTTACAGGTGATGCTGTTGTTATTATTGATGCAGATCTTCAAGACCCTCCTGAACTAATACCGGAAATGTTAAAACTTTGGGAACAAGGCTATGAAGTTATTTATGGAAAAAGAAAAGTACGCGAGGGAGAATCTAAATTTAAATTACTTACAGCAAAAATGTTTTATGAAACATTAAATGCATTATCAGACGTAGATATTCCTAAAGATACTGGTGACTTTAGATTAGTTGATAAAAAAGTAATTAATGTAGTTAATTCACTTCCAGAACATAATAAATTTTTAAGAGGATTATTTAGTTGGGTTGGATTTAATCAAGTAGCTTTTGAATATGAAAGAAAAGAACGTTTTGCTGGAAAAACAAAATATCCTTTAAAGAAAATGCTAAAACTTGCTTCTGATGGAATTATTAGTTTTTCAAGTAAACCTTTAAAAATGGTTGGTGGCCTTGGAATAATATCAGTTTTTGCATCATTTATTATTTTAGTTTATTCTATACTATCATTTATTTTTAATTGGAATCATCTAACTGCTGGTTGGACATCTTTAATGGTAACTATTACTTTTTTAGCAGGAATTATTTTAATTTCTCTTTGGATGATGAGCGAATATATTGGAAGAATTTATGACGAAGTTAAAGGAAGACCACAATATATTATTAATAAAAAAATAAATATAGACGATTAATTTATTTTAAGTTTTATAAATTAGCTGTATGCATAAAAATGCTACAGCTAATAAATTTTAATAATTTGGAAAAAATAAAAATATAGGAGTAAAAATGAAAATATTAAATTGGTTAAAACTAAATTGTTTTAATATTTTATTATTTATATTTATTTTAATAATGGTTTCTTCTATTATTTTACCTAAAAATTTAAGTAATTTAGATGAAGTATGGAATTACAGTTTTGCAAAAAATATAGCAGATGGATTAGTGCCTTATAGAGATTTTAATATGGTTATTACTCCTTTGCTTTCTTTTATTTGTGCATTATTTTTATTTATTTTTGGAAATGAATTAATTGTGATGAGAATTCTTGCTACAATTTTAATTTCTTTTATATTTTTTATGAGTTTTATTATTTTAAGAAAATTAAATGTAAATAAATATATTTCTTTAATTAGTATTTTTTTATTGTTTTTAATTTTAAAAGATTATATTTGCATA
>CANQRY010000032.1 GCA_947626335.1 uncultured Clostridia bacterium | reverse complement strand
GATATGTGACAATAATCAAGATGAGTCGTTTTGGAATGGAAAAATTCGATTTGGCTGGTTTGATGCGATACTGTTTAGATATGCTCAAAGCATTAATCAGGTTGATGAATTATATTTATCTTCTCTTGATAAATTAGATGACTTTGAAACCATCAAAGTATGCAATGAGTATTATTATAATGGTATTGTTGATGAAAAGTTTAACACAATTTTCAGCTATTTTATATTACCTGACGGACAAATTGTTATTACAGATATCAAGAAGTACAGTGAAGATTTAGGAATGTATTTAGGAAAATGTATTCCTAAGTATATTGTAGTGAAAGGATGGAAACATGATACATCAAATGTATCTGATAAAAATTCTCTCCCTACAGAATGCCTAGAGTATATTGCTTTACTTGAAAAACTTACTAATCTTCACATATCTATTGTATCTGTTGGACCAACTAGAGAAAGCAAGATAAGGATGTGATGAAATGAATCTGTATGAAGAAATCGAAAGTTATTTACAAAATCATAGCATGGTAAATATAGCCATTGCTGGCATCACATGCTCTGGAAAAACTACTTTAGCAAATGCTATTCGGAAGTATTTCTCTAATGAATATGCAGTTACAATAGTAAGTCAAGACGATTATTTTAAAAATCTACCTGACATTCCTAGAGCGAGGGAAGGATATTTAACAGATTCAATTGATGCCTTTTGGACGGCAGAGTTCAAGCATGATGTACAACAGTTGTTACGAAATGGATTGGTTAAAATGCCAAGATATGATGTGGCAACTAACACAAGAGTAGCTAAGTACAAAATAGTTAGAGTTGGCAAAGTTAATGTTTTTGAAGGCTTGCATACAATTCACCTTTTGAAAGAGTTAGATAACTGTATTAATGTTTTTGTTGATACAGAAATTGAAACTTGTTTAGAAAGAAGAATAGCAAGAGATACTTCAAAATTTGGCGTACCTGAAACAAGGATAAGACAGTATTGGAATGACTGCATTAAACCTATGTGTGAAAGATTTATTTTTCCGCAAAAGGCATATGCAGACATCATCATAAATAGAAAAGGCGATGATAGTTATGACAGTTAAGTATATTTATGAAAAGCTGTTAAAGGCCAAGCGTCCTATTGACTTCTTTGGAGCAATGGCTACAGAAGATGAATTAAAGAAAACATTTAGACAATATGCAAAGAAAATTCATCCTGACATTGTTTCAGAGAAAGATAAGTACATTGCTGGACAAGCATTTTCAATTCTGAATAAGTTATACAATTTAGGATTAAGTGAGCTTGAGCAAGGCATTTATGGAATTGTTGATCCTGTACAAATTTATAAGCACATGACACCTTTATTTGAAATTACAATAAAAGGTGAATTGTACCAGTTTTATGAGAATGTGTTTGAGGGAGAGGTTGCTTATATTTTCAAGGGAACTTCAGCAAATGATATTGTTTACTTGAAGGTTGCAATTGATCCTGAAGATAATGATTTAATTACTACTGAATACAATGTGCTTTCGACATTAAGACATCAATCGTTCCCCTATGTAGAACAGAAAATCATGGTAAATGATACAAATAGCATCTTAATGAGAGAAGTAAAAGGTATCACAATGCCAGAGCTGTTAGAACAATACAAAAAAGGCATACCTGCTGAACATGTTATGTGGATGCTGGAAAGACTCTTAAGTGTTGTAGGTTATTTGCACTCAAATTGTGTAGTACATGGTAATATAAAACCTGAAAATATCATTATTAACAAAGACAATCACAATGTGTCATTGTTAGGGTTCTCGTTTTGTATTCCTAATGCCAATACTTCAGAGGCACAGTACAAAATCGTAAATGATTACTATACTGCTCCTGAGGTAAACAAGACTGCAAGAGTCTTACCATCTTCGGATGTTTATTCCATAGGTAAGATTGCAATTAAGCTTTTGGGAGGTGATATTTCTAGTAACGGAATGCCTATTTCTGTAGATGCTCGAGTAAGAGCATTTATAAGAAAAATGGTAAGTAATACCTTGTCTGATAGACCAGACGACGCATGGAAACTTTGGAGCGAGCTTATAAAGCTTAGAAACGAAGTTTTCGGAACCCAAAGATTCAAAAAATTAGATTAAGGAGGATTTATCATGGGTGGATCAAGTTATGATAGAGATGTCTACGAAGAAAGCTCTAGCTCAAGCTGGGGCAGTTCTTACGGCGGTTTCGGAACCAGTTCTGAATCTGCAAAGAAGTTTACAAGCACTTCTTTGGACAGTTCGATGAAACCTAACGGCAAAATTCTGAAGAGCAAGACCAAGTCTCCTATTATCATAGTGCTTGATGTTACAGGCTCTAACATTGATTTTGCCAGAGTCGTGTATGATAAGCTACCGATGTTCTATGGACAGATTGAACAGAAAGGATATTTGAAAGATTTCGATATTTCTTTCTGTGCAGTTGGTGATGCATATCATGACGATTATCCGTTGCAGATTGGTGACTTTGCAAAAGGCATTGAGCTTGACTCTTGGCTTGAGAAAGTTGTCCTTGAAGGTGGAGGAGGTGCATTTGGCGAAGAGTCTTATGAACTTGCTGCATACTATCTGCTTAAAAATACGGAATTCGAAAAAGGAGCAAGACCGATAATCTTCTTTATTGGAGATGAAAAGCCTTATCCTACTGTAAATCGTTATCAAGCTGAAAACTTTGATATCGAGTTTTTCCAGGATGTAGAGCCTTTCGGAGAACTTCGTAAAAAAGTTCACGATAATGTATTTCTATTGCTTAATAAAGCTTGTGGGAAATACTTCAAAGATGACATTACATCTTGCTGGGAAAAGCTTTTGGCTCCTGAACATGTAATTAAGATTAATGAGGAAAAAGCAATTATCGATTTGATGCTTGGAGTTATTTCTATGGTATCTTCTTCGAGAACTCTCGATGCATACAAGATCGATATGCTTGACAGAGGACAGACTCAAGCCAGAATTGAGGGCGTATCGAAATCTCTTAAGGGATTGTCAACTGCTCTTGTACCTGTAAAGGTGTCTGGAGCTATTACCAAAACCTCGAGCGATAAGAAAAGCACTCAGAAGGGTAAAAGACTGTAAATAAAACAATTATCAATAATTTATAATCAGCAACGGCACACTAGATTTAGTGTGCCGTTGTATCATATCATTAGATATAAATAATTTGACGCAGCAAAAATTCAATTATTTTTAGGCGATTACCATGATAAAGTTTTATATTTTCTAATATAGTTAAAATCCTTTGCAATTAAATAAAGCCTTCTTTTTATGCTTTTGTCCTTTTTATATTTTAAAGGATTTACCATTTTACCTATTTTAGCAAGTTTTAAGCCTTCATTTTTAAGAGGTAAGCTTGTTACATATTTTTTAATAACAGTTTTAGGTACAAAGCTAAGAGCCACTTTTTCTTTCATAAAAGTACATTCTTTTTCTTTTTCATATATTAAATCATCTACTAAATATTTTACTAAATTGTGTCCACCTGCTGTTAAATAATAACTGCATCTTGCTTGTCTTGGGTTTATTTCTAATACTTTATATTTTTTATCTCTGCTATCATATTTTAAGTCAAATTCGGCAAAGCCTTGGTAACCTATTCTTTCCATGAATGCTTTTAAAGGTTCTACTACTTTTTCATTAAATCCATGTTCATCAAATCCATTAACTAAAAAAGTACAGTTTCCTATTCCACCTGGATTTCTTTCTTGCAAGCCTATTTGTGCAAATGTAATAAGCTGAACTTTTTTGTTTTTGCTACAATAAAATACACTATCAAATAATGCGCAGTCATCTCCTGGTATAAATTCTTGAATTACCAAATTACTTTTATAGCCTGAGTTTTCTATTTTTTGTATTACTTCATTTAGTTCATTCCTTGAAAATACTTTAAATACTTTATACATTCCTTCAAATTTGTGATTATGATATTCTATATTGTTTCCTGGTTTTACTATTATTGGGTATTTTAAATTTTCTATTTTTTCTTCATCTAATTTTTGGCTTTCTCCACATTTATATATATATGTTTTTGGAATGTCAAGCTCAGTTCCTTCTACAGCTTGATAAAATGTATCTTTTACTAAAATTGTGTTTAGTATTTCTAAACTAGGGTAATTATGCACAAATTTTTTATTTAATTTTTCTTTATTTTCTATAATTAAACGAACTAGCTCATCACTTGTTCCTATTAATATAATTTTATCTTCATTTTTTTCTTGTGCATATGAATTTAAAGTTTTTACAAAAGTTTCAGGTTCTTCAAACCCAAGTACTTCTTTAAAATTTACAATAGTACTATATGAAACAACACCTATTGCTTTTTTAGATATAACATCTACTTTTTTGTTATATAACTCGTGATAGCATCTTGCCATATAATATGCATTAAAATCACTTCCTAGTATAAGTACACTAAAATTTTGCTCCATAGTTATTAATCCTTTCTTTCATCTATTTCTACTACTTGTCCATTTTTAATTAAAAGTCTTGGAATCCAGCTATTTAACATACAAGAGCCCTCATATATGCTTGTTTTCATATATCTTGCTACTTCTATCATTGGAATTTCTTCTCCTATTAAAGTTACTTTATCATGTACTTTAACAGTTTCATCTACTTTTGCAATAAGCATTCCCATGTTGACTTCTCCAATTAAGGAATATCTTTTGCCATTTATAACTATTTGTCTTCCTTTATTTCTTTTGCTGAAGCCATCTGCATAGCCAATTGGAATAATAGCCACATACATATCTTCTTCTGCTTCGTAAATTCTGCCATAACCAACAAAACTGCCCCTTGGTATTTTTTTAACTTGCATTACCTCACTATATAAACTAAATGCAGTTTTTAAGTCTATATCTATATTTGTAATTGTTTTGCTTACATTATTTTTTCTATTATAATACTGCCTTTTCCATTTTCTTAATGTGTTTAAAAATCCCTTTGGTAATGGCTTTGGTGTTGTGTTATAACCATATAGTATAATTCCTAAACGAATTCCATTGCTAAAAGGAATTTTATCATGATTTAATAATGTTTGACTTCTTCCTAAATGAACAATCGGTATTTCATTTAAATTTATTTCTGAAGTTAAATCTTTAAATTTTGCAAGTTGGTTGTCCCAAGATGAATCGTAAATTCCATCTGTTGCAAAATGTGTAAAAATTCCTTCTAATATGATATTAGGTTTTGCCTTTAGCCCTTCTACAACTTTTTTTACTTCTTCTTTATTATTTAAGCCTAGTCTACAAAGACCAGAATCTATTTTTACATGAACTTTTAAAGGGCTATTTATTTCCTTTTTAATTAATTCTTCAAAATACTCTAAACTATGAACAGTAATAGTAATATTTTGATTTATACATTCATCTATATATTTAATATCTATAGGCTCTAGGCATAAAATTGGAGCCGTAATTCCATTTTTTCTTAAAGATATTCCTTCTTCTAAAGAAGAAATTGCTAAATAATTTATTCCACTTTCTACTAAATATTTTGCAATTTTATCACTATGTCCATAGGCATTTCCTTTTACAACAGCAAAATAATATTCATATTCTGGGTATTTTTCTAAAATTTGTTTTACATTATGCTGCAAGTTGTCTACATTTATCTCTATATATGTGTTTCTATACATATAAATTACCCCTTTTTATTTAAATTTTCTTTATTATATCATAACATTTATATTTTGGTTATAATTTTAGCAAAAAAATAGAGATATAGTTTTTTCTATATCTCTAGATATGAATTCATATAATTTATATAAATTTCAAATTATTTTTTGTTTACTAAATCTTTTAAAGCTTTTCCTGCTTTGAATACAGGTGCTTTAGATGCAGGTATTTTGATTTCTTCTTTAGTTTGTGGGTTTCTTCCCTTTCTAGCTGCTCTTTTTCTAACTTCGAAAGATCCAAATCCAACTAATTGAACTTTATCTCCTTTTACTAAAGAGTTTGTTACAACGCTTACAAATGCGTTTAATGCTGCTTCAGCATCTTTTTTTGTTTCTCCTGTTTTTGCTGCCATAGCTGCGATTAATTCTGACTTGTTCATTTAAATTACCTCCTATAAGATTATAAAAATATGTAGACTTATATCTACTAATATCATTATTCGTCATTCTTTGTCAAAATCCTTCTTTTTTTATTTTATTTTTTCAAAAAAACTCTAGTTTTTTGTAAGGTTTCTTCTCTCGTGTGCTTGAAAACGCTTGATTTTAGTGGGTTTAACGTTTTAGCATACAGTGTCAAGTTCTTTAAGGTTTAACCTATAAAATTTATTTTTTTGCTATTAAAATGCTTTTCATAAATTTTTCTTCCAAATGGTAGCATATAAATTTCTTCTTTTGAAAATATTTTTAATACAAAAATAGCTATTAAGAATATAATAACTGCTACAAAAAGTGTTAAAACAAGTGCCAATTTTTCTCCTAATTTTGCTATTAAAAAAATATATGTATAATTTGAAACTACCGCCATTATAATTGTAGCTATAATAGGTTTTAAAATGAATTTTGTTTTATCCAATTTTAAATTTAGTTGCTTTTTTAAGACTTTAAATTCTATAATTACTGCAATTAAGTGACATATTACAGTTGCAAAAGCTGCGCCAGCTGCTCCACCTAATATAAAATTTTGTGGGTTAATTTGCACCAAATAACAATTTAAAATTATTTTTACTATAACACCAATTCCAATGGCTATAGCAGGTACAAACATTTTGCCAAGCCCGGTGAAGAACACCACTTATGGTTTGCTGAATAACTATAAAAATTATGCCTAAACAACTAATTTGATAAATAAAGCTACCAGAAGCCGCATTTGGAAATAAAAATTTTAATATTGGTTCTGCAAATAAAATCATTATAACCATACAGGGAAGTCCTATTAAAATTGTAATTAAAAGTGAAAATGATAATCTTTTTTCAATAGTTTGCATATCATTTACTGCTTTTGCCGATGAAATAGCTGGAACAAGTGCTGTTGCAAATGCCATATTTAATGACATTGGAAGTGTAACTAATGTATCTACTTTTCCGCTTAAAATTCCATATTGAGTTTTAGCTTGCTCATCAGATAAAAACTTTTTAAGTCCTCGTACAACTGTTATGGAATCTACATTTTTGTTTATTGTTCCTAAAATAGCACTCAATGACATTGGAATTGATACAGATAAAATTTGTTTAATTGTTTTTCTTATTCTAGTAGGTTTATGATTTATTGTATTTTTAATTTCTATTTTTATTTCTTTTTTCATTGTTCTATAATATCTATATAAATAAAAGAAGCAAAGGAATGTTGAAAGTGTTGTAGCTAAGTTTGCTCCTGCAGCCATTATGGCAGTATTTGTTCCTGAAACTATACTAATAGATTCTACTAATATAACAGATAATACCATTTTAAAAAATTGCTCTAAGCTTCCGAGCATTTGCACTTACTTTTAAATTTTGTCTTCCATTAAAATAACCTTTTATAACGCAAGATATTGAAACTAAAAAAATAGATGGCGAAAGTGCAACTAATGTAAGCTCTGCTTCTGGTATTTGTAAAAAGCTATTTGCTATATAGTGTGCGCCGAAAAATAAAATGTTGCTACATAAAAAAGAAATTAAACCAAATGTAACAAATGCTATTTTAAATATTCTGTGTGCCCCACTATAATCTCCTATTGCTATACGTTCTGATACAAGCTTTGAAATAGCACCTGGAAGGCCCACTGATGATATGGTTAGAAAAAATGCATATATTTGAAAGCCACTGCCATATATAGCATTACCTTTATCTCCAAACCCTTCTCTATTTGTTAAATATAATTTATATACTAAGCCCAAAACTTTAATTAGTACTTGAGAAACCATTAGAACTAAAACATTTTGCATAAAACTTGTCTTTTTAAGTTTGTTTTTTTTCATTTCATCGCCTCTTTTAAAATAATACTATATAAAATATAGATTTATGCTTAGAAATCATGATTATTTTTCCAAAAACCCTTGTTTTTTTCGCGATTTTGTTAGATAATAGTAGTATAGAATTTAAAAATGAAAGTGGTGAATTCTTTGTTAAAACTATTTGATAAATTTTTAAAATTTTTAAAGACAGATAGAAATACTTTCGTATCATATATTTTAGCTTTAATATCTGCATATATATTAATAGATAGAATGGTTGAATTTTTATTTATTGTATTTACGGGAGTAGCTTATTCTTACTGGGGACCAATTGAATATACTCTAGGTTTTGCAGCTTTAACATTTGCATTTTTATTTTCATTTGCATCTAAGTTTGCATCATCAGATGTAGCAAAATATAGAATATTCCATTCGTTTTTTATTTGTTTTTATATTTTAATTGTAACAGCAGTTGTTGAGTGGATGAATGAAGCTGTTTGGATTGGACTTCTTTCACTTCCTAACTATCCTGAACTTGCTACTGACTTTTTCTATTTATTCAGACCAGCATTTTCAGCAATGGCAATTTACATACCACTTGTTACATTTTATAAAGTATTTAAATGGTTATTATTTACTGTACATGATACAAAAGATATTCGTGACTCAATATTTGATTATCCAGGAATCAGCTTAAGTTCAGACAAAGAAGCTCATGGAGTTTACACATGTGAAATTAAAGTTTGTACAGATACAGAAAGTGGCGAAGATATTTGCATACCAGAGAGCAAGCGTTTTGAATCATTCTTAATTGTTGGTGTTTCTGGTTCTGGTAAAACCACAATGGTTTATGAACCAATGCTTGCAAGAGATATTGAAAGAAAATCTTTCTTTAAAGAAGTTTCAAAAGAAATGGGATTTACTGCATTAAGAACAGGCCTTGCTACTATAAATTGCCCTTATGATAATGACTATATAAATGAGAACTTTAATTTAAACATGTTAATACCAAACAATGATAAAATAGATATTTTCAAAAAATATATGCATAAAATGATTATATCTTCTTCTGGAGATAAAATTACTTACAGAAACATGGGCATTACTTATATTTCTGCAGAACATGAATCTGTAGAAAAAATTGAAAAAGTAGCTAAAAACTTTCATATACCAGTAAATGTTATTGATCCAAATAGAACTACTTCATCTGGTTTAAACCCATTTGCCTATAAAGATCCTATTAAAACAGGTTTAGCTGTTTCTTCTGTATTAAAAGGATTATATGTTCAATCTAGACCTGATACAGAGCTTGCATTTAGAGAAAATGAATCTATACAAATTACAGAAAACTTATCAATTTTATTAAAAGAAATTTATCCATTAGAGCATGATGGAATGCTTCCTAACTTAGAGGATTTATTAAATCTTTTAACTGATTTTGACTTAGTTGTAGAAATGACTGAAAAAATGAAACAGATTCCAGAAATGGCAGAAAAATATCGTATTTTAATTAAATACTTTGAAAATAATTTCTATCCAGAAGGAAAAAATATATTAAATACAAAGCGTTCAGTTACAACAGCTTCTGCAACATTAGATAATTTACTACGTTACCCTGGAGTTAAAAATATATTGTGTAATCGTTCTAATAACTTAGATTATGATAAAATATTATCAGAAGGTGAAGTAACACTTGTATGCACACGTAGAGGAGATTTAGGTGAATCTGCACACAAAGCATTTGGATTATTCTTTATACTTTTAATGCAACAATCAATTTTAAGTAGACCTGGAAATGATAGTAACCGTATTCCTCATTTCTTATATATAGATGATTTTCCATCTTATATTTGCAAAGCAACTGAGCCTATTTATACTTTATATCGTAAATATAAAGTTGCTACAGTGCTTGACTCACAAAACTTAACACAATTAAAAGGAGATTTATCAGCTGACAATAGAGGAGATTATTATAAAGACTTAATTCTTTCTAATACAGTTAATAAATTCATATTTGGTAATGCACTTCCTGATGATGTTAAATGGTGGGAAACTGCAATGCAAGATAAGAGAGAATGGACTTGGAAAAATGATTATAACACTGCACCAGATAAAAAAGGTTATGATCAAAAATATGGTGGAATTGAATATAAATGGAAACCAAATTATTCAGCTGGTAAAATTATGGCATTAAAGGCAAAACAAGTTATTTATAAAGTAAAAGACACTAAAGGTAAGAGTGTTGTAAATAAAGGTAAAGTTGATTTCATGGAATCTAAATATAAAGAAGCTCAAAAAGTTAAAAAATATGACTTTACTAAATTTACAAATGGAATTACTGATAGTACTTCTAATACAACATTATATAATAAAATTGCAACTAAAACTAAAGGACGTTTTGCTGCAGCTACTACAAGTAATGATAACTACGATGTAGATAGAGAAATTAATCCAGTTGCAACAGATATATCAGATTCTAAATATTTATTTGATAATGAAGATGCAATTGTTGTAAACTTCAAAGGTAAGAAAAATAATAATGAGTAAAATTTTAAAAAAGGTATTACTTAAAAGTAGTACCTTTTTTGTTTTATTTAAATTAATTATTTTTTATTGCTAGTATTTTGTTTTTATAATTTTTTATATTATCTTCGTACATTTTAATTTGTTCTTTATATAAGCATAATAATTTATTTTTTTGAGTTTCTGATAAGTTCTTTGTTAAATTATATACATTTTCTGCATTAATACCTGCTCTTTCTAAATCGTCTTGCAACTTTAATAGCATTTGTTTGTCTGGATCTTCTTCAAATTTAATATTTTTTATAAATTGATTTTTATCATTCAAAGATTTATTATTTATTGAAGAATTTTTATTACTATCTCTAAAAAACATTTTTCTAATAAAGTTAAATATTTTTTTAAAAATTCCAGTATTTGATATTATTTGTAAACTTACATCATTAGATTTTTTCATTTTTTCTCCAATCTTTTCTATTTATCACTATTATCGTCAAAAGAATGTTGTCCTTTCGATGACATTTTTCCATATGCTTTTTCATATTTCTCTGCTAACTCTTTAGCTTGTTCGCTTTGCTTTCTTAAATCAGCTCGTCTAGCGGCATTTTCTAACACATCTTGAATAAATGTATCGTCATCACTTGACTGATGTATAACATTGCTTTTTTCTTCACCTTCTTGCTCTGGCTCTGCATCTTTCCTTAAAGTTAGTCCATATTCTCCAAGCTTTTGCACAATTTCACTATAACTATTTTTTCCCAAATGTCTAATTTCCATTAATTCTTCTTTTGTTGATTGTGATATATCTCTTAATGTGTCTATTCCTGCCCTATATAACGCATTAAATGCTCTTGTTGATAATCCTAATTCTTTTATCGTATAGTCTAAAGGATCTATTTGAGATTCTATTTGCGTATCATTTTCTGGATTTGTATTTTCGCTTAAAGTTAGTCCATATTCTCCAAGCTTTTGCACAATTTCATTATAGCTATTTTTTCCAAAATTTCTAATTCTCATCAATTCTTTTTCTGTTAATTGTGATATAGCTCCTAATGTTTTTACTCCTGCCCTCTTTAACACATTAAATGTCCTTACTGATAAGTCTAATTCTTCTATGGTATAGTCTAAAGGATCTATTTGAGATTTTATTTGCATTTTTCTTTCTTGTATTTTTTGCTTCAAATCTTTTATAAATGCTTTTAATATTTCTATACTATTCCTATCATTAGGTGATATATGTGAATTATTACGAAATATAAGATTACTTGCATATATATTACCTTTTAATATGTCAATCTTTTTACGTTCATCATCTGTTAACATATCATTGTTATCGTAATTATAGCTAAATTCCTTTATGCTAGATGGATCTCTTAATTTTCTTAATGCTCTTACTTCTATTGTTCTTACCATTTGCGCGCTTATTCCGGAGTTCTGTACCTAAACTACTTAAACTTCTTGGTGGTAAATCATCTAATAATCCAAAATTTTTTTTAATTACATATTGTTCTCTTGGCAATAATGCTTCAATCTGTTCTTTGATTTTTTGACTAGAGTATAATTGCAAACTATTATCGTTTTTTTCTATTCCCATAATAGCGCAATAAAGTCTATCATAATTTTCACTATTAGGGCTTAAATCTATATCAATTGCATTTCTAAACATAGAACTTGCTAATATAGAATCTTTTGCATCTAATTTTCCATTCATATATAAATTTATAAAGTTTTCCAATGTTCCATAATAGCTAATAATATAATCAATATCTCTTTCAGGTCTTCCCGTTTTCTTACTTAACTTTTCTATTAAAGTTGGATAACCAAAAATACCTCTAACATTTCCTTCTTTACATTTTGAAATTTGTTCTTTTGAAAGTTTTCCTTTACTTTTTCTTTGCTTTATGTAATCATAATATTTTTGCATTTTTTGATACTCTGCTAATATTGCTGTATATTCTTCTTCAGTTTTAGCATATTTTCTTAATATATATTTTGGAGGTTCTGCTTTTATTTCTCCCTCAGGATATTTTTTCATCCAACTAACTAACATATCTATTTTTTCATCGATCGTAGAATCTATTCGTCTGTCTAATATCCCTAAAGCATTTAATCTTTCTAGTTGTTCTTCCGTTGGATTGATTTTTGTCACCTTTTTTCCTTCATTTAGTTGTTTTACTGATGCTCTAATTTGTATAGCCCACTGTCCTATTGGATATCCTTCAAAAATGGTGTCTCCTAATAGTTCTTCCCCTGTTTCATTAAATTTTTCAAATATTTGAATTTTTTCTTCTAGTGTTACTTTTCGTTTTGATAATTCAGTTATTTTGTTAGCAATTTCCATAAACTCTTTTGTTCTATCAAGTATAGAAATTCTACTACTATTTTCTCTTCTTGCTGTTTTTGTATCCGATTTTTCCCTATATCCTTTTAATCTTTCTGTAAAGTCTTCTATTATTTTACAAGTAGCAAAATTATTTACTAAATCAAAAACAATTGGAGCATTATTTTTTCCTACTGTTAATGCTCTTCCTAATTGCTGTATAAATATCGTCGGTGAATGAGTTGGTCTCATCATAACAACGCCATCTAAATCTTTTATGTGATACCCTTCGTTTAGCATATCTACTGCGTACAATAATTTTAGAGTTCCTTCGTCATGATCATTTTCAAAATCATTTAATATTTTATCATTTTCTTTTATCTGCGATGAAACACCTCTAATTGTTATGTTTTGATTAACATTTCCGAACATTTTTCTTGCTTGTTCCATTTTTTCTTGCATATCTTGTATATCTCTACAGAAAATAATATATTTTCCGTTTTTGTTTCTCATGTGTTTAGCAAATAGTTCTGGTAAATTTTTGGTATTTTCATCTAATCTTTTTTTCAAACTATTAAATAACTCTTGTGCTTGCTTGTGTTTTTCTTTATCTTGTATTTTGTTTATATTTTCTTGCAAATTTTCTAATTCTGCATCATAATCATATACTGTACTAATATATGTAGCTTCAGGAAGTATTGCTTGTTCTATTGCTTCATCTAATGTCATTTCAGAGGCAATATTACCTTCAAATAGCTCATCTGACATATCTCTTAAACCATCAAAATATCTTAATGGTGTAGCTGATAATCCTAATATTTGGGCATCCGGATTTTTCTGTAGTAATTTTTCTACTCCTTTTCCCCATTCTGGTGCTCCACAATGATGAAATTCGTCTAATACTATAATATCAAAATCTAAATTTTCAATTTCTTCATCTGATAACCTTGCTAATTTTTGATAAGTAATTCTCTTTAGATTTGGAAAGTCAGACATATTCATTCCTTCTGTAAATATATTCTTTTTTACATCATGTAATATAGCATTGGAAGGTGCAATAAAAATTGCTCTTTTTTCATTATTATCTTCTAACATTTTTAAAGCTATGTACATTTTCCCAGTTCCAGTTGGATGAATAACAGCAACTTTATAGCTTGCATCTAATTTTTCTTTGACTTTTCTATATGCTTCTTCATTGTGAGGTTTTAATTGTATTGACATATTATTTTCCTCCATTATCACATAATACCCTATTTTTAGGTTAGCAAATAGACACTTAAAACACAATAAAAGTAATAAAAACTTAATAAGAATTTAATACAACTGTAACATTTGTTCATTTAAAAAAATAAAAAAAGCCCAAATAGTTATTATATTTGGGTTTTTATTTTATATATTTTAAATACCTAATAGTTTAACTTCAATGTTTTTCATTTTGTATTTTTTAGTTTCTTCATCTAGCTTAAATTCTACTAAAGTTTTTGATAATGTTTCTTCATTTTGTCTTAAATCTGTTGTGAAATATAGCTTTATATTACTAATTTCTAGCCCATTTACTACTATGGTTTTAAATGATTCTGCCATATGTTTTTCGTCTTCGCAAACTAAAATTAGTTGAGGAATACTCATATAGCCTGAATCTCCTACTACGAAATTTTCGTAAAAGTCTTTGTATAGTCTCATTTTTTCTACTAGCTTTTTCTCCCAGTCTGATTCTCTTCTAATTACCTCAAATAAAAATTCTAGTGATTTATTATTTTTGGTAAGTTTTACAGATCCACCGCTTGCTTTAAATACTTTTCCTGCTTGTTTTGCAGTTAAGCTTGGCTTTGGAGTATATGAATCAAATGCTTTTACTTTTCTTAAATAAGCAATTAAAGTTTGGTTACCTGCTAATCTTTTTTTTATCATTGGAACTGGTTTTGTGTTATCTGTAGGTTGCCATTTGCAGTCTATTCCACGAGAATTTAATAAGTATTTTCCCATTTTTTCTAGGCAATAAATACGATAAATACCTTTTCCATCTTCTGAATCAAAATAATATCTTGTTAGTATTTTTGTTTTTACTAATTGCTCTAATTTATTATTTAATTTATCTTGTGAACCAACATCAATGTTCTTCCACTCTAGCATTTGAAGTAATTGTCTTGATGTAATAAATTCAAACTCATTAACTAACTCTATTATGGCAAAATGAATATCGTTAATATGACCTATGTTTATTCTATGAATAATTTGATTCATTGAAACATATCCATCTTTTCCATCAAATACTTTTATTTCACCTTCGCGAATGGCAAATGGTGATACTATTGCCTTTATTTCGTTATCTTCTACCATTTTACTTTCCCCCTTTAATCTTTAACTAAAAGACTAAAATTATAAACTAAACATATTTTAGCATAATATCTATTATTTGTCCAACTTTGTATTTAAAAGATTTTGTACTTCGTATTTTTTTAAGTATCTCCATGAGCCTAACTTTAAATCCTTTACTGATAAGTTACCTATTTTACTTCTGTGAAGTGCTAAAACTTTTCTTCCAATTGCTTCACACATACGTCTTACTTGCCTATTTTTACCCTCATGTATTATAATTTCTATTCTTGAAATATCTTTTTCTTTATCTATTTTCATTATTCTAACTTCTGCTTGTTTTGTAATATAGTCTCCAATATCTACTCCGTTTTTTAATGAATTTATTTCTTCTTCGGTTACAATTCCTTTAACAGTTACTTGATATGTTTTATTTGTTTCATGTTTTGGATGAGTAATTTCATAAATAAAATCTCCATCATTACTAAGTAATATTGCACCAGAAGTATACATATCTAGTCTTCCCACAGGAAGTACCTTTTCTTTTACTTTAACTAAATCCATAACAGTTTGCCTGCTAAATTGGTCCTTTACTGTTGTAACATAGCCTATGGGTTTGTTTAGCAAAATATATACTTTATTTACTTCATTTGATATTTTTTTACCATCAAACTCTACTATGTCTTGCTGTGGATTTACTTTAGTTCCAAGCTCTGTAACTATTTTTCCATTTACTTTTACTTTTCCTGCTAAAATATATTCTTCTGCTTTTCTTCTAGAGCATACTCCTTGATTAGCTAAAAATTTTTGTAATCTTTCTTCCATTTTTTATTATTCCTTAGACCTTAATTTATTTAATACATTTTCGAAATACTCAGGTAATGGTGCTTCTAAATGCATTTGCTTGTTTGTTATAGGATGCTTAAAACTTAATTCTTTAGCATGTAGCATTTGCCCCTCTACTCCAAATTCATTTTTTCCTTTTGAATATGTTAAATCACCTATTACAGGATGACCTATTTCAGCCAAATGTACTCTTATTTGATGGGTTCTTCCTGTTTTAATTTCTACTTGTAAAAGAGTATAATTATTAAATCTTTCTAATACCCTAAAGCTTGTATATGCATTTTTTCCGGCTTGAAGTTACTGCCATTTTTTTTCTATCTTTTAAACTTCTTCCAATTGGCATATCAATTATAGCTTCATTTTCCTTAACGTTTCCTCTTACTAATGCTATATATACTTTTTTTACTTCTCTATTTTGAATTTGTTCACTTAAACTAATATGTGCTTTGTCATTTTTAGCTACTATTAAAAGTCCGGGAGGTGTCTTTATCTAGTCTGTGAACTATTCCGGGTCTTATTTCTCCACCAATTCCAGATAAGTTTCCTTTGCAATGTGCCATAATTGCATTTACTAAAGTTCCATCTAAATTTCCGAACTGCTGGATGAACTACCATTCCCTTAGCTTTATTTACAACTATTATATCATTATCTTCGTAAATAATATCTAGTGGAATATCTTGTGCTACAATATTTGCACACTTTGCCTCTGGAATATTTATTGTAATAGTATCTCCATTTTGCACAATGTATGAGGTTTTTACTTTTTTACCATTTACTAATATATTTTCTTCTTCAATAAGTTTTTTTATCATTGTTCTAGATATATCTTGCTTTACATTAGAAATATATTTATCTAATCTTTGTTTTTCTTTTATTGTTACTTGTATACTTTCCAAATTTTTTATCTCCTCTATTCAGATAATCTGTCATATACAACGAAGTTATCATCACTATATAATTCTATATAATTATCACTTCTAGATAAAAACATATTTAGCTTTGTTTTTTTGCCTATAATAACATGTGTTATTCCGTACTTATCAAATTTATCTTCATAATATGTGCTAATATTTGAAATATTTATATAGTCTGAGAATATATCTTGCCCTTCTTCTCCATCTTTGGCATTAAATTCTGGTGCATATAAATCTGCTCTTGAATCTATAAATACTGGTATTCCTCTAAATAATAAGTAACTTCCATAGTTATACTCGTTAAATAACTTCATGCTATTTATATCTAAATTATCTAAAATATAGTTAGCAGCAGCTACTGGGTAGCTAGATTCATTAACAAAATGGTCGTCTGTTTTATCTTTATAGAATAAAACACTTACTAAAATAACAATTAAAATTGTTAGAATTTTACCTAAAATACTTGTCATAAACTCTATTAAGTTTTCTGTTCCTTGTTTATCGTATTTTTCAAATAATGCAGTTACAAGTTTTGCAAATATAAATCCACAAATAATTACAAATAATGAGGCTTGTCTTCTTGATGAAAGTAGTAAAATCGCCATTCCTCCTAGCATAAATACATCTCTTAATTTTATTTTTGTATCTGTAAATGTTAATAGTAAAATAAATAGAATTAGTACTATCAATGTATCTTTATTATTTATTAGCACTGTTGGTTGATGCTCACTAATGCTACCAACTGTTGGGCCTTCCATAGTTTTTATTAAATATGTAAATGGCACCCCTTCAAGTGGGGTTAAAAATCCTGTAAGTATGCATACTAAAAATACAATAATTAACCATTTTACTGCAGGCTCTTTTTTAAATATAACTTTATATGCTTTATCTCTTCTTTTTTGTGTTTGCTTTATAGCATTTTCTTTATCTAATTGAAGTCTTGCAATTTTTTCTTGATATTTTCCAACCGCTTCTAAGTTTCCTTTTTTATTTGCTTTGTTTAATTTAAATGTATTTAACTTGATTTTAAACCAATAATAAAGATAAGAGTCGTTTATAACTGCTAATAAATATTCTGCAATATATGGCAAATATATTACAAAATAGAATGGCCAAACTGCACAATGAAGATTTGCAATTAAAATAGGAATTATTATTAAGTATACAATATATCTTTTCTTTTTAGTTTTTATAAATTGCTCTATAAATAGTATTGTTAGAGCAAATAAAATATATGTTACAAGCTGAGCTCTTGCTGTAATGAAGTCTTTTAAAAGATACATTACAAACATGGTAATAAAAAATGAAACCAGAGGATTCTTGCATAATTTATTGGTAGTATAGTAAATAACTAATCCTAAAGTCATAGCAAGTAAAATAGTAGCAATATATAAAGCACAAAATCCACCTATTCCAATAGTTTCGCCCAAATTATAAACAAGATACGTTCCTAAGTCATAAGCCCAATGTGGATATTGGTATGGTAAATCTTCATGCCATGAAAATGGGTCTTGCATGTCAATTGTTTTTGTTTCTACTATATGTTTTCCTATTGCAATTGAATAATATGTATCATTTTGAAATGTTACAGGTGTTAAGGCAAAACTAAATATTAAAATACAAAAAACAGCAATAACATGAAATTTTATAATTGTCTGCTTTGTATTAGCACTATTTTTTTTACTATCTACCATTTTATATTTTCTCCTTATTCAAAACTCTAGGTAGTATTATATCAAATTTAATAGTTCTAAACAAGCCCCAATAATATTTATTTATACTTGTCTGTTTTTTACTTAATGCTTTTATTGATCTAATTTTCCCCTAGTTAGTTTTAAAATATCTTCAATATTACAATTTAATACCGTACATAGTTTAGCAAGTATATTCAAATCTAGTTTTTGCACTTCATTTCTACAATATTTTAGTATTTGACCATATTGTAGTTCAGCATTTCTCGTTAAACTAGATCTACTTACTTTATTTTTCTTTAAATATTCATCTAAAACGACATCCACTTTTCCAAAATCTTTCATATATTCCTCCATATATCTATATATATAGTGTTTTTATATATAGTATAGTAACATATAAGAATATCTCTTGACAGTTGTTTCTTTGTATAGTATAGTTATATACAGTATATGTATTTTTATTATCTTTATACTAATAATTATGAAAGGATGAATTATTTATAGATGAGCAAAATTTATGATAAATATATTGAATTAAAAAATAGTCCAAATTATGAAGAAAATACTTTATATTTATTTAAAAGTGGTTTGTTTTTTATTTTCATAGATAAAGATGCTAGAATTGTTTCTGAAATATTAAACTTAAAATTATCTTACTTAAATGAAAATATTGTAAAATGTGGATTTCCTATACAGTCATTGCAAAAATATATAAATTTATTAAAAAAGATAATAAAA
>CANQRY010000031.1 GCA_947626335.1 uncultured Clostridia bacterium | reverse complement strand
CAATTTATTCTTTTACTTGAGAATAACTGCTCAATTTAATATGAGAATTTTTGTTAATTTTTGCTTGACAATTTACAAATGCTCCTGTTGCCATTTCTACATAATGTCTATAATAATAATCTTCTCCTTCTTCATATCCATTGTATTGATCCGTACTTCCGTTTTTCCCATCTATCTTGCCATCCTGAAGTAAATTGCCCATATTTATAATGAGTTCCTTCGCACCATCCTTTATCTTTTTCTGCTTTGTTTTTATATGCATATAGGTGTTCTGCCCATAAAGTATTATCTACTTTGATTTTACTGTCTTCTACACTATTATTTGCATAATTTCCTTTTGTCGTGCTATCTTTTGCTACATTAGCAAATTCAGAATTAGTTGAAATCCATGTTACTGTTCTATCTCATGCTATTCCATCTACTAATTTGCTATTTACTGAGCCAATACCTCTATACATATTCTCTGATACTGTTTTTGCATTCTCTTGTGTTATTAAGTTCCATGCCTGCATTCCTTTTTTACTTACTGGTTTTAATTTTGATACATCTACTCCTTTTTCGGTACCTTTATCTACTGGATATGTTTTAGTAGTCACTTCATCTTTACTTACATAAAATGGTGCGTTACTTGGCACTCCTGCTTCGTATCTTGCTATATAAAAGCCTCCATATTTTTTTATACTTTCTTTATTTTTATTAATTTCACTATCGTCTTCTTTCCAGTCGCTATATGCTCTATAATACCATGTGTTCCATCCTCCTGCTGTATCTTGAATATTAGTTCCGGCGTCATTTGTGTTACTACTACTGTAAGTATGTTTTACATATTCTGCTTCTGTACATGGTACCCATACAAATTCATTTCCAGCTTTGTCTGATATTACAATTCCGCTATTTATATTTTCTAAGTCCCCTTCTATTATTTTAAATCCCGCTGGTATGGTTATTTTAGGTGTGTTTCCTTCTTCACTACTTACATCTATTTTTTGTCCGTTTTCATCATATCCTGTTGTATATGAAAATACCTTTTTACTCTCTACTGCCTCTTGAAGTTCTTCTGGATCTTTTCCTTCTAATATATCTGATATTTCTCCTACTAAATTTGCAACATCTCCTTGTTCATTTGCTATTGCTTGGTTTGTTTCATCTGCTGCCCTTTTTGCCATGTCTAGAATGCCACCTTCACCTAGCACCATGGTTATGGTTACTCCTGCTAATATTAAAAGAACTACTATTGTTACTACTAAGGCAATTAATGTAATTCCGTCTTTTTTCTTTTAAGCTTAAGCCTTGCTTTTTGCATAAGTTTTCTTCTTGCATTTTTGGCAATAAATTGCTTGTACTTATTTTTTTCATTCTCATTCTTCTCCTTTTTCTTATGTTTATTATTGCTAAATCATATATTTTTTATACAATTTATTTAACTTTAACTATTATATCTGTAAATAAGGTATTTGTAAATATCTTATTTTAAAAATTTTTTTGTATTACAATTTTATAAGGTGGAATTATGGTTATTTTTAATATTGAAGACTTATTAAAAAAGCAAGGCAAAAGCAAATATTGGCTTTGCAAAAATATGAATATTACTTCTAGAAACTTAAATAGAATTATTTTGGGAAATACTTCATCAATTTCTTTTAAATATATAGAAGATATGTGCAAATACTTAGATTGCGAAATTGGCGATTTAATGCATGTTGAAAATGATGCATTAAAAAATAGTCAAAAGAGAATTTAAACTTTTCTTTAGTTTAAATTTTGTTTTGACTATTTTTTACCTCATAGCTTTATATTTACATATCTATTTTTATTTACTCTTATATAACCTCTCTTTCACCTTAAATACTTTTTAAGTATTTTTCTATTTCTTTAGCTGCTTTTCTGCCATCTGCTGCGGCAAAAGCTACTGTAGAGTTTGTTCCTATTAAATCTCCACCTGCAAAAATATTAGAATTTTCTCCTACCATATAATTTTCATTTGCTTCTAAATATTTTTTCTTTGTACTAGGTAAATTTTCGCTTTCTAATACCTCTTTTTCTACTTTACCACCTACTGCCATAATTACATAGTCCATGTCCATAATGTAATTACTATTTTCAATTTCTACTGGTACTTTTCTATTTTCTCCTTCTTTTTCTGCTAATCTAGTTTTAATACATTCTATTTTTTCTACTTTTTTGTTTCCTAATACTTTAGTAATATTATTTAAAAATAAAAACTCTACACCTTCATTTTTGGCATCTAAAATTTCTTTTTTCTCTGCTGGCATTTCTGCTTCAGACCTTCTATAAATTACAACTACTTTTTTTGCACCTAACCTTTTAATAGTTCTGGCACAGTCCATTGCGACATTTCCGCCACCAATTATTGCAACATTTTTATTTGTATAATCAGGATGGTTTGATTTTTCAAGTAAAGTATTTCCTCCATAAACTCCTTCTAATTCTTCACCAGGTATTACCATTTTTCTAGGAACATTTGCACCAAAACTTAAAAACACTGCATCATAACTATTTTTTAAATCTTCTAATTTTAAATTTTTACCTAATTCTTTGTTATATTCTACATTTATTCCTAAATTTAAAATTGATGAGATTTGCTTTTCTACTATTGTAGGGTCTAGTCTAAATTCAGGTATTCCATGTGTTAAAATTCCCCCGGAGTTTATTATATTTTTCATAAATAGTAACTTTTGCGCCTTTAACTGCTAAAAAAGCGCTACATGTAAGTCCTGCAGGTCCTCCTCCTACTACTGCTACTTTTTTTCCTTTTAAGTCATTTTCTATTTTTATATTTTTATCATAACCATTTTTTAGGGCTGTATCAAATACATAAGCCTCTAGTTTTCCTATGTTAACAGGCTCGCCTTTTATGCCTCTTATACAACTTCCTTCACATTGTTTTTTATGCGGACATATTCTTCCACATATATTTCCTAATACTGTTGTATTTAATAAAATTTTATATGCTTCTTTAATATTATTTTCTTTTACGCATTTTATAAATGCTGGAATATCGTTTGAAAGTGGGCACCCTTTTTGACTACAAGGCTTATTTGCACAATTCAAACAATAATTAGCCATTTCTTTTATATCTTCTTCCAATTTAAATTACATCTCCCTTACTTATCTACAAATATGGTTGGAAAAGAATTAAATTTTGGCAAGGAAAATTTTATTAAAAAGGCAAGGCGCATACTTTTTGTATGTAACCGCGTTTTTAATGAAATTTGACGCAGCCAAAATTGTAATTATTTTTCAACCAGTTATTTCATTATATTTTTCTACAACCTGTTTTAAATCTTTCCAAAACTCAATTTTTTTATCTTCATCTCTTAATAATGCTGCTGGGTGCCATGTTGGCATGTATAAAATATCTTTTTGGGTTATCCAGTTTCCCCTACTTGCAGTTATTCCATATTCTTTACCCAAAATGTTTTTTAGTGCAGTACTACCTAAAAGTACAATTATTTTAGGCTTTACAAGCATTACTTGATTTCTTAAATAATCTAAACAGCTATCTACTTCATCATCTTCAGGAACACGGTTTAAAGGCGGCCTGCATTTTACAATATTTGCAATATATACTTTGCTTCTATCTATTCCAAGACCTTGAAATGCTTTATTCATAAGCTGTCCCGCCTTACCCACAAATGGAAGTCCTTGAGAATCTTCATCTGCACCTGGCCCTTCTCCTATGAACATTATGTCTGCTTCTTTATTTCCTTCTCCAAACACAATGTTATTCCTATTTTGGCATAGCTTACATTTTTTGCAGTCTCTTATACTATTTTCTAGTTCTTCCCATGTTTCATACATATTTTATATCATTCCTTTTTTAATCTATTACACAATTTTCTATTAATTCAATTTTTACTTTTTCTTCTGTATTTATTTTAGCCATTGTTCCTATTGGAATTACAGTTTTTCTATCTATATGTCCAAAGTTATTTGATTTTATAATTGGGAAGTTATATTCACCACCATCTAATGTATCTAATAAAATTTGCTCTAAAGCTATACTTCCATCATAATTTCCAACCCATATTCCTTTAATTTTGTTAAATACGCCATTTTGCTTCATGTGATATAAATAGTTGCTAACTAGTGCTGGTGGTGTTTCTAAAAATAGCTCTTCTATAAATAAAATTTTATCTGTAAAATCAATTTGATATTTTCCACATACCATTTCATTTACTAAACTTAAATTTCCACCTACTAATATTCCGCTTTTTATTCCTTTATTTATTGTTATGTATTCGTCATCTGCCTGGCCAAGAGCAAGGCCACCTTCTACTAAGCGCTTCATAACTTCTTTATAGCCATATTCTGTTGGCCAAGATGTTAGTGCTTTAAATGTTGGTCCATGAAATGTAATAAGCCCAGTTTTGTTATATATTACGTTTAAAATTGAAGTAGAATCACTAAAGCCACAAATTATTTTAGGGTTACATTTAATCAAATCATAATCTAAATAATCAAATGTGGTATTAGAATTAAACCCTCCTGAAATGCAAAATATTGCCTTTACACTACTATCTTTAAACATTTGGTTAATGTCTTCTGCTTTTTCTTTTGCAGTTGCTCCATACCCTAAAGTGTTAGATAATGCATATTTTCCAAGTTTTACTTTAAAACCAGAGCTCTCCATTAAGCAAATAGATTTATTTAGTATTTCTAAATCATCTTTAGATACACTATCTGATGGAGAAACTAAACCTATATAATCTCCTTTTTTTAATTTTTGTGGTACCATATATTATACTCTCCTTTATTTTACTATAGAAATTAGAGCCGCATTTCTTCCAGAAAGTTCTTTTTCTTTTCTGTATGAATGAAAATAATTACTATTACATACTGTGCATATATTGCTATCTATTATATTTTCGTTTTTTAATCCTATATCTTTTAACAATTCTATGTTTATTTTTGTTGTGTCTATTTTATATTTTTGTTTTCCATTCTTTATTTCAGTTTTTTGTATTATTCCTTCTAAGTTTTTATACTCGTTATAAAATAAATCTTTTACATCTTCATCTACTTCAAAACAGCAACTTCTAATACTAGGGCAAATACAACAAATTATATCTTTTGGATTACTTTCATATTCTTTTATCATTTTAATTACCGCTTCTTTTGAAATTCCTTGCAAAGTTCCCCTCCACCCTGAATGAATACTACCTATTACTTTTTTATTTGGATCAAAAAGAAGTAAAGAAATACAATCTGCAGAAGTAGTAAGTAAAGTAATATTAGGTTTATTTGTAATTAAGCCATCTACTTCATTAAAGTCTTCTAAAGTATTTACAATTTCTACATTTTTAGTGTGTGTTTGGTGAGGCTTTACTATTTTTGTATAATCTAATTTTAAAGCTGTACAAATTTTTCTGTAGCTTTCTTTTAATGTTTTTTCATCTTTATATATTGGCGGGAAATTTAAGTTTTTTCTTAAAGTGTAACAATGCTTTATTTCTGGGTATTCTAATAATTTTTTAAACTCTAAAAACTCTATTTCATTTTCTTTAAAAAATATTAAGTTTTCATCTTCCCAAATTTTTGTCATGCTTTATTTCCTTTCCTTTTTAAGTATCAAAACTGAATTTTAGAAAAATTCTTTCTTTTAATGCAATTTATTTTAATATAATATTAAGCTATTTTTGCAAAAAAATCAAGGTTAAAATTAAAGCGACCTTTCGGTCGCCCTTTATCATTAGGCTTTGTTTTTCATAGCTTCTAAAACTTCTTCTTTTGACATGTTAGAAATATATTTATAGTTATTTTTACTTACCTGATTAAACTGGCAAATTGACTTGTATTCACAATACTCACAAGGAGTTTTTTTGTCTTTTATTTTATAGTAAGGCTCTATTTTAATATTTCCACTTAAAATTTCATCTGATATTTGTTTTATAATTTTTTCTATGTATTTTTGCAAGTTTTCAAATTGCTTTTTATTTATTGTATTTTGTTTTTCGCTTACAAGCCCATCTTTATTTATATATGCTGGAACTATATCAGATGCACCACTTTCTAGTGTTGTATCCATTTTTTTAACAATTTTACTATCTGCTAAAATAAGTCCTTGCATTTTAAACTGTTTTCTTAATTCTTGCTCAATTTGTTCTTCTTCTAAGTCACTATTAGCATTTAATATTGGATCTATCAAATTAAAATAGAACACACCTGCAGGAAGTACGTCTTCATTTTTGCAAGTTGCATCTAAATATGTTAAAAGTTGAAGCTGAAGTCCTGCTAATACTTCATTTAAATTTATATTTTTAATAGATGATTTATAATCTATTATTCTAATATATTTTCCGTCTGGAGTTTTTGCAATATCTACTCTATCTATTTTACCTGTTATTTCTACTCTTTTGCCATCATTTAATGTAAATGTAATTGGTTTATATTTTTTGTTTTCTTTAAATTCCATCTCATGCCCTAATACTTCAAACTCGCTATATTTAAGGCTATATACAATATATTTCATTGAGCTTACTATTACTTTTTTTAATCTTTTAGCTAAAACTCTATATTTTGGTATAGAGCTAAAAATAGCATACTCTTTTAAACCTAATTTTTCTTCTACTATTTCTTCTGTTATATTTTTAATTTGCTCATCTTCAATTGTTTTAGGAGAAATATTTTCTTCTTCTAATCTTTCAAAAAAACTATTTATTACCTCATGCATAAAGTTTCCGGTGTCTATTGCTTCTACTTTAAAACTATCTTTTTCTTTTAATTTTAATCCATATTTTAAGTAATATGAAAATGCACAAGATTTATATTTTTCTAGCTTTGATATACTAGTTTTTAAAGTATCTCCATAAAGTTTTTGTATATTTTCATTTTTTATTGTTTCAGGTATATTTTTATATTCAATAGCATTTAAAGCATTTTCTAAAGTATCTTTATTTGTTTTATAATAATAATTGTATATTTCATACCAAATGTCATCTATTTGTTTTCCCTCAAGCACATCTCTTAATTTAACTAATAATTCATCAAATGTTGTATTTTCTAAAAGAATTTCACTTGTTCTTGTTACAATATCACTTGTTTGTTTTAAATTTGGAAATATCCTTTTTATTTTATTTAGAATTATAGAAGGACGTAAAGACCTGCCCTCCGAATCTGAAGATAAGTATGATAAATATAGCTTTTCTTCTGCAGTTGTGAATGCTTTATATATATTAAAATTTTCATCATAAAGCTGCTGTGTTGTTCCTTTTGCAAGTTCAATTCCATTATTTTTTAGAATTTGTCTATCATTATCATCTAAAAAGCCTTCTTCATTTTTTGTACTTGGAAATACACCATCATTTAGCCCTATTAAAAATGCTATTTTTACTTTATGTGATCTTGAACGGTCTACGTCTCCTACTATTACTTGGTCTGAAGCTTCTGGAATTGAGCCTAAATCGCTTTGAGTAAATCCCATTTTTAATATTTTACTATATTTTTCAAATGTAATATTTTTATCTCCTAAAACTAATACTAGTTCATCTAATAAATCTACAAATACCTTAAAACTTCTTTCATATTCTTTTGCTTTTTCTAATTGATTATTTTCTTTTAAAAACTCTATTTTCTCATTTAATTTTTTATCTATGTTATTTTCTAGTAAAAATTCGTAAAGGGCTTTAGATATTTCTTTTACAGTTTTTAGGCCTTTTAGTTTTTGCTTAAATTTAAGAAGCCCATCTACTACTTGTGATTTTGCATATAAAATTTGCTCTTTTCTTTCTTCTGTTTCATCGTAAAAGTTCCAGTCTTTTGCATACCACTTGCTTCCTTTAATTCCATATTTAATGCAATAGTTTTCAAGAATAGATATTTCTATTTCATCTAAATTTAAAAATCCTGTTTTTATATATCCAAAAACTGATTCATAAGACCAATTTTTAGCAAAAATATCTAAAAATGATAATATGAATTTTACTAGTATGTTAGTACTAAAATCTTTTTTAATATCTATAAAAACTGGAATGTTATATTTTGCAAAAATAGCTTTGCATAAACTTGAATATGTATCAATATTCTTTGTTATAACTGCCATATTTTCATATTTATAACCTTCTTTTGCAAGTTTTGTAATTTGAATTGCTACATTTTCAATTTCTGAATATGGGTTATTTGCAAGAAAAACGCTTAAGCCAGTAAAATTATTCTCATTATATTTTTGATAAATTACTTCTCCCATATTTTGTGCTAAATGTGCTAATTCTTTATTTTTAAATCTATATACTTTGTTTAAATATATTGGCTCTTCAATTTCTATATTTTCTTCTTTTGCAAGTTTCAAAATTTTATTTGCTGTTTGTTTATTTGCATAAAAAATATCTATATCTGGGTTTGTATTATCTTGCAAGTTATCTGCACAAATAGTAATAGTTACTTTATTAGATATTTTCATTAAAGTTTTTATTATTTCATATTCCTGAGGGGTGAATCCTACAAATTCATCAATATATATGTTGCAATTTTTAAACTCTGTAGACTTTTCTAATTTTTCATTTAAAAGAGTTAACCCGTCGTTTTCATCTATGTAATTATCTTCTATTGTTTTTGTGTATAAATCATATAATGTAGAAATATCTTTTAATTTAATTTGCAGATATTTATTTTCTATATTGTTTACATTTTCATTTAATGTGTCTAATTTTATATTATGCTTTTTTAGCTCTGTTATCTGTCTTGAAACCATTTCTACATTTTCTTCTGAACTTCCGATAAATGAAAAATCTTCTTTACTATTTAATAATATATGGTTTATTAGCATTGCTCTACCTGAAGTAGAAAGCCTTTTCTTTGCTATTCCACCTACTTCATTTAAAACTCTATATGCCATACGATTAAATGTAATTACCTCTGCTTTTAGCATACTTTTAGAAGGAGAAGTTTCTAGAAGTTGTTTTTCTGCTGTAAATGAAAACTGTTCTGGTGTTATTATTTTTATATTATGCTTAGAAGTTTTAATTTCTTGCTGTACTTTGTTAAATAAGTAGCTTGTTTTTCCGCTTCCGCTAACCCCATAAATAAGTTGTAAACTCAAAACCTTTCTCCTCCTTTTTCTATCCGCCACGTCGCTTGCGTTTTGATATGTTTTTTCTTTGACTAAAGCACGAAAAAACATATGCAAAACCGCTGTGGCTACTCTACTATAACTTATGACCCTTAAGCTTCTCGTTTCCAATAGAATAGATATTGTTGTGCTATTCCTCTTAAGTTTCCGTATTTTTCTGAAGCTAATTTTTCTATTTGCTCTCTTTTTAAGCTTTTTTCATCTGGTAATTTAAAATATAGCTCATTCATAACTCTTCTTACCCATACATCTACAGGGAATACATCTAAACATTTTAGTGTAGAAAATAGCATTATACAATCTGCAACTTTCGGCCCAACTCCTGGAAGTTTTAATAATGTTTCTTTTATAGTTTTGCTTTCCTTTTCTTTTGATAGTTTATCTAAATCTACTTGTTTTGTAAAAATAAGTTTTGTTGTTTCATAAACTCTTGTATCTCTAAAGCCCAAGCCTAATTTTCTTAGGTCTTCTACACTGGCTTTTGATAGTTCTTCTATTGTTGGAAATGCATAATATGTATTATCATTCCATATTATTTTTTTGCCATATTTATTTGATATTCTTTCTATAATTCCTTTTATTCTTGGTATGTTATTGTTTGCAGATATTATAAAGGAAATTATTGTCTCCCATAAGTCTTGGTTTAAAAGCCTTATTCCGCTTCCATATTTGACACTAGTTTTTAAATGTTCATCTATTTTGCTTAAATCTTTTTTTATTTTTTCATAATCTCTTTTTAGATCAAAATATTCTTCTACAGTTTTCTTAATATCTTTTTCACATATGCCTTTAAATATAATTTCATTTCCATCAATTTTAACATTTAATACATTATTTTTAAATACTCCTAAGTAACTTCCATCTTGCTGTTTATTCCATCTAAAACATTGTCCACATTCAAATATATGCTCTAAATTAAAAGTTTCTATCAAATTCATTTTATATGTTTGTTCTTGCATTTTTTACCTCTTATTATAACGTTTTTTCATCTATTATTTATTATACATTAAAAAAAATATATTAACAATAGCTAAAATTTACTATTATTAATATATTTTAAGTTATTCTTTTCTAAAGCCCTTTCCCCATGCTTCTCTTGCATTTGCAATTACTATAAATGCCTTTGGGTCTATATTAAATGCTATTTGTCTTATTTTAGCAACTTCATTTCTTGAACCTACACAAAAAAGCATCATTCTTTTTTCTCTTGTATACATTCCTTTTGCATAAATTCCAGTACTACCTCTTTGCAGTTTTTCTCCTACTTCTAAAGCTATTTCTTTATATTTGTTAGATATTATAAGCATCATTTTTGTAAAGTTAATTCCTTCAAAAACAATATCTACCATTTTTCCAACAATATATATTGCTATTGCAGAATAAAGCCCTACCTCTATTTCTTTAAAAAATATAACGTTTAATCCAATTATTATAATATCTAATATAACAATAATATTACTTGTTCCTACATGTGGCCTATATGCTTTTACAATATATGATATTAAATCTGTTCCTCCTGTTGAGGCTGATGCTTTAAGTACAAGTGCTATGCCAATTCCTATGCAAAATCCACCATATATACATGCTAAAAATCTATCATCTGTTAATGGCTTTAGTTTTTCAAATAAATCAATAAATAAGGCAAGTAGTATTGTTCCCGCTATTGATTTAATTACTAATTCTTTTCCAAGCTTAAATAATGCCCATAGTAAAAATGGAATATTTAATAAAAGCATTACTGTTCCTAATGGCAAATGAAAGAAATAGTAAATAATAGTAGAAATACCAGCAAATCCTCCTGAAGATAACTGATTTGGAAGTAAAAATAGTGCTGTTCCTATGGCCATAATCATACAGCCAATTACTATATATAAACCATCTATTAAATATTTTTTAAATATAAGAGCTTTCTTTGTTTTTGTATAATTCATAATAAAATCACCCATCATTACTAATTATTTGCAATAATGGGTGATTTTATTCTATTTTACTAATTTTTCTCTTTCTTCTAATGCTTGTTCATAAGTTTTTTCAATTTCTATTTCAAATTTTCCTTTTTTAATATTTTCATCTGGCTTTACTATTACATCTACATCATAAATTTCTTTTAGTCTTAATATGTTTTCTTTTTTATGACCTATAATTGAATTTATATTTTCTGGGTTAGCTGTAATTGTTACTTGCATTACTTTTACATTGAATTTTTTTATTCTAGCTACAATTTCATCATACCACATGCTACCTTCTACTAATTGTCTAAATGCTGGATGATATGGACCTGCAATTACTTTGCTTTGCTCTAAGTTTGGTGCTGAAATTTCTTCTGTGTTTTGAAGTCCTAACCTAATTACATGTATTTTTGCTCTATTAAATAATTGCATAACCTCTTTTGAGCGCTCTACTGCTTGCTCTACAGTTAATGGTATATATTCTCCCTCTTCATATTCTCTTGCAAGCTGTGTATCTTTAATTACAAGTACAGGATAAATTCTAACTATTTTAGGTTTAAGTTTTATTAGCTGTTTTGCTGTTTGAATTTCATCTAATTTTGTGCTTTCTGGAAGTCCTATCATCATTTGATGGCCAAGTGTAAATCCATAAATACGAATTAGCCTTGATGCTTTTTTTACATCTGCAAATGTATGCCCTCTTTTACATTTAGATAAAATATAATCATTTGTAGATTGTACTCCAAGTTCAATAGTTTTAACATTATATTTTTTTAACCTTTTTAAAATATCTTTATTTATATAGTCAGGTCTTGTTGATATTCTAATGCTTTTTACTTTTCCTGCTTTTATGTATTCATTTGCAGCTTCTAATAATTCATTTTGAAATTTTTCATCAATTCCTGTAAAACTTCCTCCAAAGAAGGCAACTTGTACATATTTAGAGTCATCTTTGAAATTTTTTAAGTAATATTCTATGGTTTCTTTTACATCTTTTGCAGTTACCATTTTAGTTTTGCCTGTAATATTTACTTGATCACAAAAAGTACATTTATATGGACAACCTAAATGTGGTACAAATATTGGTATAATGTATTCTTTTTTCATTTTTTATTTCATTCCCTTCTTTTTTAGCATAACTTTAAAAGATTTTACGTAGTGCGAATTGCAAATATTTTTTATTACATATTTTCTAATGCTTTTTTTGCTGCTTGCATTTCTGCTTGCTTTTTGGTTTTTCCTTCTCCTTCTGCTAAATACTTACCATCACATGAAACATGAACAATAAATATTTTATCATGGTCTGGTCCGAATTGTATTTACTACTTCATATTTAATGTTTACATTTCCGTTTTCCTGCAGCTTTTCTTGAAGAACTGTTTTGTGGTCTTTCATTCCAACATTTTTGCTAGATTCTTCTATTTGTTCTTTTAAGTTTGATATAATAAACTTTTCGGTTTCTTCTAAGCCACTATCAAAGTACATTGCTGCAATTACCGCTTCTACACTATCTGCTAGTATTGCAGGTTTGTTTTTTCCATGACTTACTTCCTCACTTTTTCCTAAGTATAAGAAATCACTAAAATGATGCTTTTGTGCTACTAAATATAAGCTGTCTTCACAAACTACCTCTGCTCTCACTTTAGTCATTTCTCCCTCTTTTAAGTTTGGATATTTGCTGTATATATATTTACTAGATAAAAACTCTAAAATACTATCACCTAAAAATTCTAATTTTTCATTGCTTTCTATGTGATTATCATAAGCATATGACGTGTGAGTTAATGCTTTTTTTAAGAGTTCTTTATTTTTAAATGTATAACCTATACTTTGCTCTAATTTTGTAAAATCCATTTTTATCTCCTTTCTTTATTTATTATAGCTTAAATAGCCTTAAAAATCAAGAAAAAAGAAAGGCTTTTGAAGTAAGACCAAAATAAGTTTACTTCATTGCCCCTTTTTCTTTATTTATATATTATTATTTTTAAGCAACATGTTCTTTTATATAATCTACAACGTCACCTACTGTAACGACTTTTTCTGCATCAGCATCTGGAATTTCTGTATCAAATTCTTCTTCTAATGCCATTATTAATTCAACTATATCTAGTGAATCTGCTCCTAAATCATCTATGAAAGATGCTTCTGGTGTAACAGCAGTATCTGTAACTCCTAATTGCTCTACAATAATATTTTTTACTTTTTCAAAAACTTCATCTGAACCCATAGCTGTCATTCACCTCCTTTAATTTTGCTTATTTCTTTTATCTACAGATAAAGATAATACATATCTTTTTAATTGTCAAGGATTTTTTTAAATATTTTATTTTTCTATTTTTGACTCGCTCTCATTTGCCACTATTTCCGCCGTTTTCTCGTTTTCGAATTGTTGTAACAATTGGTCAACTGCTTTATTTTTTACAAATTGTTCTGCTTGTTTAATAGTAAATTCAAATAATTTTTCATCACTACTTCCATGAGCTTTTACTACAGGTTTTTTTACGCCTAAAAATAGTGCTCCTCCGTATTCTTTGTAATCTACTGTTTTTGCAAATCTGTTAATTGCCGGCAAACTTGGAACTGCAGCAATTTTTGTAATTAAATTTCTTTTTAAGCTCTCTGTTAGCGTTTTTTTAACAAATTTTCCTAAACCTTCTATTGATTTTAAAAATATATTTCCTGTAAATCCATCTGTTACTACAATATCTACTTCTCCAGAAAAAGCATCTCTACCTTCTACATTTCCTATAAAATTAATGCCTAGCTTTTCTGAATTTTCTTTTAATAGCCTGTAAGATTCTTTGGTTAAATCATTCCCCTTTGTTTCTTCTGTTCCAATGTTTAAAAGTCCTACTCTTGGGCTTTCTACTTTTAAAGTATTTTTTAAATAAATACTTGCCATTTGTGCAAATTGTAATAGGTTTATTGGCTTACAGTTTGTATTTGCTCCACAATCCATTAATACTAATCTACTTTTATATGCTGGCAAAATTCCGGCTAAAGCTGGCCTATCTACACCTTTTATTCTTCCTACTAGTAGTGTTGCTCCTGTAAGCAAAGCTCCTGAGTTTCCTGCAGAAATAAATACGTCTCCTTCTTCATTTTTTAGCATATTAAAGCCAACTACCATTGATGAATCTTTTTTATGCTTAATTGCTATTGTAGGAGTATCTTCCATTTCTATTGTTTCAGTTGCATTTTTTATTTTTAACCTTGGAGATATTTCTGATATGTCTTTTCCGTAAAATTCTTTTATTTTAGATTTTATTACTTCTTCTTTGCCTACTAAAAGTACCTCTGCCTCGATGCTATTTATTGCTTTAACCGCTCCTTTTATATTAGCGTCTGGAGCATTATCGCCTCCCATGGCATCTAATAATATTCTCATTTAATTATATTTATATGATATTACTTAAATATCATATTCTCCTTATAATATTATATTTAGGTTTTTAAAAGGTTACCTATAAACCTTTTATTTTTTAATAATATGATTACTCAATTATTTTATAACTTAAAAATGATAAAGTCAACGAATTATATATAATTTTTAAATAACCTGACTGAAACGTCAAAACAATACTTTAAAGTTATTAATGTAGAAAAAAAGAACTATGTGAAAAATATTCACATAGCCCCCTTATTTTAATTTTATGAAATTATTGTAATTCTACAGTTGCTCCTGCTTCTTCGAATTTAGCTTTTAATTCATCAGCTTCTTCTTTCTTAACGTTTTCTTTAACTGTTTTTGGAGCTCCATCAACTAAATCTTTAGCTTCTTTTAATCCTAATCCTGTAGCATCTCTAACTACTTTAATTACTTGAATTTTGTTTGCTCCTGCTTCTTTTAATACTACGTTAAATTCTGATTTTTCTTCAGCTGCACTTCCAGCTGCTGCTCCACCAGCTACTGGTGCTGCAACTGCTGCTGCAGATACTCCATATTTTTCTTCAATTCCTTTTACTAATTCTGATAATTCAACAACTGTTAAAGTATCAATAGTTTCTAATAATTCATCAACTTTTGCCATTTTAAATGACCTCCTTATAAATTTTAATTTTTTAATTTTATTCGTTAGATTCTTTTTGAACTCTAACCTGATCAAGTGCAACAGCCAACTTGGTAATATTTCCAAGTAAAGCACCTGCCAATTTTGCCATAAGCTCTTGTCTTGATGGTAATTTTGCTAAAGTAATAATTTCTTCAGCTGTCATAACTTTACCATCTATGATTCCACCTTTAATTTTGTAGAAATCATTATTTTTAGAGAAATTATAAATTATTTTTGATGGTTCTAGGTAGTCCTCTAGTCCTATAATAACTGCAGTTGGACCTTCTAATAAATCATCTAAACCTGTTTCTCCATTTTCATTTAATGCTCTTTTTACAATGTTATTTTTTATAACTTTGTATTCACCTTTTACATTTCTTAAATCACTTCTTAGTTTTGTAACATCAGCAACTGTGATTCCTCTGTAATCTGTTAAAAGAACAGCTTTTGCATCTTTTAGTTTTTCTGCTAGTTTTTTTACTTCTTCTTCTTTTTGTTTTAAAACATTCTCGCTTGCCATTTTTTCACCTCCTAGACCTTATATTTTATAATTATTATTACTTAAAAAAGTTCCAATCAACATTTACCCTTTACCAAAGTGCAAAAATTGATTGGAACTTTTCTTGTTTCCGTTCATTTTTTTGCCTCGGTAAGACTTATGTTTTTGCTTACTTTCTTAGGCTATATAATTTTTATTTTTGATCAATATACATACTTGGTCCCATTGTAGTAGATATTGCTACACTTTTAATGTATTGTCCTTTTGCTGCAGCTGGTTTTGCTTTAATTATAGCATTCATTACTGTTTCATAATTTTCAAATAATTTATCTGCTCCAAATGATACCTTACCAAAACCTAGGTGAATAATGTTGTTTTTGTCAAGTCTGTATTCAACTTTACCTGATTTAATTTCTTGAATTGCTTTTGTAACATCCATTGTTACTGTACCAGACTTAGGGTTTGGCATTAAACCTTTTGGTCCTAATACTTTACCAAGTCTACCTACAACACCCATCATATCTGGAGTTGCAACTATAACGTCATAATCAAACCAATTTTCTTTTTCAATTTTTGGTATTAGTTCTTCTGCTCCAACAAAGTCAGCTCCTGCTTTTGTAGCTTCTTCTGCTTTTGGTCCTTTAGCAAATACTAATACTCTTTGTGTTTTACCTGTACCATTTGGAAGTACTGTTGTACCTCTTACTTGTTGGTCAGCTTGTTTTGAATCAACACCTAACTTAACATGTAATTCAACTGTTTCATCGAATTTTGTTTTTGGCATTTTTTCAATTGTATTTAATGCTTCTTTAGCATCATACAACTTTTTTCTATCAATTAGCTTTTCAGCTTCTTGATATCTCTTTCCTCTTTTCATTTTTACCTCCTTTGGTTCAAACGAAAGTAAACATTATACCTTCTCCCAATATTTTATTCTTCTACGGTTATACCCATAGATCTTGCAGTTCCTGCTACCATACTCATTGCTGCCTCTAATGATGCTGCATTTAAGTCTGGCATTTTCTTTTTAGCAATTTCTTCAACTTGTGCTTTTGATAATTTTGCTACTTTTTCTTTATTAGGTTTTCCAGAAGCCTTTTCTATTTTTGCAGCTTCTTTAATTAAAACTGCCATAGGTGGTTCCTTTGTAATAAATTCAAATGATTTATCTTTATATACTGTAATAACAACTGGAATAACTGTATTTCCCATTTGTGCTGTTCTATCATTGAATTGTTTTACGAAATCCATAATATTTACACCACTTGCACCTAATGCTGGACCTACTGGTGGAGCTGGTGAAGCTTTGCCTGCTGGAATTTGTAATTTAATTACATTTCCTATTTCTTTTTCTGCCATTGTTCTTAGCACCTCCTTTTGCACTTGAAATATGTATATTAATCTAAAAAATAGATTATTAACTAATTTTGTTTATAATAATAATAGCAAAACGAATTAGAAACGAGTATAGCGAGGCAGCCGAGCAAATTTTTCTGAAATTATACGATGGTATATTGAAGAAAAATTTGTGATGGCTAACAAAGCTAGACGAAGTTTATAATTTGTTTTTAGATTTTTTGAACTTGAGAAAACTCTAGCTCCACAGGCGTTTCTCTGCCAAACATAGATACTAATACTTTTACCTTATGTTTTTCTTTGTTTAATTCTGTAACTATTCCTGTAAAATCAGTTAATGGTCCATCCATAATACGAACAGTGTCATTAATAGCATAATCTACATTAACTTCTACTTGTTCAAAGCCCATTTTTCTAATTTCCTCATCTGTAAGAGGAATTGGATCTGTTCCAGAACCTACAAAACCTGTAACCCCCCTGGTATTTCTTACAATATACCAAGTTTTCTCTGTTACAATCATTTTAACTAAAACATAACCTGGAAAAACTTTTTTTAGGTTTGTTTTTCTTTGTCCTTCTTTTATTTCAATTTGTTCTTCCATTGGAACTATAATATCAAAAAAGAATTCTTCTAACTCCCTATTTTTAATTGTTTTTTCTAGGTCAGTTTTTACTTTGTTTTCATAGCCTGAATATGTATGAACTACATACCATCTTGGCACTAAATCTTCTTTTTGTTGAGACATTTTTTAAGCCTCCTTATTTATTCATTTACTGTATTTTCTTCAGCTTGGCTATTATTAGTTTCAGTAGAGTTTGTTTCATTTTCTAAAATGTTATCTACTGCATCTTGTGCCTCTTGGTTTGTATCTGTATTAGTGCTTTGGTTAATTACTACATCTCTTAATCTATTGATTCCTTGATTTGTTAGCGTTTCAAAAACTACATCCAACACAAATACAATAACAGCTGTAAGCAATACAATTGTAATAACTGCAACTGTATTATTAACAAGTTGCTTTGGTGTTGGCCAAATTACTCTTTTTAGTTCTGCTTTGAAATCTTTAAAGAAGTGTCTTTTGTCTTTATTTTCTTTTTCTTTTTTAGTTACGTCTTTAGACATTTTATTTTCCTCCTTAAAAGGTCTATTTTGTTTCTTTATGTGTTGTACGTTTTTTACAGAATTTACAATACTTAACAACTTCTAATCTGTCTGTATTGTTCTTTTTATTTTTTTCTGTTAAATAATTTCTTCTTTTACATTCAGTACATTCTAATGTAATTGGTTCTCTTGCTCCTTTTGCAGCCATTTAACACACCTCAGCTTTCTAAAGTTTTCGTTTCATTTTTTTAAGCGTATGCTTTCCACATACGCTTAAATATTGTATCATTTTTTTATTAATATGTCAACTATTTTAACCAGTTTTTTAATAGTATTTTCATAATTTTTTAATATTTATATAAATAATACATTTATTTACTTTTATAATTTTTCTTTTTTGCAATTTTTGTATTTACTGTTTTGAATTTATTTTTTTGTACAGAATAACCAAATTTTCCAAGTATTTTTCCTAATGCAAAATACTTACCATTTGCATATGTAATTAAGTCACATTTAGATATATCAAATGCACCTTTTTTATCTATATATTTTTCATCAGCATCTATTGAAAGAATTTCTGCTATAAACATATCATGACTTCCTAATTGTTTTATTTCTTTTACTTTGCACTCAATTGAAACAGGACTTTGCTTTATAGCTGGGCATTTAACAAAATTTGCTTTTTCTTTTTCTAATTTCATTTCTTTAAATTTATCTACTTTTGCCCCGGTTTTTACGCCACACCAATCTGTAGCATATGCTAAGTCTTTAGTAGTTAAATTTATAACAAATTCTTTTGAATTTTTTATAATGTCATGTGAATATCTTTCTTTTCTTACAGAAATATAGCACATTGGTTTTTCTGAATTTATAATTCCTGTCCATGCTACAGTTATAATATTACTTTTTTCCATAGTTCCACATGATACCATTACAACTGGTAATGGATAAATAAAAGTTCCTGGTTTCCAAACTACTTTGCTCATAAAAAATCCCCTCTTGTTTACTTTTAAATAATATTATTTGTGATATATTTATATACCTAAAACATTCTTCCTCTATTTGCTTTTTAGTGTAAAAATATAAATATTGTATATTATAATACAACTTAAGAAAAAAAGAAACCACAAATTAAAAAATTCTAATTTCTAGTTTCTTTTTTCTTTTTAATAAGCAAAAAAAATCTGGCGACAACCTATTTTCTCAGCAGGGTAACCCGCAAATATTTTCGGCACATTAGAGCTTGACTTCTGTGTTCGGT
>CANQRY010000030.1 GCA_947626335.1 uncultured Clostridia bacterium | reverse complement strand
CATTGCTCCTAAAATATAAGATATTATTTTAATTGCTAAATCTGTTTTTACTATCATAAATATACCAATTATAGCAAAAACTATAGATACTACTATATCTGCCCAACCTGATTTTTTTAGAATATTTTTCATTTTACTTTCCTCCTATTACTTATCAAATTACTATTTTACCTAAATATACCAAAAAAGAAGAAAATTGTAAATAAGCATTACTTACAATTTATGCATTATTGTTTTTATGACGATTTATAATTTCAATTAACTTATTTGAGTCTTCTCTACTTAATACAGCTTCTTGAGTTCCATTTGTAATATGACATTCAGTATAAATTCCAATTCTATATGATATAGCTTCGCTTCTAATAGTAATTATATAGTTATGATCTGTTCTGCCACAATTTTCTGTAGTAAAATTTAAATCACTAAAGATTTGTTCGATTTCCTGTGCCTCTGTTCCTTCTATTTCCATATATTCTTTAGATTCATTTTCTTCTAAAGGTTCAGACTCAATAACTACTTTACTTAAAAAATCATTGATTTCTTCATCAAAATCATTATATTGCATTTTAAAAGAACCAATTTTAACTTCATTATAGCCACCTATTGTATGAAAACATATTACTTTATACCCTAGACCATAATATTCTTTTGTTCCTCCATCAAGATATTCTCCTGGACGTTTAATACAAAATATCGGTTTTTGTCCATTTTTAGCTCTTGATGAATCTACTAAAAAAAACGTCAACACTAATAATACTAACGCTACTAATATTAAAATAATAATTAGAACATTTTTTAATTTTTTATTCATTTTTATCACCTTTAAACTTTTATTTAAAAAGATAATATCATAAAAATAAGTGACTAGCAATAGCCACTTTTTTATTTAATACTTATTTAAAATTACTTACAAATTCCTTTGCTTTCATGTCTAATTCTTCTAGAGTACCATCATTTTTTATATAATAATCATATTTGTAATTTGCAACTTCTCTATCTGAAACATTAGAACTGATAGCAGCTACATTTTTATTTGTAATTAGAAGTGTTCTTGCATTACATTTATTTTTGCATTTTTCTACTTCTTCACATTCTCTAACATGTATAAACATCAATTCATCAGTTGAGTTTTTGAATTCTTCTGCTTTTTCTGATATATATTTTAAAGGTGCGTCATTGTATTTAATACCTAAATCTTTTAAATCAGATAATAATTTTCTTGATTTTTCATCTTTTTCGCCATTCCAACCTGTTAATATGTTTGCTGCTTCTTTTACTTTATCAACTGAAGAAATATTTAAAACTCTTGCATATTTCTTGCAAAATTCTACAAAAGTATCTTTTCCAACTCCTCCACTACCGTTAATTATTATTATTTGCTTCATTTGATTGCTCCTTTGTTTATTTCATCATAGTTTTTATTATTTCAATTTCTTGTTCTTGATCTAGTCTCGCAAATAAAACTTCTGGTTTATCTGTTACTTTTAAGTTTTTAATTTGATCATATTTACTTAGGCTATCCCAAGTTCTTAATTCATTTGGAATATTAAGTTGATCTAGCATTTTTTTAGAAGTATGAACCATATATGGCGAAATTAAAATTGCTATTCTTCTTAAATTTTCTACTAAATGATACATTGTACTTTGAAGTTCCTCAAGTTTTTCTTCTTTATATAGTACCCATGGCATAGTTTCATCTATATATTTATTAGTTCTTGAAACTAAATTCCATGTTTCACTAATTGCTTGACTTATATGATATGTGTCAAAACAGCCTTCTACTTCATGTATTACACCATTTGAAAAGTTTTCAACTTCTTTATCTAAACTAGATACATTTTGGTTATATTCTTTTATTTCTCCACCAAAGTATTTATTTATCATTCCAATTGTTCTATTAAGTAAATTTCCTAAATCATTGCATAAATCAAAATTAAATCTTTCAACAAAGGCTTCTGGTGTGAATGTTCCGTCTTGGCTATATGACATTTCTCTTAAAATAAAATATTTAAATGCATCTAATCCATAACGTTCAATTAAAGGCTCTGGATATATAACATTTCCTTTTGATTTTGACATTTTTCCATCTTTCATCATTATAAAGCCATGTGCATAAATTTGCTTTGGAAGTGGTAATCCAAGCGCCATTAAGAAAATTGGCCAGTAAAGACCATGGAAACGTATTATATCTTTACCAACAAGATGCAAATCTGCTGGCCAATATTTTTTTAATAAAGTATCATCTTCTGATAAGTACCCTAATGCAGTAATATAGTTTGTTAAAGCATCTAGCCATACATATACCACATGTTTTGGGTCTTTTCTTACTTTAACTCCCCAGTCAAAGCTTGTACGACTAACGCACAAATCTTCTAAGCCTGGTTTTAAAAAGTTATTAAATAATTCATTTTTTCTTGATTCTGGTAAAATAAAGTTAGGATTTTGGTTATAAAATTCTATTAACCTATTAGCATATTTTTTCATATTAAAGAAATATGACTCTTCTTTCATTTTTTTAACTTCTCTACCACATTCAGGACATTTTCCGTCTACTAATTGTGTTTCTGTAAAGTAAGTTTCACAAGGCATGCAATACCATCCCTCATATTCTGAGAGATAAATATCCCCTTGTTCCATTAGCCTATCAAATATTTCTTCAACTACTTTTTCGTGTCTTGGCTGTGTTGTACGAATAAAATCATCATAGTCAATTTCCATTAACTTCCATAGTTTTTTAGCTTCTTCCGCCATTAAATCTACGTGTTCTTGTGGAGTTTTTCCCTCTTTTTCAGCAACTTGCTGGATTTTTTGGCCATGCTCGTCCATACCAGTAAGCAAATATACATCATAACCTCTGGCTTGTTTGTATTTTTTAATTGTATCTGCTAATGTAGTTGTATAAGCAGTTCCTATATGAAATTTTCCGCTTGGATAATAAATAGGAGTTGTTAAATAAAATTTTGGCATAACTTTTGTTCAATCTTCCTTTCTTTATTTATATGTAATTATACTTTGTTCCAAAACCATTCTAAACTATTATCTATGCTTTTCTTTTTGCCTTCTTTTACTTCTAAAGAATCAATCCATAAATAAGAAATGAATGACAAGAAAATAAATATTAAATCAAATGTGGCTGAACCTGTAACTGATTGATATAATTCTTGATTTTTACCAACAATAGTCATAAATTCTACCGTATGCCCAATTAATATTGCTACAAATGCAAATAATAATAAAGCAATTATCCATGATTTTTTCATTTCCTTTCCCAAGTATAGTACTAATAAAAATAATACTAGTGCTACAAGTATTGAAACTGGGTTTGTAAAATTAACTAATGGCATTTTTTTATTCCTCCTTTGTTTATTTATTTAAAGGTGCATCTATTGCATCTTTTTATATAAAAAGCATAATTACGAATTTTTAATTTGGTATTTTTATCTTAAAAACTCGTAATGTCCGCATATTTATCTTATCATCCATAAAAGTATACTACTATTTTAACTTTTGTTCTATGAGTTTCGCTAAATTTTCTGCTTTTTCTTTTATATAATTTTGGTCTTCTCCTTCTATCATAACACGAATTAATGGCTCTGTTCCAGAAGGCCTAATTAAAACTCTACCATTTCCAGAAAATTCTTTTTCTAAATTTTGAATTTCTTGCAAAATTTCTGGGTCATCTTTATAATTATCTTTTTTATCACTTGAAACTTTTGCATTTACTAATATTTGTGGATATATTTGAATAATTTTTGCTAGCTCAGATGCTGATTTTTGTTTTTCAAGCATAACTCTAATTAACATTAATGAAGTTAATATTCCGTCTCCTGTAGGGTTATAGTCTAAAAAGATTATATGACCTGATTGTTCTCCTCCTATGTTATAATCGTTTTTAAGCATTTCTTCTAGAACATATCTATCTCCAACTTTTGTTTGAATTAAATTTAGTCCATTTGCTTCAGCATATTTTTTTAATCCTAAATTACTCATAACAGTTGCTACTATTGTATTATTTTTTAATGTTCCTTTTTCTTTCATGTAATTAGAAATAATTGCAAGCAATATATCTCCATCTATTTCGTTTCCATTTTCGTCTATTGCTAAGCATCTGTCACCATCACCATCATATGCTATTCCTAAATTACAATTATTTTCTACTACATATTTTTTTAGCATATCTAAATGAGTAGATCCACAGTTCTCATTTATATTTACTCCATTTGGTGTATTATTCATAATGTAATGTTTAATTCCTAATGCAGTAAATACTTTATCTGCTACAGAATAAGTAGCACCATTTGCAGTATCTATTGCTACAACAAAATCTTTAAGTTCAAAGTTTTCAAATTCTTCTTCGAAATTTTTTCTGAAGAAATATACATATTCATCTAATAAATCTGTTCTTACTTCTGAAACACCTATTTTATCGTTTACAGCTGTGAAGTCATCTAATTTATCTGAATCCATTATTTCTTCTATTTCTTCTTCTATTTCATCTGGAATTTTCATTCCTTTATTACTGAAATATTTTACACCATTAAATTCATATGTATTGTGTGAAGCTGAAATAACAACACTTGCATCTGCTTTTAATTTTTTTGTTAAATATGCAACTCCTGGAGTTGGAATAACTCCTAGACTTTTAACATTTGCTCCATAGCTTAAAAATCCAGCTGTCATTGCAGATTCAATTAAAGTTCCTGAAATTCTAGTATCTCTTCCTATTAAAATAGTTGGTACATTATTTGTATGTTTTGAAAGTGCATAAGCACCTGCTTTTGCAACACGATAAACTAAACTTGGTGAGAGTTCAGTATTAGCAATTCTTCTAATTCCGTCTGTTCCAAAATATTTCCTCACTGTTTCCTCCTAAAATATTAAATTTATTATATATTATTATAAATTCAAATTATTGTTACAATTTTTATGTTCTTATTCTATCATATTATTTTTTAAAATAATAGTGTTTTTTTATTTTTTATTTATTTACTACATTCTATCTGGCATTTGAATACCAAGAAGGCTTGCGCCTGTTTTTAGCACTAATCCTACACTATAAGTTAAATATAATCTTGCATCCTGAATAGATTTATCATCTAATATTATTTTATTTTCATTGTAAAAACTACTAAAACTTTGTGCCAAATTTATAAGATATCTTGCTAGTATATATGGTTCATATTTTTCTGCAGATTGAAGTAATATATCTTGAAAATTATATAATAGTTTAATTACTTTTAATGATGCTTCATCTTGTAAGTTTTCAAAATTTACTTGCTCTAATTTTGGTATATAACCTGCTTTTTCTAGTAAGCTTTTTGTTCTTACATAAATATATTGCATATATGGACCTGTTTCTCCATTAAAGTTAAGCATTGTATCCCAATCAAATATTTCGTCTTTAATTCTGCTATTATATAAATCATTAAATATAACAGCTCCAATTCCTATTTTTTTAGCAATTTCTTCTTTGTTTTCCAAATTTGGATTTTTTTCATTTATAATTTCATTAACTCTAGAAATTGCTTCATTTAGTAAATCTTCTAGTTTTATTACATTTCCTTCTCTGGTAGACATTTTTCCACTTTTTAGTTGTATCATTCCAAAAGGTATATGTACTAAATTTTGTGTGTATTTTTCGTCTAAATTTAAGTATTTTGCTACTTCAAAAATTTGTTTAAAATGAAGTATTTGCTCATAAGAAGTTATATAAAGTGCCTTATCAAAATCATAGTTCCTTGCTCTATATAGTATTGCAGCCAAATCACGTGTTGCATATGTTGTAGACCCATTTGTTTTTTCAATAATACAAGGTGGCATATTTTTTTCTGATAAGTCTACTACTAATGCTCCTTCTGATGGTTTAAGTAAATTTTTTTGTTTTAAAATATCTACAACTTCTGGCATTTTATCAGAATAAAATGCCTCTCCATTCCAAGAGTCAAATGTAACTTGTAATAAATCATAAACTTTTTGAAATTCTTTTAAACTAAGCTCTCTAAATTTTGTCCATAATTCTAAACATTCTGGGTCTTTATCTTCTAATTTTTTGAAATTATTTCTGCAACTTTCTAAAACAGTTTCATCTTCTTTGCAAAGATTATTTATTCTAACATAAATTTTTGTAAGTTCATCAATTGGATTTTCTTCAATGTTGTACTCTTTTCCCCATAGCTTATAACCTTCAATTAATTTTCCAAATTGTGTTCCATAATCCCCTAAATGATTAACTCCTATACAATTATACCCCAAAAATTTATAAATTTTATAAATAGCATTTCCTATTACCGTAGAACGTAAATGCCCTATATGGAATGGTTTAGCAATGTTTGGTGCAGAATAATCTATAACAATATTTTTTCCGTTTCCTATAGTGCTTTTTCCATAATTCTCGCTTTTTTCAGAAATTTCATTTAAAACATTTGTAATAAATGCTAGTGGCTCTACATAAAAATTTAGGTAACCATTTACTACTTCTACTTTTTGCACAATTTGTTCTTCAAATTTAATTTTTTCTTTTATTTCTTCTGCTATTATTTGAGGTGCTTTTTTTAATTCTTTTGCTAATTTAAAGCAAGGAAATGAAAAGTCGCCCATTTTTTCATCTGATGGTACTTCTATATATTCATATATTTCATTTTCTGGTAAGTTTACTGCTTTGCTAATTTGCTCTGCTAGTTTTTGCTTAAAATCTGTCATTTATATTCCCCTTTTATTTTTAGTCTCCTAAGTTAATACCAATATGTCTTGCTGTTTTTACTAAGTCATGGTCCATATTAACTTTACGAATATTACTTTCAGGAGTATTACCTGAAACTGCTCCTATTTCTTTGTTGTTTCCAACTACCAATTCTAATGGTACACTATCTAGTTTGCCGTCTTTTATAACTGTTAATACGTTAAATTTGCCTTCTAATGCAAGTTCCATTGCTTTTGCCCCATATTTTGTAGAAAGTACTCGATCAAAAGCTGTTGGGCTTCCACCCCTTTGCATATAGCCTAAAACAGTGCATCTTGCTTCTAGTCCTGTTAATTCTTGTAATTTTTGTGCAACTATTTCGCCTACACCGCCTAATTTATTGTTATCTACTCCTTTTCCATTGTTTGTAACTGATTTTACGCTAATTTCTCCATTTATTGGCTTAGCACCTTCCGCAACTACAACAATGCTAAATTCCTTTCCACGATTTTTGCGGTTCATTATTTTTCTTGCAGCACTATTAATATCATAAGGAATTTCTGGAATAAGTGCAACATCTGCACCACCTGCTATTGCAGATTCTAGCGCAATCCAGCCAGCATATCTACCCATTACTTCTAATACCATAATTCTATGGTGTGTAGCTCCTGTTGTATGAAGTCTATCTAAAGCTTCTGCTGCAACAGAAACTGCTGTGTTATATCCAAATGTAATTTCTGTACAAGCTACGTCATTGTCTATTGTTTTTGGAACTCCTATAACATTTATTCCTTTTAAAGATAGGTCTCTGGCAGATTTTTGAGTTCCATCTCCTCCTAAAGTAAATAAACAATCAATTTCATCTTTTTTAATATTTTCTACACATATATCTGATAAGTCTTTATATACTGTTTCTCCATTTTCTTGTACTGGGTAGCAAAATACATTAGAATTGGTAGAAGAACCTATAATAGAACCGCCTTTTGGCAATATTCCTATTGCATTTCCTGTACTGTTTGTACATAATTGTACATAATTATTTTCTACTAACCCTCTATAGCCTTCTATAAATCCATAACATTCTATATTATTATTTTCTGCTGTTTTTATAATTGCTCTAATTACAGCATTAAATCCTGATACATCTCCACCGTTTGCTAGTATTGCAACTCTTTTTATCATATAAACCTCCGCTTAAAAATTATTTTCCTTCATTATTATATCAATAAATAAAAAAAATACAACTAAATTAAAAAAATTTATACAAAAAGAGCACATATTTAAATGTGCCCTTTTTATGTTAAAACTTATTTCTTGTTCAAATTCAAATAATTAGAATTTTTTGCAGATAAGAACATCAATGTTTCCTTTTTCTGCTCTAAGTTTTCCCTCAATTGTAAGTTGCATTCCTTTTTGCATGTCACGAATTCTTCTAGCCATGTTTCCAAACGCCATGCAGGCGACTGAGGCATAACGATCTTCAGCATCAGGAACCTCAATCCATACTTTTACAAATTCTTTATTCAGGTTATTTATTCTGTAAAATGGTTTGCTCTTGATGGTTCCTTCTAAAAACACATAATTAGGTTTTTGGGGAATCACTTCAGATATTATGTGTGGAAACACGAAAAGTCTGCTTTTTGTTTTATTGCTTTTGCTTAATTTTACAATAATGCCATGTAATTGTCCGTAAATGCGTACACCATTTTGAGGTTCATAATCTTTGGGTAAAAGAATTGGAATATTTCTCTGTTTTTGGTTTACTTCAGTGACCTGAATTATTGCAGGTACATACGGTACTCCCCGAACTTTAGTCGAACCTTTATAGGAACTATTTTTTACAATATTTCCATAAAGTCCCACTTGGTTCGGATACTTGTTGTCATACGCGCTCATTATTTTCCCTCCTAGAAAGTATTGCTTATTATGTTTATATCAGGAATTTAACTTTAAGCTTTTCCTCCTTTAAAAATAAGTTTTAACATTTTCGGTCTAAAAAATTATTTATAGACCATTCTACAGAAAGTAGTATACAAATTATATCATGTTTTATGTAAAATAGCAATATTAGTATTTATTACTTACATTAATTTTTGTTACTTGTACTCCTAGCTCTCTTGTTATAATATTTTGAATTTGTGCAATTTGATTTTCACTTAATTTTTGTGCCTTTATAATTACACTTACATTTCCGTTATTTACAAATATTACTACATCTTCAAATTCTTTTGTTTTTATTAAATTTTCTGCTATCATAATAGCATTTTTTTCATTGTTAATTCTTTTTATTTCAGATTGTGCAGACTCCCTTTCTTTTTCGCTTAAATCATTAGTTTCTAAGATTTTTTGATAGTTTTCTAGCATTTGTGAATACATGCTATCTCTATCTAGTCTAGATTGTGTAAAATAATCATCTTTTGATATGTTTTGTTCGTTTTCTTTATTTATTTGCACCTCATTTTCTATACTATTTGTTTCTACTACATTTTCTTTAACTCCATTAGCATTAACTAAAGTAGCATCTCCAATAGCTGCAATTTGTTCTGAATCTGCTAAACTGCTAGTTGGCAATAAATTATTTTGTAATGAGTGTTCGTTTGTATAACTTAAATACCCTGCTGCTACTAGCATAAGAGCTACAACAAAAATAACTACTTGATTCTTTTTTAAATTTTTCATTTTTATTTACCTTCCTTTTAATTAAATTATGGCATTGCAAAAACTTGAATTTTATGTGATGAAATTCCAGTAACTGCCTCTACAGCTTGTATAATATTAGACTTTACTTCTGCATTAGATGCCCCTTCAGCTGTAACAATTGCCCCTTCTATTTTAGGGCTAATAATACTTTGTGTAATTGGCTGTTTTTCTCCATTTTCTTCTTGATAAATAATTTCCTTATTTACTTCTGTTGAAACTACCTTTCTTTTTCCTCCACTTGTATCTGTTTCTTCTGTATCTGTTTGAGAAGTATCTTCATTATACATTGGTATTGTTTGACTGGTTTGCAAATACGTAATTAACACTTTTACTTCTCCAACACCTTTAATATTTTTTAGTATTTCTTCTAATTGTGTAGATAACTTGCTTTGTAAATCAAGTGATGAAGTTTGAACTATTTCTTCATCTTCTTGGGCTAGCTTTTTATTTTGGTCAGTTGCAGGTTCTTTTTTGCTAGAGTCTTCCTTCCAAATAAAGTTAATAGCCAATAATGTTACTATTAAAATAACTAAAAATATTGCTAAATTTTCAATTTTCTTTTTGTTTTGAGTTTGTTCCCCCTTTTCTATTAACTGCTTTATTTTGTCTTTTAGCATAAGCTTATGCCTCCTTTTTTAATTTATACTAATATTTTTTTCATCAATTTCATAAACGCTACTTAAGTATTGTTTTAATTCTTTTTGCTCTTTACTTGCTATTTGCTCATTTTTAGAGTTATTATTTGTATTATTGCTGTTTTTAATATCAACTTTTATTTCATTAACATTTTCCACCGATTTATTAGTATTCTCTTTTTCTACTTTATTTACATTTAATGTTATCTTTTTTAAAGTATAATTTTCATCATTATCAATATCAAGCACTATTTTAGTTACTTTATATCCTTTGTTTTCTATTTTTTCTATCATGTCGCATTTAAGGCTTGCCTCATAAATTTCTTTTATTTGTGCATCTTGATTTTTTTCTATACTGTTATATGTGCTTTTACTAGATGCCTCTATATATTCGTTTAAATCAAATGTATTTGATAATTTAAAATTACTACCTGTTATTTTAGTAATTACAGGTGATATTATTGAAAAAAGAATGTATACTCCAATTACTACTTTAATATACTTTTTATTATTTCCTTCAGGAAGTATCATTTCAATGATGGTGCAAATAATAACTGTTACTATAATTCCTTGTATCCAATTACTAACCCATTCCATTTTTTCATTTCATCCCTTCTTTGTACACAAATTATGTTGGAAAAGAATTGTAATTGTTTTCCAACATTTATCGGTACATTAAACCACTATTAGTAATCTTAATAACTAATGTAGTTCCCACAATTAGCATTACAGACACTCCACACATTATTGCAAGCAACATTTTAAAGGTATTTCCCATTTCTTCAAGTAATTTTACTATTTTTTCATCTGCAATTGGCTGACATAGTGCACCTGCTAAATAGTACAGCCCCATTAGCAAACTTAGTTTTATAATTGGTGCAATACAAATACCAATAATAATTATTACTCCAAAAATTCCAAGTGCATTTTTTAAAACATTATTACATCCAATTACAGTATCTACAGCATCTCCTAATATTTTTCCCACTACTGGTATAAAATTAGAAACTGCTGCCTTAGCAGTTTTAGCTGTAACACCATCTACTGTGCTACTTAGACTACCTTCTACTGATATAATTCCAACAAATAATGTTAAAACAACTCCTAATACCCAAACAACTGTAGAATTAAAAAATTTAGATAGCTTGTCTACTTGTATTCTACTTGAAACTTTTGAAACAACACTAAGCGCAGTGGCAATTAACACAAATGGTATTAAAATACTTGTAATAAAATTTCCTATAAAAGTAATTATAAATAAAATAATTGGTTCTAAAAGCCCTGCTGAAGCAATATTTCCAGTAGTTAGCATTAAAGTAATTAAAAGCGGTACTAAGCTGTTCATAAATCCAACTAAATTTTGTATGCTAGTTTTCACCATTGAAATTATATTTGTAAAATTTCCCATTATTAAAGTTACTATTAAAATATATTGTACATAATACGTAATTTGGGAAATACCTTTATTATTTAGCCCTTCACTAATACTTTTTAAAATACTATGAATTACAATTATAATTATTATGCTTCCCAAAACAGTTATACAGTCTACTAGTTCTTTTCCTAATATTTTTGTTATACTTTTAATAATAATTGTGTTATCAATTTTTCCACTAATTGCAGATGTAAATAAATTATTTAAATTTATATCTTCAAAACTATCTTTGGTGTATTTTTGTGCTTCTTTTATAAATCCTGTAATATTTAAGCTATTTTGCTGCGATTCCATAATTTCTTGTCTTGAAGATTCCAAATTATTATCTGCCCCTAGAGAAATAGTATTTATTAAAAAAAAATATATAATTATTAAAACTATTATTTTAAATATTTTTTTCATCTGTATAACCTTTCTTATTTTTGCTAGAATTATTTACGGTAAAATTTTTATTACTGTTTCTAAAAGGCTTGCAATAATTGGAATTGACATAGATATTATTATTATTTTTCCTCCTAAATCGACTTTACTTGCAACTGCAGTTTCGCCTGTGTCTTTGCAAATGCTAACTGCAAATTCTGTTAAAAAAGCTATTCCTGTAATTTTAATTAGTAGAATTAAAAATTCATTATTTATTGCAGTTTTGTTCGAAAGTGTAGTTAGAAGATCTATAATTGCACTCATTTTATCCATTATTAGCATTAAAATAAGTGCACCTGCAATTAATGAAACATATATAGTAAATTCTGGTCTATATTGTTTTACAATTACAATTATTATTAAAGCAATTAGTCCTACTCCTATTATTTTTATAATATCCATACTCTAACTTCCTTTTCTTACAAGCCAAACATTGTTCTTACATTTGTAAATAATGTACTTATTTCTTTTATTACTAATGTTAAAACAATAACTAAGCCTGCTAATGTTGTCATCATTGCTTGATCCTCTCGTCCTGCCCTTACTAACACTTGATATAGAACTGCAACCAAAATTCCTATTGCTGCTATTTTAAATAGTAAACTAATATCCATGTTTTTATTTTGCTTAAGGCTTTTTAAAAATAAAGCTCTATTTAAGCTCCCCTTTCTTTTTTAAAATACTTTAAATTAAATTAAAATAATTGCTATTGTAAGACCTGTAACAATTCCTAGAGTTCTATACATTTTTTCGTTTTTTCTTCTTTCTTCTACCGCCTTTTCTAATTGTGAACTTAAAAATTCATTAACAACTTCTATTTCGCTAATTTGTCCTTCTATATCGGTTTGTCCTAGCATTTTACTTAAACTCTTAATAACTTCCATATCTTCTTTATTAAAATTATTGTTTGTGTCACATAATGCTTGCTCCCACGCCTCTCCTGCTGGCTTTTCCTTCATTATTTCAGCTGCTCTTGCAAAAATATTTCCAACATTTCCTTTATTTTTATTTGCAATTTCCATAAATAAACTAGGAATTGGCTCATAAGTAAATTTTATTTTTGTAGAAAACATGCTTAATGCTGCCTTTAACTCTCTTATTTCTTTTTCACGATTTATATATTTTTTAGAAAACAGTATTCCTATCATACTGCTTACACCTACAATTAAAGCTAGTAAAAGTATTTTTAAAATTAACATGTATTTATCCTCCTATATAATTTTTAAGCAATATTTTCATATTTATCTTTTTTGCTATATATTAAGTGAATTTTGCGATTAAAATCTAATAATAAAATTCTTTCAATTTTGTCTTTTAAAAGCAAATTTAAAATTGGATTACTTTTTATTTCTTCTAAGCTTCCAGCATGAGCCGTAAAAATTCCTTTTACACCTGACGAAACTGCATATTCAATAGCTTCTATATCTTCTATGCTTCCTATTTCATCTGCTATAATAACTTTTGGTGCCATAGAGCGTATAAGCATTTTCATTCCAACGGCTTTGGGAATATTATCTATTACGTCTGTTCTAATTCCAATATCATTTTGAGCAATTCCCCTATATGTTGCTGATATTTCTCCTCTTTCATCTACTACCCCACAAGTTAAGCCATTAAAGTTCATTTCTGGAATACCATTACTAATTTTTCTTATAATATCTCTTAGTAAAGTAGTTTTTCCACATCCAGGTGGAGAAATTATAAGTGTGTTATATATTTGTTTATTATATGTATTTAATATATATGGAATTACAGAATTACTACAGTTTAGAACTTGCCTAGCAATACGAAAATTCAAACTATTTATATAACTTATATTTATAACTTTACCTTCTTTAATAACTGCATTTCCGTGTAATTCCTACTCTATGCCCTCCTTTTAAAGTTATAAAACCTTCACATATTTGGTTTTGGTAAGAGTAAATGGAATTTTCACATATTTTTTGTAAGATTTGCAGAATTGTTTCCATGGTTATTAAATAGTTTATTACTTCTTCTGATTTATCATTTTTTAGAATTATAGGTTTATTTACTCTAATTCTAATTTCTTCTACGAAGTTTAATTTTCTTTTTTTTATAATTTCTTTTAGTTCTTCTGGAAAAAAGTTTAGTATTTCTTCCATAGCTTGTACCTCTTTTGTATATAAATTAAAAAAACATAGTCATATATATAATATATATGCTATGTTTTTTATTTTAGAACTATTTATATTATTTTTTATTCTTCCCAGTTATGATATACATTCATTACGTCATCTAGGTCTTCTAGGGCATCTAATAGTCTTTGCATTTTTTGTCCGTCAGTTTCGCTTAAAGCAATATAAGTTGATGGAACCATTTGAACTTCTGCCTCTAAAAATTCTAGACCTTTAGCTTCTAATGCTTCTCTTACATTTGAAAAATCTTCTGGTGCTGTTGTAATTTCAAAGCATTCATCTGTTGCTTCAAAATCTTCTGCACCATTATCTAATGCAAGCATCATCATATCATCTTCAGTTAAATTAGTAGTTGTTCTATCAATTACTATGACACCTTTTTTGGTAAATAAATATGATACACATCCTGTTGTTCCTAAATTTCCACCTGCTCTATCAAATGCATGACGTACGTCTGCTGCTGTCCTATTTTTGTTGTTTGTGCTTGCCTCTACAATAACTGCTACACCGTTTGTGCCATAACCTTCATAAGTAATTTCTTCGTAGTTTTCTGCACTTCCTGCACCTGATGCTTTTTTTATTGCATTATTTATTGTATCATTTGGCATATTGTTTGCTTTACATTTTGCTATAACGTCTTTTAATTTAGAGTTTCCTGCCGGATCAGGACCACCTTGTTTTACTGCTAATAATAATTCTCTTCCTAATTTTGTAAATATTTTTCCTCTTGCTGCATCTGCTTTTCCTTTTTTTGCTTGAATATTATGCCATTTGCTATGTCCTGACATGGTTAATTCCTCCTTTTAAATTCAAATATTTTTACTTTAAATATAATAACACATTTTTTTCTATTTGTGTAGCCTTTTTTAGCTTTTTACTATTATTTTATCATAATTTAATTAATATAATTTATTTATTCTCGTTTTTTAGTTTTGCATAAGTATTTGTTGTCCTTTTATTAAATTATAATTTACAAGATTTGTACTATCTAAGTTTTCTTTATTCATGTCTATTGCAGTAATTTGACTATTTTCATAAGTTGTATAATAATATATTCCTTTATCCATATTACAGCAAGAACTATAAATAGTTATCTCATATTTTCCTTCTCCCATGTGAACGCATCCTCTTTGTTGGTATACAGACCCTAATATATGGAAAAATTGACTTATACTTTCTGATTCTGAATTTCCAGACTTTGAATTCATTTTAGTAAATGTTGCTTTTACAAATCTAGAAGCAGATGATAAGTCTCCTGGTAATCCCATTGCACCCATTCCACGACTATAAGTTTGTAAATTTAACTTTTCTGAGAAGTTATTTACTGGCTTCTCTGTTGATAAGCTCATATAATTATTTAAATTAAATAACTGAATATCGAAAGTTGGATTATTAGTAAGAACACCAACTGGGTTATCATATATTTTTAATCCTTCTTTAACACTTTCTACAATTATAGAAGTATTTTTATCTGCAATTATCCAATGTAAAGGCGACACCGGCAATTCACTACTAAAATCAATTTTTACAATATTTATATTCTCTAATAGCTTTTTTACTTCTTTTATATTTGAACATTGTGACAAAATATATGGTATAAATTCAAAAGGCGCTATATTGCTTTTTTCCTCTTCTATTTCTTTGTAGTTAGCATTTACTGGAAAGTTTAATCCGGCCATTCCCAAACCTTTTTCATTTATAGCATCATAATAAAGTGGATAATCATTTGCAACATAAGCCATACCTATAATTGCATAATGATTACTTATATTTTTTACCTGTCTAAATTTAAAGTCATAGTTTCTAGGAGTTATTGTAATTGTTTCATTATATGAATATTCTAAATCTAAGTTTCTTCCAAAATAATGATTATTCGTTGTATAAGTTATTGCTGTGCACATTTTTTCATTCCTCCTTATGTTCTTTATTTTTTATTATAAATTTATCTAAGCAAGCTAAAATTGCTGGTAATAATGTTAAAATTAAAATTGTAGAACATATAGTTCCTTCTGAAATTGTTTTACATATTTTAGCTGCAATGGCTGACGCAAAGTTTGCAATAATTAAAGTTACTATAATAAGAATTGAGCTTGAAGTTAAAATAGCATGCACTGACTTACTATAAGACTCTATAATTGCTTCTTTTATTTCTTTAGTTTTTCTGTTTTCAATATAATATGAAGTATATAAAATTGCATAATCTATTGTTGCTCCCATTAATATACTTTGTACAATAAGTATTGCTATAAAATATACATTTTCACCTATAATTGATAATATTCCCATTGTTAAATAAACCGCGGTTTGTATTATTAATACTAAAACTAAAGGTATAGAAATTGATTTAAATGTAACTACAACTACAATAAATATAGCTATCATTGTTATTATTGTAATTGTGTTTAACTCATTATCAAAAGTTTGACTAATTTCATAAGCCATAGGTGAATCGCCTATTATGTAAAAGTTAGTTAAATCTTTGCCAAGTGTATCTTTTACGTTTTGTATAAATTCAAAGGTTTCCGGACTTTCTTTAGCAAATTTCGTATTTAAAACTACCCTTGAATATTTACTACCTATTAATAGTTCTTTTGCATCTTCTATATCTGTTTTGGCGTTTATTATGTCGTTTTTCATGTCATCTTCTATAAAGTCTGTAAATCTTTCATCTTTTAAAACATTGTTATTTAAATGATTTACAAATTGTTCTACTGTCATTTTCCATTTATTATTATACTGTTTGCTACTTCCATAATACGTATAAAGCATTTCTACTGTATTTTTTTCTACGTTATTACTTAATTTACTAATAATTGCAAATATTTCATCTGCGGTATATTTAGTACCATTTACTGTAGCACTCATAATGCTATTTACTGTTTTTAACCTTGATAATTGCTCTTTATCAAAATTGTCAGAATATTCTTTGTTTTTAGACACATCATTAAGTAAAAAATTAACAAATTCTTTTAATGAAATAGTTAGGTTTTTATTTACATATTTAGACGTATATAACCCATAAAGCAATTTTGTGTTATCTTTATTTATTCCTAGAAGTGTACTTAGCTCACTACTAGTATATTTTTTGTTATTAGTAACTCCGGTTATAACTGATTTAATTAAATTCAAATTGCTAATAGTATTATTTGATATTTTGTCTGCAAGCATAGTATCATTTTTGTGGTTAAGTATAAAATCTACAAATTCTTGTGGTGTAAGTTTAGTATCATTTTTACTTAAAGCATATAAAGTGTATATGTTTTTTATACTGCTACTATCAATACCTATTATTTGAGAAATCTCTTCATGTGTAAATGCTTTACTTTGTTCTTCGCTCTCCATAATAATTAATACCAATTGTAACTGCTTTAACGTAGCTTCATCAACAGAGCTTTTTAATGTTTCATTATTTAGTATGAAACTTGCAAATTCATCTGGTGTAGCTGTGTATACTTCTGGTTTGTTTCCGTCATTTGTATATCCTAACGAATTACTACTATATTTTAAAAATAATATTTGATTAACTAATGTTTCATTTACTCCAAGCAAATTAGATAATTCTTTAGAGGTCATTTGCTTGTTGATTACATTTAAATTGCTAAATGTAGCTAATAATTTTATGTTTTTTATTGTAGCTTCATCAAAGCTAGTTGCATAATTTGAATCTGTTAATACACTGTTTAATACAAAGTTTGAAAATTCTGAAATTGTTAGTTTTACATTTGTATCATTTACAATAACATAATACTTGTATAATTCATTCATTGTATCATTTTCAATTCCAAAAAGTTTTGATATTTCAGTACTTGTCATTTTCTTTTGTAATACTTCTTTGTTAGTAAATGATGCTAAAGTATTTAGCTGTTTTACACTTGCCAAATCGATTTTAGATGCATATTTTTTATTTGTTAAAACATCCCTATTCATAAAGTTAATAAACTCATTTAAACTAATTTTTGAATTACTATTTTTAGAAAGATAATATGTAAAAATATCATTTATTTTACTTTTATCTATTCCTAAAATACTAGATATTTCGCTTGCTGTTTTCTTTTTATTCATTGAAGATATAGTAATAAAATTTTTTAATCTAGTAATATCTTTTTTAGTTTGATCATCTATTTTTTTACTTGCTTTTTCATTGTTATATGCATCTTTTTCAATGAAATTTATAAATTCATTAAAAGTCATGCTATTTTCTTTATTTTGATTATAATAGTCGTAATATACTATTTTTAATAAATACTCTTCTGTATCAGCCTTTTGGCCTAAATCGTTTAATTTATTATTTAATTTATCAAATGTTAGTTTTTCATTAATTGTATTTCCATAAGCTAAAACTTCATCTATATTTTCTTCATTTTCAAGTTCTTTTAAATATTTTGAAACTTTTTCTTCATCTTCATTTTTGTATATAATAGCCATTTGATTATTTTCTGTAAAAACTTCTGCTATTTTATCTGTTTGCGAATCTGTATAGTCAATTCCTAAATTTCCTTTTAACATAAAGCTTGTAATAAATATTATTAGAAACAAGGGAATTGCAACAAATCTGATTTTGTAACTTATTTTTCCTATTTTGTTTAACTTAATATTTGGAGCTTTCTTTTTAGTTTTTTCTATGTATTTATCAAACATTAGTATTAAAGATGGAAGTACAAAGAAAATGCAAATTAAACTAAATAATACACCTTTTGCTAAAACAAATCCTAAATCTTTTCCAATTTTAAAACTCATAAATACTAATGCTAAAAGTCCAACTATTGTTGTAACAGAACTACTTGATATTGCTTGAAATGCTTTATATAGTGCATTTTTCATTGCTTTTACTTTATCTTTTTCAAGTTTCTTTTCTTGGTCATACCTATTCATTAGCATTATTGAGTAGTCCATTGATAATGCCATTTGCAATATTGCTGCAATTGAATCTGTAATATTAGATATACTTGAAAATATTATGTTTGTTCCTTTGTTTAAAGCAACTGCCATTAATATTGCTGTTAAAAATAAAAATGGTTCTACATAAGATTCGCACATTATAAGTAAAATAACTAATGCACTTACAACAGCAAGTACAACAATCCATAAAGGAAGTGCTGATTTATTACTTTCAGATATATTTCCACTTGTATAAATAGTATAATCTTTATATTTTTCTGTAATTTCATTATATATATTAGCCGCTTCTTTTGAATCTGATTCTCCATCTACTGTAATAACATATAATGTATAATTATCTTTGTTATATTTTTCTGTATCATCATAGTCTATGCTTTCTATTCCGTCTATTTTTTCTAATTCATTTTTTATGTTCAACTTTTCTTCATTTGGCAAATTTTCGAACATTAAATTTAAAGTACTGCTTTCTGTTTCTGAAAATTCTTCTTCCATAATATCCATGCCAATTCTTGTTTCAGATGTATCTGGTAAATACTTAGCTATATCACGGTTAATTTTTACTTTTGATGATAATATAACAGAAATAATTGTTAAAACAATAAATAAAACCAAAATAAAATGTCTTTTGTTTACAATAAAATCTGTAATTCTTCTCAAGATGAAATCCTCCTATTTTTGTTTTTACTATAATATTCAATTTTTCTCTAGTACAAATTTGTTTATAACTTTTGTATATATTATTAAATACGAAATTGAAATTAAAAATCCACCTATTACATCACTTGTGTAGT
>CANQRY010000029.1 GCA_947626335.1 uncultured Clostridia bacterium | reverse complement strand
TAGATCTTTTCCGTATTTTTCTTCTATTTCTTCATTATTTGGAATTACTTTTGCTGTAATAATAAGTTCTTTATTATCTTTGTTTTCTTCATCTTCTTTTCCATATACCATACATTCTTTAATTTCTGTAATTTGAGATAATAAAAGTTCAATTTCTTCTGGATATATATTTTTACCGTTTTGTGTTACAATTACATTTTTGCTTCTACCAGTAATATATAAGAAACCATCTTTATCTAAGTAACCAACGTCACCTGAATGGAACCATCTTTCTCCATTTTCTACATCTATTACTTCGTTTGTTGCCATATCATCCTCGTAATAACCAAGCATTAATGTAGGGCTTTTTATAAGGACTTCACCTTCTCCGTTTTCGTTTGGAGAATCTATTTTAAGTTCTGCTGAGAAAACCGCTTTTCCTGCCGAACCTACTTTTGGCTTGAATTCAGGGGTTAGCGCTGCTATTGGTGCTGTTTCTGTTAAACCATATCCTTGTAAGAAGAGTATTCCTATATCTTCTACCCATTTGCCAACTTTTGCATCAATTGGCGCTGCAGCAGATACAATAATTCTTAATTTTCCTCCTAAATTTTCATGAATTTCTGCAAACACTTTACGTTTTATATCTACTCCAACTGCTTTTAAAGCATTTGTCACATGAATCATAGAATTAACTAGGGCTTCTTTTTTGCTCTTTTTAATGTTTGCATTTATTTTTCTATATAAACTTTCAATTAAAAGTGGAACTGCAAGCATGCATGATGGTTTTGTTTCTTGCAAGTTTGGCACAATATATTTTAAGCCTTGGCAAACAGCTATTGAAGAACCGCAAGCCATTGGAAGTAAAAATCCAATTGTAGATTCGTAAGTATGGTGTAGTGGTAATACTGAAAAGAACCTATCTTCTGGATATATTTTTACATAAGCAGATACTGCATTTATGTTTTCTGCTAAGTTTCTGCTAGATAGCATAACACCCTTTGCGTTTGAAGTTGTTCCAGAAGTAAATAACAAAACTTTGAAATCATCTGGTACAATTTGCACTTTTGCATAAACGTCGTCTCCGTTATTAACCAAAGTTTTTCCTTCTTCAATTAAATATTTCATTCCCACATTTTTGCCATTTAAGCCTTCTTCTGAATACATTTTTACAAAGTATTTTACATTAGGAATATTTGGTAAAACTTTTTTTATAGAATCTTCTTTTTTAGTAGAATATATTATTACGTCTGCTCTAGACCTTTTTATTACGTTTTCAAGCTCATTGTCTGGAAGTTCTTTATCTGTTGGAACTGCTATTCCATTTCCGCAAAGTACTGCCATATATGAAACATACCAATGATATGTGGTTTCACTAACAATTAAAATTCTTGAGTTTTCATTTAAATTTAATTTTCTGGTTAGTGCTGTTCCAAATGCTATAACATCTTGACCAAATTTTTCATAGCTAATTTCTGTAAATTTTCCCTTTGGATCAAATTTTTCAACAATAAATTCTTTACCAGCATATTCTTTTATTGATTTTTCAAAAATTTCTTTCATTGTAGAATAATTTGTTGGTGTGTAATTTTTAGTCTCTTTTTTTGACTCTTCTTCCTTTGCTTTTTCAATAGTATCATAGTCTAACTTTACCTCATCTATTTGAGATAACTCTTTCATTTTAAATTTTGGAAACTTGAAATTTGGTACTTTAAAATTGCCTAATCCTCTCATTTTTTTACACTCCTTTTGTTTTATGGTTTTAATTTTTTTATAAAAGATTTTTCTATTTCTCTATCTAATTTTGCGACATCTAGCTCTTTATTTTCATGTCTCATTTTGTATATTAAACTTGAACATGTAAATCCAAAAATACCAGATGCAATTACGTTAGAGTCTCCTTCAATTATTTCGCCTTTTTTTATTCCTTCTTTAACAATTTCTTCTATCATTTGTATATATTCAAATACATAGTTTTTGCACATTTGTGACCTTGCATCTGTGCCCCATATTTGACTTAATATTATTGTCATAAAATTTTCGTATTTTACTAATATTTTTATTTGTATTAAAACAATTGCTCTTATTTTATCTAATGAATTATCCAATTTGTCTGTTTTAATTGCTATGCTATTTTTTAATAATTTTACTCCTTCTTCTATTAAAAAATTAAAAATTTCTTCTTTACTAGAAAAATGATAGTATAAAGTTCCTTTTGCAACTCCTACTGTTGCTGTAATTTCTTCAATACTAGTGGCATCGTAGCCTTTTTCAGCAAATAGTTTCATAGAAGTTTCAAATATTTTTCTTTTTGTTTTATTCATAAATTTCACCTTTAATTGTAATTTTTAATTGCAAAAAACAATTAAAAAATTTGTATAAGTTTTGTTTAAATATACAATGTAATTATATAATTTTATATTAATTTATGCAACATAAAAAGCTAAATTTGACTTGTCGTTCAAATTTTTTTATTTACTATTTATATCCTTAAAATTATCCGCCACGTCGCTTGCGTTTTGATATGTTTTTTCTTTGACTAAAGCACGAAAAAACATATGCAAAACCGCTGTGGCTACTCTAATATTTATAATTATCTATAAATAATAACATCAAAATATGTTTGCTAAATTAAGCAAAAAAGAATTCAATATAAAAATTGAATTCTTTTTATTTTAGAAGATTTTATCTTCTTCTTTTTTTAGCATCTAACACGTCTAAATTGTCCAATGCTTTTCCTGTTCCTAGAGCAACACATGAGATGGCATCTTGTGCTATCATTACATTTATTCCGGTTTTTTCTTGCAAAAGTTTATCTAAACCGTCTATTAATGCACCTCCGCCAGTCATGTAAATTCCTCTATCGCTAATATCTGCTGCAAGTTCTGGTGGTGTTTTTTCAAGAACACTATGTACAGCATCTACTACTAACATAGCAGTCTCTAATAGTGCTTCTAGCATTTCGCTAGAATGAACCGTAATTGTTTTTGGAAGTCCTGTGCTTAAATCTCTACCTCTAATGTCCATTTCCATGTCTTGAATTTTTGGATATACACAACCAATATTTATTTTTAAATCTTCTGCTGTTCTTTCTCCAATTATTACATTATGTTTTTTCTTAATATACTTTACAATTGCTTCATCAAATTTATCACCTGCTACTTTTATTGAAGAACTTACAACAGAACCTCCTAAAGAAATAACTGCAATATCGGTTGTTCCTCCACCTATATCTACTACCATGTTTCCACAAGGTCTTGATATATCTAGCCCTGCTCCTATTGCCGCTGCTATTGGTTCTTCTATTAAGTATACTTTTCTTGCTCCTGCTTGTGATGCTGCATCAATTACTGCTCTTTTTTCAACTTCTGTTACTTTTGAAGGAATACAAATCATTATTCTTGGTGCAAATATGAATTTTCCGCAAACACGATTTATGAAATATTTAAGCATTTTTGCTGTAACGGTATAGCTAGATATAACCCCATCTTTTAAAGGTCTTGTTGCCACAATGTTTCCAGGTGTTCTTCCAAGCATTCTTCGTGCTTCTTTTCCAACTGCTAAAACTTCACCTGTGTTATTATCTACCGCTACAACAGAAGGTTCTCTTAATACTATTCCTTTACCTTTTACATAGGCAATAACAGTAGCTGTGCCTAAGTCTATACCAATATCTTGTCCATACTTAAACATTTTCATCTTCCTTTCGGTAATAATACATTTCATTTTTATTACAATTATGTTACAATTATATTACAAGTTGTTAAAAATAGCAATCTATTTTTATATTTTTTGTTAAATTTGCATACAAAAATAGAATAGAAATATGTATTCTATTCTATTTTACCAAGTTTTTATATATTTATGCTAATTTATAAAGATAAAAATCCAAATAAAATTCCGCTAATTAGGCCTGTAGTTGTAATAACTGGACTTACCTCAAACTCTTCTGCTGTAGCATTCTGCGCTTCACTTTCATCTACAAAATTTATTTGAACTGATTTTACGTCGCTAAATCTAAAGCCTAGTTCATAGTTTTTTTCTTCTTCTGGGGCTAAATTATCTACTTTTATGTATTTAGTTCCTACATTAACGTTTCTTTCTGTAAAGAAGTCAAATTTTAAGTATTTATTAGCCATGTTTTCATTTGTATTATTTTTAATAGTTCCTTTAACATTTCCGCTTGCTCTTGAGCTTTCGGCTAATGATACTGTTATCTCTGGAGTAGTTGTTAGCACTTGATAATTTTGCATTGGTTTAAATGATGATTTAATATATAAACCTATCATTATATCTGAAAATATAAAGAATGCAATAAATATTAAGAGATAACATAAGAATACCTTCATTCTAGGTCTACTATTGTACATCCATATGTCCATATAAGCCATAATATATTCCCCCGTTTTCTTTTTATAATTTTCTAAATACCCCTGCTACTTTTCCTAGTATTTCACAAGTTGGAACAATAATTGGTTCCATTGTGCTATTTTGAGGTTGTAATCTTATGTGATCTTTTTCTTTATAGAATGTTTTAACTGTTGCTTCATCTCCTATTAGTGCAACAACAATTTCACCATTTGTAGCTGTATTTTGTTTTTTTACTAAAATGTAGTCCCCATTTAAAATTCCTGCTTCAATCATGCTTTCGCCACGAACAGTAAGCATAAAGCTTTCGCTGTTTCCAACAAAGTCTATTGGAATTGGGAAAGTATCGGTAATGTTTTCTACTGCTAAAATAGGCTCTCCTGCTGTAATTTTGCCTATAACAGGAACTTCTACCATTTCTTTACCAGTATAGTAGTTTTTGTTTTCTTGTTTTTTGTTTATTGGTTCTCCATTTCCGCCTTTTAATAAGCGCAATGTTCTACCTTTTTGGTCTTCTTTTTTAATGTAACCTTTCTCTGAAAGTTTTGCTAAATACCCATGAACTGTAGCTGTTGATTTTAGGCCAACAGCTTTTCCTATTTCTCTAACTGATGGTGCATAGCCTTTTTCATCTACTTGTTTTTGAATAAATTTTAATATGGCTTTTTCTCTTTTATTTATAGCCATTGGATCTTTTTTTCTAGCCAAAATACATCAACTCCTTATTTATATTTTAATTGGTTTTTATTTGGAAAATACAACCATTTTTTCTCTCCTATATAATAATAACATACAAACAAAAAAATGTCAAACAAATTTTTGACATTTTTTTGTTTTATTTTAATAATACTAAAAGCAACTCCTACATCCACAATAAAAAAATCCTATAAAAAAAGTTAATATCTTCTAATAAGGTAATGTAAATGTGCTTACTCTTATCTTTACTTTTATGTAAAACTATGTTATAATTTATATACAATATTTTTATTGTATAAATCCTTTATTATGCCTATTTGGTCAGAGTAGGCTTGCTTATATAAGAATTGAACAAACTCGAAATCGAGAAAGGAGAAAAAACAAATGAAGAATCAACGGATTATTGCAATAGTTATTGCTATTCTTGTAGGCACTTTTGTTTTTGCTTTTTTATTTTTTGCATCACCTGCAGCGCAGACTGCAATTCATAATCCACCTACGGAAGAACATTACGAGCTGTTAAAAGAAGAGGCTTTGAGGGTTGCCAAAACCCTTGACAAGAATTATTTAACTGATGAAACATTAACTGCTAATTTATATTTTAGTGAAGATGAATTAGTTGTTATTGTAGAATCAGTGCAAGCAAAACTTACTGCAAGAATTCCTATTGAAAACTATTCGCTTAGCGCTGAAAATAATACTATTAAATTTAAAGCAATATGTGAATTTGAAAATGTAGAATATGAAAAAAAGGATCTAGTAGAATCAGTATGGTTCTACTTTGCACTTTCTATTGCTATGGGTTTACTTATAGGCTATTTGGTATGTATGCTATTATTTGCAGTGTGTGAATGGTTGGCAAATTGGAATAAGTCGAAAAGTAAAAAGCATAATTAAAAAAATATTTAATTTCTGACCAAAACAAGAGGGTTCCTATTTTAGGATACCCTCTTGCTTTTATATATTTATTAAGTTATTTTTGATTATATATTTTAAGCAGTTTCGCTTTTTTTAGTTGTTGTTTGTCTTTTACTTTTTATTGTTTTAGGTGCAGGTACTTCTCTGTTATTGTTTATTATAATATTAGGTGCCACGCCTTCTTGAACAGTTTCTTTTGTGATTACGCATCTTTCTATTTTAGGATTTGAAGGTATTTCAAACATAATATCTCTCATTATATCTTCTATAATAGAACGTAATCCTCTTGCTCCTGTTTTTCTTTCTATTGCTTTATCTACTATTTGTTCTAAAGCTTCTTTTTCAAATTCTAGTTCTACATTATCTAGTTTAAATAGTTTTTGATATTGTTTTACTAATGCATTTTTTGGTTTTGTTACAATATCTATTAAAGCATTTCTATCTAACTCTTGTAATGTAGCTATAATTGGAAGTCTTCCTACAAACTCTGGTATTAAACCAAATTTTAATAAATCTTGAGGTAATAATTGTTCAAATACTTTGTATTTATTTATATCTTTATTACTTTCAATTTGAGCACCAAAGCCTATTGATTTTTTTCCAATTCTATCTTTTACTATTTTTTCTAATCCTTCAAATGCCCCACCACAAATGAATAATATATTTTCTGTATTTATTTGTATAAATTCTTGATGAGGATGTTTTCTGCCACCTTGTGGTGGTACTGATGCTGTTGTTCCTTCTATTATTTTAAGTAGTGCTTGTTGAACTCCCTCGCCACTTACGTCTCTAGTAATAGATGGATTTTCAGATTTTCTTGATATTTTGTCTATTTCATCTATATATATAATTCCTTTTTCTGCTTTTTCAACGTCGTAATCTGCTGCTTGAATAAGTTTTAGCAAAATGTTTTCAACATCTTCACCTACATATCCCGCTTCTGTTAAAGTAGTTGCGTCTGCTATTGCAAAAGGAACTTTTAAAATTCTAGCTAATGTTTGTGCAAGTAAAGTTTTTCCGCAACCTGTTGGTCCTAATAATAATACATTACTCTTTTGTATTTCAACATCATCTTCAGTATTATCTTGACTATTTATTCTTTTATAATGATTATATACAGCAACTGATAATGTTTTTTTAGCTTCTTCTTGGCCTATAACATATGAGTCTAATATTTCTTTAATCTCTGCTGGAGTAGGCAACTTATCCTTTTTGTTAGTAGTATAGGTAATTTGTGTTTCTTCATAAAGTTCATCTTCTAATATATTATTACATACTTTAATGCATTCATCACAAATATATACTCCTGGTCCTGCTATAATTCTGCCAACTGCTTCTTGCGATTTTCCACAAAAGGAACATTTTACGCCCCTTATTTTACTATTTGCCATTTATTATACTCCTATCTCTATTTTATTTTTTAATTTGCAAAGAATTGTTATTTGGCTAGGAAAACAAGTTTGAAATCAATGAGGTGTGCTTTTTGCACATTGATTTGATTTCAAATGAAGTTTGACAACGCCAAATGGCAATTATCTGCAAATTTAAGCTCTTTTGTCCATAATGCCATCAATTAAACCATATTTAAGCGCTTCTTCTGCTGTCATGTAATTATCTCTTTCTGTATCATGATTAATTACTTCTAGTGGTTGACCTGTTTTTTCGCTTAAGAACTTATTTAATTTTTCTCTTGTTTTTACCATATGGTCTGCATGAATTTTAATTTCTGTTGTTTGTCCAGCAATTCCATTTCCACCAATTAGTGGTTGATGAATTAGAATTTCTGCATTTGGTGTAGCAAATCTTTTTCCTTTTTCGCCTGCTGCTAAAAGTACTGCACCCATGCTTGCTGCCATTCCTACACAAATAGTAGATACTGGGCATTTTATGTAATTCATTGTGTCTACAATTCCCATTCCGTCTGTAATAGAGCCACCTGGGCTGTTAATATATAAATGAATTTCTTTGTCTGGGTCTTCAGACTCTAAAAATAACAATTGTGCAATAACTAAGCTTCCTGAGGTAGGATTAACATCTTCTCCTAAAAAGATAATTCTATCTTTTAATAATCTTGAGAAAATATCGTATGATCTTTCTCCTTTTGCAGTTTGTTCAATAACATAAGGAACTAAACTATTTTGTTCTTTCATTCGTATACCTCCATTTTATTAACATATTTTTATTCACAAAATTTATAATTTGTGATTATTTTATGTAAAAGTTTTCTTTTAAATTTTGTGTTTATTTTTTTAATTCTATTCATTTTATGCAAATTATTTTTTTATTTTTGCATTATCTATAATTAAGTTAATTGCTTTTTCAACTTTCATGTTGTCTGTAATATATTGTTTTAAATATTCATTTTTTAAAGCCTCTTCTTCTTTTTGTCCATAATTTTTAGCCATTTCTTTAAGCTTTTCTTCTACTTCTTTTTCATCTGGAGTAATATTTTCTGCTTTAATAATAGCCTCTATTACTAATCTTGATTTTACGTTCTTTTCGGCGTGTTCTTTCATTTCATCTCTTACCTGAGCTTCTGTTTTACCCATTATTGAATAGTATTGTTCTATTGTTAAACCTTGATGACTTAGGTTATGTTTTACGTCTTCTAACATGTTGTCTGTTTCTGTCTCTATCATTCCAGAAGGAATTTCTAGTTCTACTTCGTCACATACAGCTTTTATAGCGTTTTCTTCTGTTTCATATTTTGCTTTTTCATCATTTTGTTTTTGCATTTTTTCTTTAATACTATTTTTTAATTCTTTTAATGTATCAAATTCACTAACGTCTTTTGCAAATTCATCATCTATTTTTGGAAGTTCTTTTTTCTTAATTTCATGAAGTTTTACTTTAAATACAGCTGGTTTTCCTGCTAAGTCTTTTGAAAAATAGTCTTCTGGGAAAGTAACTTTTAATTCTTTTTCTTCATTTATTTTCATTCCTATAATTTGGTCTTCAAAACCTGGAATGAATGTGTTGCTTCCTATTTCTAGTTCATGCTTCTGCGCTTTTCCACCTTCAAATGGAACACCATCAATAGAACCTTCGAAATCAATAACAGTAGTATCTCCTTTTTCTACTGGTCTATCTTCTATTGTTATTAGTCTTGCATTATGCTCTGCCATATGATTTATTTCATGATCTACTTCTTCGTCAGAAACACTGTATTGTGGCTTTTCAATTTCTACGCCTTTATATTTACCTAATTTAACTTCTGGTTTTGTTTGAACAACTGCTGTAAAAATTAGATTTTTTCCTTTTCCAATTTGAGTAATATCAATATCTGGTTTGCTAACTGCTTGTATATTATTTTCTTTAATAGCTTCATCATATATATCTGGCACTAATTCATTAAATGTGTCTTCATAAAATATTTCGCTACCATAGTGTTTTTCTACCATATTCATTGGTGCTTTACCTTTTCTGAAGCCTGGAATTGTAAAGTATTTTGCTGTTTTAGCATATACTTTTTTCATAGCTTCATCAAATTTTTCTGCTTCTACTTCAAAGCTTAATTTTACTTCGTTTTTATTTTTTGTGTTTTCTACTTTAACGCTCATTTTTTCAAATCCTTTCTATTTTCTTGTTATTTAGCTTTTATATTATATCACATTTTTTGCATATTGCAAGTCCTTATTTTATGTAACATATTTAAACTTTTAACGGTTTAAAGTTTAAATAATCTGCACTTACTAGTTTTAAATTTATACCTTCTATATTTCCTTCTACTGCATCTTTATGCGAAGCTCCATGTAAATGTCCATAATAGCAAGTGTTTACATTATACTTTTTCATAATTTCTATAAAATCCATATTTATTTTTTGAGTTAAAAAGCTTGATGTAATTGGTGGATAATGCATAAATACAAGTATTTCTTTATTTTCTCCGTATTTTTTTATTCCATCTTGCACTGAAAGCTCTAGCCTTATTTTTTCTCTATTTATCATTTTTTTGTCACTATTTTCTAATAAGTTCCAACCTCTTGTGCCTACTATTATTTTGTTTTCAATTAAGTAACTATTGTTATACAAAAAGTCTATGTTCTCAAAGTGAAAATTTTTTAAATATTTTTTCATATTTGTAATTGTTGTCCACCAATAGTCATGATTTCCTTTTAGCAAAATTTTTTTGCCAGGCAAACTATTTAAATATTCAAAGTCTTTATATGCATCTTCTAAATAAGTAGCCCATGAAAAATCACCTGGTAATATAACTGTATCATCAGGTTTTACGGCACTTTGCCAGTTTTGTTTTATTTTTTCTTCATGATTAAGCCAATTTTCTCCAAATATACTCATTGGTTTTGGCTCTGCAAAAGAAAGATGCAAGTCTGCTATTGTATATATTGCCAAGTTTTTCACCTTCTTTTAGTTATTCATTTATTTTTAAGTTTGGAACTGCATTTAAAGATAAATCTGTCTTTTCTCCTTTTAAGTATTTATAATATGCACTTGATGCAATCATTGCAGCGTTGTCTGTGCATAATACTGGCTCTGGATAATATATTTTATATCCTTTATTTTGTAATTTTAAAAATTCATTTCGTATGTATGTATTAGCAGATACTCCTCCTGCTAATGCAATTTTATCAATTTTTAAGCTTTTAGCAGCTTTTAAAGTATTTTGTAATAGTTCTTCTGTAACAACCTTTTCAAAGCTACTACATAAATCTGCTTTATTTATATTCGGATTCTTGTGATGTAAATTAATAACAGCTGTTTTTATTCCACTAAAGCTAAAGTCTAAATTATCAAAATGAGTTTTTGGAAGTTCAATGTTTAGCTTACCTTCTTTTGCAAGTTTATCTACTTTTGGTCCTCCTGGGTAGCCAAGACCTATTACTCTTGCTACTTTATCAAATGCTTCTCCAACTGCATCATCTCTAGTTTTTCCTAATATTTCAAATTCTGTATATGTTTTTATATGTACTAAATGTGTATGTCCTCCAGAAATAATTAAACACAAAAATGGTGGCTCTAAATCTGGATGTGAAATATAATTTGCAGCAATGTGTCCATGTATATGATTTGTAGCAACAAGTGGCTTCTTTAGTGCATAACTTAAAGCTTTTGCATAAGACACTCCAACAAGCAAAGCTCCAACTAAACCCGGCCCATATGTGCAACTAATAACATCTATTTGCTCCATTGATATTTGTGCTTTATTTAATGATTCTTTTACAACTTTTGAAATTGCCTCTGTATGATTTCTAGATGCTATTTCTGGAACAACTCCTCCAAACTGCTCGTGTATTGCAATTTGAGAATTTATTACATTAGAAAGGACTTCTCTTCCATTTTTTACAATAGCGCTAGATGTTTCGTCACAACTTGATTCAATTCCTAATACATATATATCTTTCATTTTTAATCTCTTTCCTCTTTTAGTCACAAGTTTGGCTTAAATTTTTAAGCCTTGCTTTTTTCCTTAAACAAATAAATTAAATACACCTTGGACTATGCTATCAATTCCATTAGTTATTAAATTTATAACTGGTGATATTATCATACTTGAAATTGGTGTAATCCATATAATTAAAAATATTATATAAAACAATTGTGTATGTTCTTCAAACCACCTTTTAGCATTATATGATAAAAATGCCATTAAAACTTTAGAGCCATCAAGTGGTGGAAGTGGTATTAAATTAAATACTCCAAGTCCTACATTAACAATAACACAGTATTGTATCATCAACATAACTATGCTTCCAACTTGGTTATATGCATTTGCAAATGATGGTGCAAAGGTTTGAAGTGCATAAAATATAATTGCAAAAACAAATGCCAATATAAAATTCATAATTGGTCCAGCAATTGCAACTATTGCCTCTGCTGTTCTTGCTGATATTTTTCTTGTAAAATTATTTGGGTTAATTGCTACTGGTTTTCCCCAACCAATATGTGCAAAAATTAGCATAATAACTCCAAAAGGATCCAAATGTGCTAATGGATTTAAGCTTAATCTACCTTGATTTCTAGGTGTATCATCACCTAATTTTTCTGCCACAAAGGCATGGGCATATTCATGAAATGTAATTGCTACTAAAACTCCTGGAACTGTTAAAAGTAATGAAAGTAAATTAAATCCTCCAGAAAAAATATTCATAATAACAATTATTGCTAAAATAATATATAAATATCTAGTATCAAAATACATACTAATACCTCTCTTTTTTAATCATGTAACTTACTATTTAAGTAACCTTCTTCTATTGCTTTATTGCAATCTTCTTCTATTTGTTTCGCCATTTCCTCTGCTTTTTTTTCACCATATAATAATTCGTTAATGTCTTTATAAAATACTTCTCTTACTTTTCTCCAAGCAGGTGCATTTCCAGTAAAATTCCATCCTGTTTGATTATTATCAATATATTTTTGTATGTCTTTTAGTAAGTCAGCATATTTTACAGCTACTTTATTACTACATGGTATTGCTCCTGCTGAGTAATCTAGCCATTCATCTGTTTCATATATAAATTTAACAAATTCTTTTGCAAGGTTTAACTTTTCTTCATTTTCATTGTCAAATACTTCAAAGCCTGTAAGGAAGTTGGTTGTAAAGCCTTTTCCATCAATTGAAGGGAAATTTACATTTCCATAATTAATGCCTGATTGTTTAATTGTTGAATCTAATACTGCATTATTTATATAAATAGCAAGTTGTCCGTTTGTAAATAAATTATAGCAATCATTAATTTCAATATTTTCTGCATTTGCTGGGAAATAGCCTTTTTTATTGCAATCCATTAGCCATTGTATTGCTTTAATTCCTTCTGGCGAACTTAATTCAACCCTTCCATTTTCATCAAAGAATGTGCTACCTCTACTGCGAAGAAGTGTAATAACATGTGTATCTCCCATTTCATTTTTTCCATACATTAACATTGTATATATGTTTTCTGGCAATTTATCATGTAGAGTTTTTAGAATTATTTCCCAGTCGTTTAAAGACCAGTTTTGAATAATATCTTCATCTACTATGTATTTGCCTAGCCCAACTTGTTTAAATAAATCTTTGTTATAAGATAAAGTATTTTGCATTCCTAAATATGGCATCATATAGGTCTTGTCATTTAATTTACTAATATCCCAGTATGATTCACTAATATCATTTCTTATTTCATTTGAAATTATGTCATCTAATGGAACAACTTTCCCTGTGTGAATATATGTTGACATATTAAAATACTCTTCAAATAAAATGTCTGTTGCATTATCTGTGTCAAAACAGCCTATTATTTGATTATCTTCATCTGCTTTTTCAAATTGAACAACTTGTATGCGCACATTTGATTCTTTATTGGCATTTTCAAATGCACTAGCAGCTTTTTTTAGGAAAGCATAAGTATCCTTTACTTCTGCATCTTTATATGATGTCATTTGCAATACAGGTGTTTTAATAATTAGTGTAATACCTGAATCTTTTTGTACTTCTTTACTTTTTTTATTATTTATTAAAAAATACCCTCCTAATAATACTAATACTATTAATACTATTAAAATAACAATTATTTTTTTATTCATTTTACCCCCCTATATACCTGCTAATCTAAAATTTGTTTTAATGCTTCTATTAATTTTGGAATATCAATTGGTTTTGCTAAATGTCCGTTCATTCCCGCTTCTTTTGCTGCCTTTTTATCTTCTTCAAATGCATTTGCTGTCATAGCTAATATAGGAATATTTGCAATCTTCTTATTTTTAAATTTACGAATTACTTTCGTTGCTTCATATCCATTCATAACAGGCATTTGAATATCCATTAACACGATATCAAAATATCCTGGTTCTGATTTTTCTAGAATTTCACAAGCATCTTTTCCGTTTTCTGCGTTTTCTACTAAAAATCCAAAATCTTGTAAATACTCTGTAGCAATTTCTCTATTCATCATATTATCTTCTACAAGTAGAACTCTTTTTCCTGAAAAATCAACCTTTTCATTGTTTTCTTTTTGCTCTTTCTCTAGGCCTGAAACTTTTAAAAGTATTCTTCTTAGGTCTGATGGGAACAATGGCTTACTAGCAAACTCTGTAACACCTGCTTCTTTAGCTTCTTGTTCAATTTCTCCCCAATCATATGCTGAAAGCATAATAATTGCAGGATTTTTTCCTACTATTTTTCTAATACGTCTTGTTGTTTCTATTCCGTTCATGTCTGGCATTAGCCAATCTATAATGTATATTTGGTACTGTTCTTTTATTTGTTCAGCTTCTTTTGCACGAGCCACTGCCTCTTTTCCATACATTGTCCAGTCTGATTTTAATCCAAGCTGTCTTAACATATGAGAAATGCTTTGGCAAGAGTTCATATCATCATCAACAACTAAAGCATGAACATCTTTTAAGCTTTCTATTGTTTCTATTTCTGTATGGTCTTGTTGTAACTTGAATTCTAATGTTACAATAAATTCTGTGCCTTTTCCTACTTTGCTATTTACTTCTATTGTGCCTCCCATCATGTCTACAATATTTTTAGTAATTGCCATTCCAAGACCTGTTCCTTGAATACCACTTACTGTTGAGTTACGCTCTCTTGCAAATGGTTCAAATATTTCTTTTAAGAACTCTTCACTAATTCCTATACCTGTATCTTTAACTCTAAATTCATAAACCCCATATCCTTTTTTAGATATTGGCTTTTGAGTAATACGAACAGATATTGTTCCACCTGGCTCTGTAAACTTAAGTGCATTTGATAATAAATTTATTAATATTTGGTTAAGTCTTAATTTGTCACAGTAAATGTTTTCATCAGTTACATCTACAGTATCTATAACAAATTCCATTTGTTTTGCATTTATATCTGCTTGTACAATATTTTTAATACCGTGAAGTATTTCAGCAAGGTTTTCTTCTTTTTCTTCTATATTTACTTTTCCAGATTCTATTCTGCTCATGTCTAATACATCATTTATTAAAGAAAGTAAATGATTTGAAGATTGTGAAATTTTATCTAAATAATCTGTTATGCGTTCCTTATTATTTATATAATTTTTTGCAAGTGTTGTATATCCAATAATAGCATTCATTGGTGTACGAATATCATGTGACATATTATTTAAGAATGTGGTTTTAGCTCTGTTTGCCTGCTCTGCTAATGCTAAAGCTGACTCTAATTCATCTCTATGTTTAATTTCAAAATTCATTGAATTTTTTTGTGATTTATTTCTAAATATTAAAATAATAACAATAACAACTGTAATTAATACTGCTATTGTTAATACACTTAGCATTTGTAGTAATTCAGCACTTTGTTCTTGATAAATAGAAAGTGGTACAGACATAATACAATACCAATCCACTTCAGTCATTGGGTTGCAAACCATAATACGATTTTGTCCATCTAGTATGTATTCTAAATAAAAACTCTCTCTTGCTTCCATTTTTTGGCGGACATCTTCTATTGTTAAATCGCTTGTTATTCCTTCTTTATTTATTACTGTATAAAAGTCATCTCTTTCAAAAATACTATTATTTTTATATACTGATACTAAAAAATAACCGTCTTTATCTATAACGCTACTATAACCTTCTCCGTTATAGCTTTCAATTTTTAGTTCATCTGTTAGATTTGCAATTTTATAATAACCTATTATATATGTAAAACGATTTCCATCAATTGTAAATGGATCTATTTTTGAACCTAAAAGTAGCGTTGCCTTTTGTGCATCCGCCACTGTGTTTTTGCTACTATCTTTTCTTTGTACAAATCTATTTTTTTTTGATTTTTTACATATCTCCAACAATTCTTTATTATCTTTTACAAAATAAGTACTACTAAAAGTTTTTCCATCTTCTGTTATTAATACAATTTCTGTACATTCTGCAGATTCTGCTTTAATATTTAATATTTCTAGCATTTCTGACGTTTGACTAAACTTGTTTTGCTTAACCTCTTTAGCAATTCCTTCTATATCAATCCATCTATGTTCTAGCCCAGATACAATTGATTGTTCATCATGTCTTGAAATTTCCCACATATTACGAAGAGACATTTCAACAATTCTTTTTGTAAGAAGACTTGAAAATATTTGATATGCATAATAAATAGCAACTGCTGTAATAATTATTACTATAGCAATAATTAAGTTACCTGTTTTTATTTTCTTTTCTTTTTCTTTTATTTTTTTATCTATTCTTGCCCTTACTTTTTCTTTACTTGAATTCAAGTTTGTACCTCCTATTCCATTTGTTCTTTTGTGGTATTTTCAACAAGCTCTTCTCTAGAATCATTAAAACATTTTAATAACTTAGGTGAAAAGACTCCACATTCGCCTTCATTAATTATACGAAAAGTTTCATCTATTGAAAAAGATGATTTATATACTCTTTTACTTACAAGTGCATCATAAACGTCTACAATTGCAACAATTTGAGCCCATACAGGAATTTCGTTTCCTTTTAATCCATCTGGATAGCCTCTACCATCGTATCTTTCATGATGATAACGACAAATATCATAACAATAACGATAAAACTCATTTTCTTCTTGTTTGAATTTTTCTAGCATTTGGCAACCATATATTGTGTGTTTTTTCATTTCTGTATATTCTTCTTCTGTTAACCTGCCTGGTTTCAAAAGAATATTATCCGGTATTGCTATTTTACCAATATCGTGAAGTGCAGAAGCATTTACTATTAATTCAATTTGCTCATCTGTAAATTGTTTTTCTCCATATAAAGCTCTCCAATGTCTTAGCATAATTCTTGTAAATTTTTTCACCCTTTGAATATGCTCTCCAGATTCTAAGCTTCTAAATTCTACAACTGAACTTAAGGCATTAATTAAAAATACATTACTTTGTTCTATTTGTTTTTTACTTTCAAGTAACTCTTTTGTACGTATTTTTAGTTCTTTTTCAATATAAGTTCTATGTTTATATAGCTCTATAATATTTTTAGCTCTACGTGTTACAACAGCAGGTTCAAATGGTTTATATATAATATCTGCTGCTCCAAGTTCATATGCCTTTACGTCACTTTCGACTGTTGCCTCACCTGTTATCATAATAACTGGTATGGTATTTATCATGTTATTTAATGACATATGGTGCATTACTTCTAGTCCATTTTTTTTAGGCATAACTAAATCTAAAAATACTAGAGCAATACTATCTTTATTAGCATCTAAAATTTCAATTGCTTCTTCACCATCTTTTGCTTCTAATAACTTGTATTCCCCTTCTTCGAATATGTCTTTTAGTAATTCTCTATTTATCATGACATCATCAACAATTAATAGTGTATTTCTTTCTTCCATAAATACCTCTCTTTTACATGATTTTATTAATTTCGTTAATTACTTTTTTATATTCTACTTCTACTTGTGGAAAAGTTTCTTTTGCTTTTTCAAAATTTTTTGCTCTTAATTCTTCTGTAATTTGTTCAACTACAGTAGAAAGTGCAGTAAATGCCATGTTTTGACAAACTCCTTTTAAAGTATGTGCGCCTCTGAAAGCTGCATCACAGTCTCCAGATACCATACCATCTTCTAAACTCTTATATGACTCGTCCATCAAGAAAAATTTAAGATATTTTTGGATTCTTTCATCATTTTGCATTCTTGAAATTGCCACTTCGTAATTTCCATTTATTTTTTCATAAAATTCTTGTATCATTTGTTTTTATCCTTTCATTGTTTTTCTCATTTTTTCACTTTTAGAAATTGATATTTTACAGCTATCAGACTAAATTTATTAAAGTTAATTGAAACTTATAAATTTTTTATTAATATTTTTCATTAAAAATATATCATACTCTTCACAAAATTTCAACTTGTTTATATATTTAAAATATTGAATTTTATTTTATGATATGTAAGCAATTAACATTAATTTTTAAATTATAGGCGTTTTCCCAGATTTTTCCATTGTTTAATATTCCACGTTCTTCCATTAATTTAAATAAACCACTTCGATATTTGAAGTGGTTTATTTTTTAGTTTTTTTATTTATTTTTTTCTTTTTTATTCTTTACTATTAGTACTATAGTTACAATTATCATTAAAATAGCCATAATTGGGTATAAGTAATATGAAATACCATATGTATATCTACTTGATGGCATTACTCCACGAGATACTATATCAAAATTCATTAATAATGAACTTCCTAATAATAACAAACTAAATATTATACTTAAAACTCTTCTATTAAATATAGCAAATAATAGAACTAATACGGTTGAAACAATTATAACAATAATTAGCACTATATTTATTATAAATTCTCCCTTTACTGCTGAACCAGCTAATCCTAAACTACTAGCGTCACCATTATTTATAGTATCTAATCCATAAGTATAAACTCTTAAATTTTCAATAATTGAAATATTTATTACATCTTTATTTGTTAGGTTCACTCCTTGAACATTTATTGTATCTGGGTATTTTTGCAAATCTTCTCTATAGTCTTTAGTTGATGATTCATATGGTAGTATTAGTCCAACAAAAGATAATAAACAAGCACATACAATTATTAATTTAAAAACATTAATTTTTTTTAATTTTTCCATTTTTTAATATTTTTTATTTTATTATTTAGGTTACTTCCAATAATTTTTTACTAACTCTGGCTTGAACATCAATATAATAAGAAAGTTCTTCATTTGTTAAATTATTTGATTTCCATTTTTCAAAAGTTGCAACTTGCTCTGAATATTTTTGTAACATTGTGGCGTACTGACTTATCAAATCAGAATTTGTACTATTAGCTTTATATTTTTTCATAAATTCTACATATTCGTCCATAAAATTTTCATAAGTATCCATAGCATTTTTAAAATCTGATGATAATCCTGAAGCAGTAGGCATTTGTGTTGAAGTTGGCGTTGATGTTGAATGTGTCTCACTTGCAATTGGTGCTGAAGGTGCTACAGTTGAACTACTTGATGAATTAGATTTTAGTTTATTTATATCTTCTTGAAAATCAACTATTTCTTTATTTACTTTTTCTAATTCTTCTTGATATGCCTTACTTCTTATATTCGAATAGAATTTATATATATCTGACCTTGTATCTGAATAAGATTTATATACATCTGACCTTGTATCAGAATATAATTTATATTCTTGACTTCTCATATCTGAATATTCTCTATATGGTACTGTATCATACGCATCTTTTAAAATACCATCATAATAGTAATCATACATATCAGGTATTAAGTCATCATATATGTCATCGTATATATCAGATGCAACTCCATCATATATATCATCATATATGTCTTCTAAATTATCATATAAATCACTAGAATCACTTGTTTCAACAAGTTTTTGTGCATATTTTAAAGTATATTCACGTAGTTTTATATTAAAGTTTTCTGTGTCTGTAAGTATCTTTTTATAAAATGCTTCAACTTTTTCTTTATTGTTTTTATACTTTTCATAAGTATTTATTTCTGATGATAATTTTTTCCAATCTGTTTCTAATGTATTATATAAAGCCTTTTCATCACTTTCGGCATTTGATATTAATTCATCAGCCGTACTACTTTCTGTTACTGAACTAAATTCATTTTTCACTATATCATTTGTATTTTTATCTTTATTTCCAGTTAGAAAAATTACCAAAAGTGCTATCAATATTATTACAATTATTGACACTACAATGGCAATAATTGTTCCTTTCGTAATTTTTTTTGATTTTTCTGGATTTTCTTCCATTGTAAAACCTCCCTTTTATAATATTTAAAATTATATTATATTAAATATAGCATTATTATTGAAAATTATAAATATTTTTTGATATTAATTATTATTTCAAATGTTCTATGCCAATGGTTTCATTGAACAAATATGTGAATTTCGTGTAATATGCTTGTTTTCTATTGTTTAACCTATTTTTTATCTTTTAAAAAATGCTAACTTAATGCTATGCCATTAAATTTATTAAAACTTATCAAATTTCATTAATCTCATCTTAAATTCTGAAAATAAATAAAAAATCATATATAATATTTCAAAATTCTTATATATATATTCTTTACTTAATGCTTCATCTTT
>CANQRY010000028.1 GCA_947626335.1 uncultured Clostridia bacterium | reverse complement strand
AAAAGTGTTGAAGCAATTGACATTGAAGGATTAGAAAAAAGATAAAAAAATTGCCTACATTTACTTGACACATACATTTGATAAATAATTCCATTACTTATATTGACAAAAACAAATAATGTGAGTATAATAATATTTGTATAAAAAAACTAAATCCCACACGTAAGAGTGTAATTACTGAAGGGAGGGGAAACAAAAAATGTCAGAAGTTAAAGTTAATAATGGAAATATAGAAGATGCCTTAAAAAGATTTAAAAGACAATGCGCCAGAAATGGAGTATTGCAAGAGGTTAGAAAAAGAGAACACTATGAAAAACCAAGTGTAAAAAGAAAGAAAAAATCAGAGGCAGCTAGAAAAAGAAAATTCTAAGAAAAATGGAGGGATTAAAAGTTATAAAAATATAATTTTTAATCCTTTTTGTTTTAATTAAAAAAGGAGGAAAACCTATGTTAAAAGAAAAATTATTAAATGATTTAAAAAACTCAATGAAAGAGCAAAATACACTTAGAAAAAATGTAATTCAAATGGTAAGGGCAGCAATATTGCAAGTAGAAAAAGATAAACAAATAGAAGTAACAGATGAACAAATTGTAGAGATAATTGCAAAAGAATCTAAAAAAAGAAAAGACTCTATTCCAGACTATGAAAAAAGTGGTAGAGAAGACTTAATAAATCAAATAAAAGATGAAATTAGCATATTGCAAGAATACTTACCTGAACAATTATCACCAGAACAAATAGAAGAAAAATTAAAACAAATCATAAACGAAATAGGTGCTAGCTCAATGAAAGATATGGGAATGGTAATGAAATCAGCAAAAGAAAAATTAGGTGCATCAGCAGATGGAAAAACCATAAATGAAATTGCTAAAAAACTATTAAGCTAAAAGTTATAATTTATAAATATAAGAAAAGTGGCTTCGCCACATGTACAGGTTTGCTTCGCAAACCGCACAGCCCAAGGTAACTTAACCTTGTTGTATAGCAAAAATCTTCGATTTTTCCTATACAATAAAATAGTTCGCCACATCGCTGTGGCTATTCTAAAACTTTGAATAGTAATAATTAAAAAACTGCTTTTAAAAGCAGTTTTTTTAAGTCAACATATTGAATAATTTTCCAAAAATAGATTATAATAAATTCGAGCAATAAAAATAAGAAAATAAAGAAAGGAAGTCAGCTATGAATTACAAAAAAGAAGAAATCAAAAAGGCACTTACACTTCATCAAATTTATACTGAAAACTATAAAACAAACTTATATGCTGTATTTTTAGCAACACCATTAAAAAGAGAAAATGTCACATTAGATGCACTTTTAACAGCAGTATTAAGAAGAGGAACTAAAAACCTACCTACACAAGAACAAATAAGTCAAAAACTAGAAATGATGTATGGAGCAAGTTTTGATTGCGGAGTAGAAAAAACTGGTGACAATCATGTTATGAAATTTTATTTAGAAACATTAAATGAAGAATTTTTACCAAAACCAGAAAAACTATTAGAAGAATCATTAAAAATTTTATTAGATATAGTGTTAAACCCATATATAGAAAACAATTGCTTTAAGCCAGAATATGTAGAAGGAGAAAAGAAAAACTTAAAGCAAATAATAGAAGCAAAAATAGATAACAAAAACAAATATGCCTATGATAGATGCATAGAAGAAATGTTTAAAAATAAACCATATGGACTATATAAATATGGTTATATAGAAGACCTAGAAAAAATTACACCTGAAGACCTATATAAATATTATAAGGAATTAATAGAAACTTGCAAAATAGATTTATTCTGTTCTGGAAAAATAAATAATAATATTAAACAAATAGTAGAGCAGAATGAAAATATACAAAAATTAAATGAGAGAACACCAAATTATGTAATAAATAATGAAACAACTGAAGCAAAAGAAGTAGAAAATACAAAAACAGTAGAAGACAGTATGCAAGTAACACAAGGCAAATTAGTATTAGGATTAGATATAAATGATTTAGAAGAAAATTCAAGATTTGTTGCATCTGTATATAATGCTATTTTAGGTGGAGGAGCAAACTCTAAACTATTCCAAAATGTACGTGAAAAGCAAAGCTTAGCATATACTGCAAATTCAGGCTATGTAAGAACAAAAAATGTAATATTTATAAGATGCGGAATAGAAATAGCAAATTACCAAAAAGCATTAGATACAATAAAAGAGCAACTAGAAGAAATGAAAAACGGAAACTTTACTAATGAAGAAATAAAAAATAGCAAAGAGCTTATTTTATCTTCAATAGAAGGAATTACCGAGGAGCAAGACACAGAAATCACTTATTATTATGGACAAGAATTAGCAGATAGATTTATAAATATAGAAGAATACAAGAATAAAATAAAAGAAGTAAGCAAAGAGCAAATAGTTAATTTAGCAAAAACAATTAGTATTAATACAATTTATTTCTTGAAGGATTAATTTTACGAGGAGGAAATAATGAAAGTTATAGAAAGCTTAAAAATCAAAGAAAAAGCCTATGTAGAAGTTCTTGAAAATGGACTAACAGTTATAATCATTCCAAAAAAAAATACAAAGAAAAAATATATAATTTGGGGTACACATTTTGGATCAATAGACAATCGTTTTATTATGCCAAAAACAGGAGAAGAAGTATTTATTCCAGATGGAGTGGCACATTTCTTGGAGCATAAAATGTTTGAACAACCAAATGGAACAAATAGCTTAGATACTTTAATGGCATTAGGAATAGATGCAAATGCATATACAACAAATGATCATACAGCATATCTTTTTGAATGTACAAATCATTTTGAAGAAGGACTAAACGAATTAATGGATTATGTACAGCATCCATATTTTACAGATGAAAATGTAGAAAAAGAAAAAGGAATTATAGGTCAAGAAATAAATATGTATGATGACGATCCAAGCTGGAAGCTATATATAAATGCGCTTGATTGTATGTACAAAGAAAATCCAATTAAACTTGATATTGCAGGAACTATAGAATCAATTAGCAAAATAACACCAGATGTTTTATACAAATGCTATAACACATTTTATCATCCATCAAATATGACCATGGTAGTATGCGGAGATTTTGTTCCAGAAAATCTATTACAAGAAATTAAAAAAAGATTAGTAAATAAAGAAAATCAAGGAGAAATAAAAAGAATTTATCCACCGAAAGAAGAAAAAATAAACAAACCATTTGCAAGCGCACAAATGGAAGTAAGCACGCCAATATTTATGATAGGATATAAAGATATAGAAAATAAAAAAGAACAAAGAGTAAAAAAACACATAGCAATTGAAATATTGTTAAACATGATAATTGGAAAAAGCTCTAGTTTATATGCTAAGCTATATAAAGAAGGACTTCTTTTATCAGAACCAAGCCTGGACTATGAATTTAGTGATGAATATGCACATGTTTTAATATCTGGAACTTCAAAAGAACCTAAAAAAATAGAAGAAGGAATACTAAATGCTATAAATGAAATGAAACAAAATGGACTAAACGAAGAACACTTTGAGCGAATTAGAAGAAAAGTTTATGGAGATTATGCTATAGAATATAACAATGTAGGAGACATTGCCAGAATGTTTTTAGCAGATAGCATGAAATCAGTACAAAGCTTTGATTATATAGAACAATTTGAAACAGTTACAAAAGAATATGCAGAAGAAGTATTAAAAGATATTTTTAAAGAGGAAAATGAAGTTTTATCTATAATAGAACCAAATAAAAATTAAATAAATTTTTAAAAAGCAAAATATGGTTATTATGCTGTATTTTGCTTTTTTAAAGTACATATTGTAGAAATATGTCGAACATACACGAAAACGAACGAATATTGTCATACGAAAAATTGGCAAAATACTACAAAATAGCGAAAAACTAATTGACTAATTTGTAAAAATATGGTATTTTAAAAATATACAAAAGATAAAAACAAGAAAAAGGAGAGTGATAGGTATGTTAAATGATGAAATTTGTAAACTAAGAGAAAAATTAAATGAAAGCATACTAAGTCGGAAACGATTATAACATTACTTACCAAATTAGTGTGCAGTTAGATGAGCTTATTGCTAAATATTATACTACACAAATAAAACTAACTGCAAAAAATAAAAAAATACGAAAAAGTAAAGAGTTAGTAGTAAACTAAATTAAAAAACTTTGGTATAGCAAAAAATTATTCCATAGTTCATAAATGCATTAAAAGAAGCAATTAAAATAGAGAGAATACTTTAAAAATCTCTCTATTTTTGTTACAGAAATATTACGTTTTCATTACATTTATATTAAACAATAGAAAATAAACTTAACATGTGTTAATATAAAACTTGAAATTATATAAAAAATAAGTTATAATAAAATATAACTATAATATAAATGTAAAAAAGGAGGGACAAGTATGAAAATAAATAAAAAAATTATAATCTTTGCAATACTTACTATTTTCATATTATTTGCCACTCCTATATTAAGCACAGCAAGTAGTAATTATCAAAAAACAAGTACAGAAAAAACAGTAATGCTAGCAAGAGTAGAACAAGCATTGCCTGATGGTGGTGGAGGCGGAGAAACTTCATCAAAATTTAAAGGTGATGGAAGTGATAGCCCAATAGGTAACCCAGGATATTTTGAACCAAATACATCTGGTGGAGATACACAAGTAGTTACTAGCAAAATAGCTCCAATTGTAGGTACAATTACTACTATAGGAATAATTGTAGCAGTTGCTACATCAGCAATACTCGGAATTAAATACATGGTGGGAAGCGTTCAAGAAAAAGCAGAATACAAAAAAACAATGATTCCATATATTATTGGTATTGTAATGGTTGTAGGTATTTCAGTAGTTATAAAAATTATAGTAAATTTAATTGTAGCACCAATAAATTCAATATAAATAAGCCTATGATAAAAAATAAAAGGTTGAAAAAAAGAATTAAATGTTGTATAATGTAAGCAAAGGAGTAAAAAGCTATGAAAAGAAAGTATTTAAAAGCAATTTTAATAATTACATTTTTAATAACTTTGTTTTCTTTGCAAAGTTCTTTTACATATGCTTCTACAATGGGTGATATATTATCAGGGGCAGAAAACTTTGTAAGCCAAGGCCAATCAAATACTCCTATAAGTGGCGATTCAATAAAAAATTTATCAAATAGTATTTATAATATATTACTTATAATAGGTGTTGTTATAGCAGTAATTATAGGTATAATTATAGGTATACAATTTATAACAGGAAGTGTAGAACAAAAAAGTAAAGTAAAAGAATCTTTAATTCCATATGTTGTAGGATGCGTTGTTGTATTTGGAGCATTTGGAATATGGAAATTAGCAGTTATAATATTTGGAGGCTTAGCTTAAAATTTAGATTTTAAAATTATCTCAAAGTGAGATATTTCAAAATAAATATAATAAATAAAAGGAGGAAATAATATGAAAAAAACCACAAAAATAATTGGAATTATGTTAGTTGCAATGATGTTAGTTTTAACAATGGTAACAGTTTCTAAAGCTGGTAATTTAGATCCAGCAGGTATGGCAGGAAACTTAACTGGAACAGCATCAGATGTTCAAGGTGATGTTATGAATATTGGTAACCAAATTATTGGTATCATAACAACTGTTGGTGTAGTTGTAGCTGTAGTTATTCTATTAGTATTAGGTATCAAATATATGATGGGAAGTGCATCAGAAAAAGCAGAATACAAGAAAACAATGATACCATACTTAGTAGGTGCAATTCTAATTTTCGGTGCATCAGCTATTACAAAAGTTGTAGTTGGATTAGCATCTGGAATTACAGGATCATAATTTTAAGTAATATTACAAAACAATTACAAAAATATTACAAAAATATTAAAAAGTGCATAAAAATGCACTTTTTTTTATTTTAGGGTTACAATTTTCGATATTATTTGCTATAATAATATATAAGTATAACTAGAATTAGGTAAATGCATTAAAACAAAGGAGGAAAGTAATCAAATGGGTACTTATGAACTACCGAGAAATGTAAAAGGTGAAGGCAGAATTTTATTTATTTTTACAACTAAAAGTTTAATATACACAGTAGTAGCAGCAGGTATAGGCCTATTATTTTACTTTATATTTTCAATGCTTAATATGACAGTAGTAGGAATAGCTATAGTAGCAATATTTGCACTAATTGGATTTTTAATAGGAACCTTTAAAATGCCAGAGATAGGAAAATTTGAATTTACTAAAAAAACTGGTGGCGAAAACATAGATGACATTATAATAAGAGCAATTAAGTTTAAAACAAAAGGAAAAAGAATATATGTATACAAGGAGGGAGAAAACAATGACAATGATTGAAATAATTACAATAGCTATATCAGTAATTTTAGTAATAATGCTCATATTATTAGGAATCCTTTGTATATTATATTTTAAATCAAAATCAAAAAAATCATCAAAACAGTCAAAAGGTCAAGTAGTAAGTAGCGAAGCAGTCAAAACAAAAAAGACCCCAAAATCATATAATGCACAATCTGTTTTCGATTTTATGGAATTCGATAAAATAGAAGATAACATGATTTGTGTAAAAAATGGTACAAAATACATAATGGTAGTAGAATGTCAAGGAGTTAACTATGATTTAATGTCAGCAGTAGAAAAAAACGCTGTAGAAGAAGGATTTATACAATTTTTAAATACATTAAGGCATCCTATTCAAATTTATACACAAACAAGAACAATAAACCTAGAAAATAGCATACAAACATATAAATCTAAAGTAAATGAAATAGAAGCAGAACTAGAAAAACAAAAAATAAAATACGAAGAAATGGTAAGATCAGAAAGGTACTCACAAGAAGAACTAAATAAAGCTTATTATGAACTAACAAAAGCAACAAACCTTTATGAATATGGAAAAGATGTTATATATAACACCGAAAGAATGAGTTTAAACAAAAACGTATTAAATCAAAAATATTACATAGTAATTCCATATTATCCAGAAGAACTAGGAGAAAACAATTTTGACAAAAAAGAAATTAAAAACTTAGCCTTTTCTGAACTATATACAAGAGCACAATCTGTTATAAGAACATTATCAGCATGTGGCGTAAATGGTAGAATACTTGATTCAAACGGATTAGTAGATTTATTATATATTGCATATAATCGTGATGATGCAGAAGTTTATGGAATAGATAAAGCAATAAAAGCAGGTTACGATGAACTATACTCAACAGCACCGGATGTTATAGATAAAAAAATGAGAGCTTTAGATGAAAAAATTGAAAAAGAAGCCTTTGAAATGGCAAATCAAAAAGTAATAGAAGCAAAATCAGAAAAACAAAAAGAATTAGAAAGAAAAGAAGAAACTCAGGAAGATTTAATTGCACAGTTAGCAACATTAATAATTGAACAAAATAAAGCAGTAGTTGGAAAAGATGTTGCACAAAAGGCAATTGAAAAAGTTCAAGAAGAAAAAACAAAAAGAAGAGGAAGACCTAAAAAAGAAACCTTAGAAAAAGGAGGTACAAAAGAAAGTGAGCAAGAAAAACAAATTAAGAGAAGAAGAGTTACAAAATCAGCATAATGACTACACAAAACCAGATGAATATAAAATCTTAAAGAAAAAAACAATAAAAGAGTTAATTGCTCCATCAGGAATTGATACAAGCAATATTGACCACTTAGAAATTATTTCAAATGTAACAAGATATGCAAGAAGCTTCTTTGTATCAAGCTTACCTAGAATGTGTACATTCCCAGAATTATTTAGAGACATGTACTTATTTGGAGATATAAATACATCAATTTATATAAATCCAATACAAGAATCTAGGTCACAAAATGAGCTAAACAGAGTAATAAACGAACTAGAAACAGAAAGAATTGTAGCAGCAGATAGAGGAAATATAAATAGAGAAAGTACCTTAGGTCAAAAAAGACTAGAAGCAGAGAGGCTAAGAGATGAAATTGCAGCAGGCTATAATAAACTTTATGAAGCATCAATAGTAGCTACATTATTTGCATATAGCTTAGAAGACCTAGATAGATATACAAAATTACTAGCAACAGAAATGTCAAAATCTTTAGTAAATATAAAAAGTGCATGGGCAATGCAAGAAGAAGCGTTTAATTCAAACCTTCCACTTATGGAAGATAAAATTAAAAAAGTACATACTTTTGACCGTAGATCAATGGGTACAGTATTCCCATTTACAACTTCAGAAGTTGGTCACCCAAGCGGAATACCACTAGGAGTTAACAAGCAAACTGGAGTACCAATTTTGTTTGATAATTTCCATAACTCACTTACAAACTATAATATGGTTATATTTGCTAAATCTGGTGCTGGTAAATCAGTTACTATGAAAACTTTAATTTCACGTTCAGCAGTTCTAATGGGAATTCAAAGTTTAGCATTAGATGCAGAAGGTGAGTATAGCATAGTTGCAGAAAGTTTAGGAGGAATAAACGTAGTTTTATCTCCAACATCTAAAACAGTTATAAACATATTTGATATTGAAACAGAGGTTGTAAAAGACGAAATCACAGGTAGAGATAGAACAGTACTAAATGTAGAAAATAAAGTAGAAGACGTTACACAAGCATTACTTACAATGGCAAGAGGTAGTACCAGAAGCCAAGAAGTAAACGAGCTTACAAAACAAATTATAGCAGAAGCTGTATCAGAAGAATATATGGCAGCAGGAATAACATCTGATCCAAATAGTTTATATGCAGCTTCAACAAATGAAATATCTAGAGGAAACATGCTAGGTAGAGAAAAGAAAAAAATGCCTACAATAGGTTCATGGTATAAAAGAATTGAACAAAAAGCACAAACAAATACAAATCCAGACTATAACTTCCATTACAGTTACTTATTAAAAGTTATGAAACAATACATAAGAGAATATGATGGACAAATGGCATATTTTGATGGACAATCTACCTTTGACTTATTAGATGGAACATTATTTATAAACTTAGACATATCACAGCTAGAAGAAAGATTTGCAAGACCATTAGCACAGCAAATTTTACTAGCTTGGATATGGGAAAAATATGTTAAGAAAAATAGTGAAGATAGAACCAAAGCTGCTAAAAAAAGAGTATTAGTAGATGAGGCATGGATGCTACTTCCATACCCAGAGGCAGTAGATTTCTTAAATACAATGGCACGTCGTGCCAGAAAAAGAAATGTATCACTTGCTATTATTTCACAAAGGTTCCAAGACTTTTATGAAAAGCCAGAGGCACAAGCAGTATTAACCTCATCAGATACTAAACTATTTTTAGCACAAGATAAATCAGAAATTCAGTACTTAAAAGAAGTATTTAAACTAAGTGAAGGAGAAGCAAACTTCTTAATTACTTGTTTAAAAGGTGAAGGACTAATTAAAGTAGGAGCAGATAGTGCAATTATTCAAATTCAACCTACCGCAAAAGAATTCGAGTTTGTAGAAACAAACTTAAATAAATTAGCACAGATAAGAAAAAATAAAAGAGTAAGACAAGTCTAGGAGGAATATATGAAAATCTTTACAGAGAAAAAGACCGTACATAAGATAATAATTGCAATTGTTTTTGTAATATTATTCAATTTTATATCTCCAAATCTCTCTTTAGCTGCAGCAGATACATCAGCAGGAGGAATTTTATTTGAACCAATTAAAGATTTATTATTAGTTATAGCAGATGGAATAATGCAAGTTATTCAAAAAATGTTTATGGGAATGGATCAAACGTTCATAACTATAAAACTAGAAGATCACTGGACTGCTTCGGACTGGCGGAATAGCAATTGGAGTTCTTGCTGGAGTTGTTTCTTTAGTAGTAGGTGTTGCAGGTGCACCATTTACAGGAGGATTAAGCTTGGGATTAGTGGCCTCAATTATGGGGTCGGTTGTTGGCTCTATAACTTTAGGAGCAAAGGCGGGAATTGCTGCTGGGGTAGTTGCCACTATGCTAAATGCAAATTCTTTGCCGGCAGAGTTAAAACTACCAACATTTGTTATTAGCCCAGAAGAAATGTTTAAAAACGAAATTGCACTATTAGACATTAATTTCTTTGATCCATATAGCAAATATGAAGAAAGTGGAATAACATATGATGAAAATACTGGAAAATATTATATTGAAACAACAACGGAAACTGGAGCAACTGTTAAACAACAATCTTCAGCAATTATTTTACAACCAACTATTTCTAGCTGGTATTATGCAATAAGAAATCTAGCAATTGTAGCATTACTTTCTATTTTAGTATATGTAGGTATTAGAATTATTATTAGTAGTTCTGCAGAAGATAGAGCAAAATACAAACAGAAACTTGTAGATTGGTTAGTAGCAATGTGCTTGTTGTTCTTTATACATTATATTATGGCATTTGCGGTTACTATAACAGAAGAAATAACAAAAGCAGTTTCATCTATAAATCCAAAATATGGAATAATTATTGGTACCTCTAAAGGTTCAACTGAGGATGGAGCCGCAGACCTGAATAAATACTATTATAAAGGTATGGTAGAATCTTCTAAAGAAAAGGATGATAAAGTATTTAGCGGAGACACTGCTACCATGTTCGAAGACAAAGGTCTTATCGTGCCAGTAGACGGCGATTCTGACAATAAAGCACTTACATGGCCATCAAACATGATGGGAAAAGCAAGAATAGAATTACAGTTAGAGCCAAAATCAATAGAAGAAGATCAGGTATTCATGAGACAGTTTGGATATACGGTAATATATTTAGCATTGGTAATGTATACAGTACTATTTTTATTCCGTTATTTAAAAAGGTTGATGATGCTTGCATTCTTAACGATTATTGCACCACTAATGGCAATGACATATCCACTGGATAAAATGAAAGATGGTAGTGCACAAGGATTTAATACATGGATTAAAGAATATATATTTAATTTGTTGATACAACCGGTACATTTAATTTTATATACCATATTAATAGGAAGCGCATTCGATTTAGTAGCAGATAATTTAATTTATGCATTAGTTGCTTTAGGTTTCATATTACAAGCAGAAAAAATATTACGTAAATTATTTGGGTTTGATAAAGCTTCTACCGTTGAAGGTGGCTCTGCGTTAGGTGGAGCTCTAGCAATGCAAGGAATTAACCAAATAGGAAAGTTGCTTGGAAGAGGAGGAAAAGGAAAAGATAAACAACAAGGAGGAAATGGAGAAAATCAAAAATTACCTAGATCGAGTAGAAAACCAGATGATGGCAGAGGCATTAATGAATTATTAGGTGATACAGATGGAGAAAACACCTCGAGTGCAAAAGAGGAGCAGAACGAGAATGCAAGAGATATGGTAAATAGAGATTATCAAGCATATAACGATTTAATGAATGAAGCAACAGATCCAGAAGATAAAGCATGGCTAGAAGAACAAGGAAAAGAAATAGCAGATAAAAAAGCAGCTTATGACTTATTAGATGAAACAACAGATCCAGAAGATATAGCATATTTAAGAGAGCAATTAGGAGAAGAATCAAATGATAATGCTGGGGACACAGGAGACGCAGTTAGAGATGCTTCAGTAGAACAACAAGATTCAAACCAAAATTCAGAGCCAACTTCGGCAGAAACCGATACTATACCATATTCTTCTGAACATAGAGAGTATCACTGGGAAGCTAAAAATAAAAAATCAATATTTGATCATCCTGCAATAAAAGCAGCGAGATATATTGCACCTAGAGCGGCACGATTTGCAACTAATGCTGCAATAAAAGGTACTTTGATAGGTGCAGGAGCAGTTACTGGTATAGCAGCAGGTTTAGTATCAGATAAATATAGTAATGTAGCAACATGGGGATTAGCAGGAGGAGGTGCAGGATTACTTGCTGGAAAAGGAATTGATGGACTAACAGGAAGTGCAAGCGATTTAGGAGATAGAATGGTTGCAGCAGCAGAAAGAGAATATGAAGCAACACATACAGACGACGAAATACGAGCAAGAAGAAATAAAATAGAAGATGCAAAATTCTTACGAGATAAAGAAGCAATCAAGAAATATTCAGATGAATTAAATGTAAGCCAAAAAAGAGCAAAAGAAATCATGAAGGAAGATGTTATAAAATACAGAGAATATGGTGTTACAGATGATGACATTATTATAAAAGCTATGAAAGCTAAAGATGATCAATTTGGTTCAGATAAGGCATCTAAAGAAAGAATTTTATTAGCTAAAATGGCTGAACAAGTAGGAGGAAGTAGAAAAGAATTAGAAAACGTTGAAAAATCATTACATAAGAGAGGAATGAGTAAAGAGGATATTGCTAAATTTTCTAATGGCGTAAGAGACATTAATAAATGGGTTTAATATAATTTAAATAAAGGAGGTCACTATGTTTTTTTACAAATGGTTTAGAAAGCTTAACCAGAATTTTAAAACGATTTTAATAACAATATTCATAGTAATCTTCTTTATTATATTATTACAAACTATTTTCGCAATTATAAGAAATAATAGAGACAGTTTATTAGAAGGTCAAATTGATTTACAAAATGCTCAAATTACAAACGAGACAATAGAAAATGATAATGAAACTCAAAATACTGAAATTAGTAATAATAATTTTTCTAAAAATATAAATATAGATTCAAAATCAGAGGAAACACTAGAAAAATTTTTAACTTATTGTAATAATAGCCAAATAAATGAAGCATATGAAATGATCTCAAATAATTGTAAAAAAAATGTATTTCCGACAATAGAAGATTTTACAAATAATTATATAAAAGTTATATTTACAGAAAAAAAGACAGCAAAATTAGAAAAAAGTATGTATGGTAATCAGATTTACAAAATATCATATTATGCAGATTTATTATCAAATGGTGGATATCAACAATCAAACTTAATAGAAGATTATATTTATTTTTCTGAAGAAAATAATGAAACTAAAATAAATGTTAATAGATTTTTATATACACAGGAAATAAATAAAAATGCGGAAGTAAATTCAATTTATATAAATATAATAAAAAAGGACGTATATATTGATTATGAAGTATATCAAATACAAGTAACCAATAGAGCTACCAAACCTATATTACTAAATTCAGGAGAAGAAAAAGAATCAGTAGTTATACAAGATGAAAATAAAATAAATTATCCATCAAATATTAATGACCAATCTATAGAAAAATTATTATTACAGCCAAATCAAACAAAAATTTTAACAATACAATTTAGTAAAATATATAATGAAGAAAGGTCAGATATATCTTTTATTCAATTTTCAGATATAGTTGTAAATTATGAACAATATATTCAGGGTGAAGCAAAAAAAACAGAAACAATAGATATAGCATTTTAATATTAGGAGAAAAATATGTTTAATTTTAAAGAAAATGCAGGGGAAGCAATAAAAAACGGTGCTAAAAAAATAGTAAAAACATTAACTAAACCACTAAAAAAATTCGTTATAATAGCTATAGTTATAGCCTTAATAATTGTTAGTTTAGTGGCTAGTTATGATGCCTTGATGGATCAATTTTCAAATAAAGTAGCAGAACATATGAAAAATAATCCTGTACAATATAATACAGAAGATAATTCTATTATGGTAGAAGATGAGCAAGTTAAACAATTGGAAGACTTACTAAAAAAAATGGGAACGACAAAAGAAAAATTACATTTAACCATAGATGATTTAAAGAAAATATATGCAGCTGAAGTAATAACAAAAGAAGTAAACAGAAGCTATAGAGATGAAGGCGATGGACCTAAACATTATGAAGAAAGTGCTGATAAATGCTATGGTAGAATATATGTAAAAAAAGCGGGAGAATCAACTTTAAATGAGAATCTAACTGACTTAGCATATATTGATTTTGATAAATTTCAAAATTTAAGTGCGGATCAAATTTTAAATTATTTTTCTATTGATGAAAATAAATTATGTATTGCAAGCATTAGCACTGCACCAGATGGGACAAGCCAAATAAACATACAAAAATTAGATTATCAAAACAAACTATTACCATATTTAATGCCAGCAGAGTTTTTATTAGATTTACAAATTGTAGTAGATAATACAGAGTTTTTAAGAACTTTTATAGATAAAGTATTAAATGAAACTGAAATTATAATTACGATAATGTATGAAGAAACAACTACAGAAATAGAAACAACACTTAATTATCAAATAGAAACAGAAACAGCATCATATATTAGTACTTATGATAATAATGGAAATTATTTAACAACTATACATAACACACCAGTACAAACAAAAACAAATGTTGGACCACAGATTACCACAACAAGTAGTACCATTATAAACCCAGTTATAGAAATTACTTATATAAAAACCTGGTTTACAGAACAGGAATACTCATATAACAGAGTAGTAACAACAGATATTCAAGAAATAGGCGAAGATGATCCAAGTAATAAAATAGATGATGAACCAAAAGGAACACATACTTATTCTTTAACTAGTAGCAATTATTATTCAAATGGAAAACCAAGGGAAAAAGTATATTCAAGTACGATTTCAAGAAAAATAAATCAAAAACAATCTCTTAAGATAACTACAACAAATACGTCATATCAACAAGGCGCAACTGTAGATCCTACTGAAAGTACCGAAAAAAAATTAAAAGAGTTTTTAGAATTATTGAAAACGCCGTTTGAAAAACCAAATTCTTATGTTAAAGAATCAGTAATAGGAGATATAGAAAGTGGTTCAGGAATTTTATTACAAATGTTGCAAAATAGCGAGAGAACTCAAGTAGTAGAGCATATTATGAGATATATTTTATACTTATATACAGGAAAAAACTATGGCGTAACAGAAATAGATTTTAATTTATTTGCTCCTGGCAGTTTCTCAGATGCTACATCTGTTACTAGTTTAGCCGAATATTTATATCAATTTGCACATCCTGGAGGTAAAGCGCCACAATCTTCTGACGGCAAATATTATAAAATGTATGGTGATGCTAAGGAAGGTGAGCTTGGATGGCCTACAATAGGTAATGCTGATTTACAATGGAAATCAAACTACTCTAAATTTAATGTGCCAGGTAAAGTACTGAAAAACGGAGTAGAAACTGAAGTTAACGATGTGGCAGAATACGTTAATAATATTTTGGGCAAAGGACCAGATGCACAATATACAAATAGCGAAATTTCAGAAAAAGAAATATACATTGAAAAACAATTAATAGATGAAATTGGAAATACTGAAATAGAAGCATCTTTAAATTCTGTAAAAGCATATACTAGTGGATTAAATTTATCAAAGCAACAATTATATGCTTTAGTACATGTATATAGAAGTAGACATGCATATATTGCTGGTGACAATATAAATGGATATACATCTTTCAAGCAAGCATATCAAGCAGCAGCAGCTAAATATGAAATAAATTCATGGGAGTTTAATAGGTTTCTTTGGGATGAATGGTGGAATTATTTACATGGAGGACAGCCTGGACATATATATTCTAGAGATATGGAATTTGAGACATTTGTAAAAGGAGTTTTTGATTTTTCGCGATCTAGTGCAGGTCCTGCAGGTGGTAGAACCAAATATATTTATTATACACAAGCACAAATAAATAGTATTAGTTATGCACAAAAAAAGCCAATCACAAGAACTGCAAGCAATGAACAAGAAATATTTACTTATGAAGAAAGAAGCACTAGTATTGTAGAAGCAGCATATGAAGTAGCAGACCATTTTATGAATTCAGGGGTTATAGTACATTATGCTGGAAATGATGTAAAAGGAGCTACAAATAATGGTAGAAGTTGCGTATACAACAATATACAAGGAGCATGGGATTATCCAATACAAAATCCAACTAGGTATGGTGTAGTTTGTGCAACCTTTGTATCATTATCTATTTGGAGAGCAGGTTTAATTGATGAAGCGACTATAAATAGATATAGCTACAATAGTTGTGGTGGAATTGAAAAAATGTTAAATGCTGCTGGTAGTGAGTGGCAAAAAATTACAAATAGGAATGAACTACAAGAAGGAGATATTGTAGTTTGTAGAACACATACTTGGATTTATATTGATGGAAATAAAAATTTAGATCAAAATTATTGCGTAGTAACTAGTGATGGTCGAGATTTAAGAGGAGTACTTCAAAAAGGATTTTATGACGAATTTAGAGAAGCATATAGATTTGTAGGAGGGTAATATGACAGATAATCTAAAGAAAATAATCTTAATATTAGCTATTTTAGTGCTGATAATGGGAGTTATATTAATAGTACTTCTTACTAAACAACGAAGTGAACTTGAAGGACAGGATGAAGTACTAGAAGAAGTTGAAATTCCATCAGAAATAGATGAAAGTGAAATTTCCAAAAAAATTTCGATTGTTAATAGTGAAAATGAATTTTTTACTATGCAGAATATATTAGAGAATTATCTGTTGTATATAAAAGCTGAAAATGTAGATGCAGTATATAATATGTTAGATGAAAATTATATTAAACAAAATAATATTGATAACACAAATGTAATAACACAAATGAAAAGTAAAATTAATTCTTATGATGATTCGTTTGAATTAAAACAAGCATATTATAGAGATAGTACTAACACAGCTATTTATTACCTTTATGGTACAATTGCTAAAAATAATAATATACAAGATTTTTATACTAAGATTTATCTTGATAGGAGTAATAATGCATATTCAATTTTTCTTATAAATAAAGAACAATATGAACAATATATTTCAGAAAACTTAAAAGAAGATACTACAAAAGAAATTTTGCAGAATCAATATAATAAGTTTAAGATGACAACATTAAGTCAAGAGGAAATAGCAAATAAATATTTTAATGATTATATTTATCTAGCAGCATCAAATTCACAAAAGGCATATGAACTATTACAAGAAGATTATAAAAAAAGTAAATTTCAAACTATTGATAAATACAAAAAATATTTGGAAGAGCGAAAGGATGTTATTGATTCTTTAAATACAAAAGGAATAAAAACAGTTGATGATTTTAATAGTATTGAAGAATATACTAGCTATATTAATAATTTAATATTAAAAGGCATTAGACAATATAAGTTTGAAAATACAAATAATGGAAAACAATGTATATGCATTGATTCATATGATAATTATTACATTTTTAATATTACTTCACCAATGCAATACACTGTAATTTTAGACACATACACAATAGACTTGCCAGAATTTACAGAACAATACAATAATTCTACAAATGAAAAAAAGGTACAATTAAATATTTCAAAATTCTTTGCAGCAATAAATAATTCAGATTATGAATATGCATATAGTAAATTAGATGAAACATATAAACAAAATAATTTTGCTACATTAGAAAGTTTTGAAAACTATATAAAACAAAACTTCTTTGAGCAAAACAAAGTATCCGTAGGAAATGCACAAAAACAAAATGATATTTATTTATATGATGCAACCATAGAAGATGCATCAGGAAAAAATAACAACAAAATTACAAAAACATTTGTAATGCAGTTAAAAGAAGGAACAGATTTTGTAATGTCATTTAGTGCGAACTAAAGAAAAAGGGAATAATAGCTAAAAATACTAGCTAAATTCCCTTTTAGTATATAAACAAAAAGGACACTAAAGTTTGAAAAAAATTGTAATTCTTTTCCAACCAAATTTGTGCATAAGGAGGGAATGTGAATAAAAATGGAAAAAGTAAGAGAACAAGAAATAAAAGAAAAAATGTTAGAAATAGCAGAACTAATTGAGCAGTCACAAAGTGAAGATACAGTAGAAAGTGTTACATATTATGCAGATTTTAATTTTAAAGGAAGCGGTCTAGCAGAATCAAATGTATTTGTTGCGAAAACCCAAAATTCAAAAGATAATAGAACAACATATGAAATATATTCTGAAATGTCAAACTCTCTAATTGCAACTGTTGATTCAAAAGGAAAACTGCATTTTATGCCAGAATATATAGAAAAATTAAAACAAATAGATGAAAAACAATTTCAAAGATTACAGCTAGAAGATTTAGATTTTGAACTTCCAGAAGAATTACAAAAAGAAGATATGGTTTTAAGTAAGGAAGAAAAAGAAGAAGATAAAAACCAAAAAACTCTTAAAACATTAAAAGATACTTTAGGTGAAGAAGAAGTACAAGCATATTCAGAAATGAAAACAGATGAGGCTCCTTTATTCGATAAAATTACAAATAAGCAGGAAATAGATGCAAATGTAAGAGTTACTGAAACACAAAGCTTAGCTGATATGATTCCGGAAATAAAAGAAAAAGGATTTGTAAAAATTGGTGTAGCTTTTTCAAATTCAAAAAGTAGTAATTGTGGAAGATTTACTTTTTTAGGAATTACTAAAGATGGAAGCATTGAACCAATTGAAAGCTTGCAAAACATTGAAGGAACCACAACAGGACAAAAAGTAACATCTATAAATAGTAGTGATGGTAGTATTATAGAAACTGAGCAAGTGTCAGGGTTAGCAAAATTGCCAGGAAATAGAGAAGAATATTTTTCAGTAAAACAAGGTCAGTATGGCACAATTGAAGTAGATTATGTAAGAAGACAAATAAGCAAAGAAAAAGAAGAATCATATTTTTCTGCACCAATTGAAACACATAATATAAAGCCTACTACAAAAGAGGTTAGAGAAATTATGGATAAACACCATAATACCAGAATTGATGATGAACTAGATAAAGCAAAACCTGAACTACAAAATGATGGAGAAACAAGAATAGAAAATATTGATAGTACAGCTACTAATGATATGCTAGATATAGATGATATAATACTTCTAGAAGATGGAAGTAAAACAACAATTAGACAAGAAGCAAAAAAAGCAAAAATAAGTCCAGAAGAATTTTTAGAAAAATATGAGCACACAGGGGGTAAAACTCCTGATGATATTATAGGCAAGGTACATGAAGAAGTAGAAGAAGAATTTATTGGAAAAAAACAAAGATAAGCATAAAAAATCACTTTTTAAAATATAATTTAAAAGGTGATTTTTTATTGTGAAAAAAGTAAATTTAGCTTCTGCTCAAAAGAAAATAATAATATTTTTATTTACTATAATTTTAATTTTAGCAAATACCATATCTTATGCAGACATAGAAGATAAAGAGCAAATAGACTATAATGAAATTCAAAGTGAAATATTACAAACATCTGCAAACACAGCAGATGAGCCAAAATTAAATGCTAGAATTGGATTAATATTTGATAGAAATTCTAAAACAATAATGTTTGAAAAAAATGGTGGGAAACAAGTGCCTATGGCAAGTACTACAAAAATCATGACTAGCATAGTAGTGCTAGAAAATGCAAATTTATCAGATGTAGTTACAATAGAAAAAAAGGCAGCAGGAACTGGTGGTTCAAGGTTAGGACTAAAACTAAATGATAAAATAACAGTACATGATTTACTATATGGCCTTATGTTAGAGTCTGGAAACGATGCAGCCGTAGCACTTGCAATTCATGTGGGTGGCAGTATACAAGGCTTTAGTGACTTAATGAATGAAAAAGCTAAGGAGATGGGGTTAAAAAATAGTCATTTTGTAACACCACATGGCCTAGATGAAGAAGGCCATTACACAACTGCTTATGAGCTAGCTTGTATGGCAGACTATGCCTTACAAATTCCTAAGTTTAAAGAAATTGTTTCAACAAAAAATTATAATGTTACAATAAATGGAGTATCAAGAGCCATTTCAAATACAAACGAATTATTAGGAAATTTAGATGGAGTATATGGAGTAAAAACAGGATTTACAAATGGAGCTAATAGATGCCTAGTTACAGCTTGCAAAAGAGGAAATTTAGATATTATTACAGTGGTATTAGGAGCAGATACTAAAAAAATTAGAACAACAGATAGTATAAAACTAATTGAATATGCATATAAAAATTATGAGGTTATTGATATACAAAGTGTTGTAGAAAAACAGTTTGAAAGTTGGAAACAATTAAACGAAAATCGCATATATGTAAATAAAGGAAAAACAAGTGATGTAACACTAAAAATAAATAAACTTAAATATGGCAAAATGGCAGTAAAACATGATGAAAAAGATAGTATAACTCTTAGCATAAATTCACTTTATTATTTAGAAGCACCAGTTGAAGAAAACTATGTTATAGGAAGCATAAAAGTACAATTAGCAGGAAAAACAATAGAAGAATTAGAAATACTGGTGGAAAATAAAATAGATAAAAAAGAAGTTTTAGATTATATTATAGAATTTTTAAAGCTAGCACCTTGACTTTTATGAAAAAATTTGCTATTATAATAATTGTTTTACAGATGTAAAACAAGGTGTATGCGGAAATAGCTCAGTTGATAGAGCGCTGCCTTGCCAAGGCAGAGGTCGCGGGTTTGAGCCCCGTTTTCCGCTCCATTTTTTGCTTAATAGTAAGGCTTTTATAAATCATTAACGGAAATAATAGCTAAGCTTATGTTCCATAAATTAAAATATTCGGCGATATAGCCAAGTGGTAAGGCACGAGTCTGCAAAACTCTGATCCCCGGTTCGAATCCGGGTGTCGCCTCCAAACGACAAAAAATGACAAATTTCTAACATTAAGTTAAAAATTTGTCATTTTTTTATTCTCTTAGAGCTATCTGCATTTTACATTAAAACTCACTTTTTGTTTTTCATTGAAATTTATTGTAATTTTTTGTATTTTTATATAATCTTCCAGTAGTTACATTAAAGATTGAAAAAATATTCAATTTTTGGGTTTACTCATTTGACTTATACATATTATAATTTATCTTTCCTCTCCATACTCATATTCTTCATATTTATTA
>CANQRY010000027.1 GCA_947626335.1 uncultured Clostridia bacterium | reverse complement strand
TATACATTCTTCATTTTTTTCTTCTTTTTATCATATATTGTTCTATATTTTTCTACTTTGCTAGATATAGGTACAAACCATATAATTTCTTTATTTTCTAAATCATTAAAGCAAAAATAGCAAGGTCTTTTATTTCCATTTTCTTTTTTTTGCATTAAATTATATTCTTTAAATTTATTAAAAAAATCGTCACTTATAAAATAGAATTTTCCATTTTCCACTTTCATAGCAGATTCCTCCTATAAAAAAATAGAGGAACTTACATAAAATTGTAAGCCCCTAAATTTATTTGTTCACCTACATATTTATTTGTCGCAAGTAGGGTTGCGAGTAACATTGGTTCACCTGTGCATTTATGCTTCGCAAACAGGGTTGCGAGTAACATTTGAAAGATACATATTTTGTATCTTTAATATTATAATAATTATATATTGTTTTTATGTATTTTTCAACTATTTTTCTGAAAAAATATTTTCTTTCGCATTACAAATTTCGACATTATTCTATTATAACAATCGTTTAGCGTAAATTTTCTGTATCTATTTTCATTTTTTTGCGGCTTTTACTAACTGTACAAATAGTGGGTGTGGTCTATCTGGGCGTGATTTGAATTCAGGATGAAATTGTGAGCCAATAAAATATGGATGGTCTTTTAATTCTACAATTTCTACTAATTTACCATCTGGTGATAGTCCTGAACAAATAAGTCCTGCTTTTTCCATTTCTTCTCTATATTTATTGTTATATTCATAGCGGTGTCTATGTCTTTCTGCTATATCCTCTTTTCCATAAACTTTATGTGCTAAGCTATTTTTAGATATATGGCATGGATAGCTTCCAAGTCTCATTGTTCCACCTTTTTTATTTATCCCAATTTGTTCTTCCATAATATGTATTACTGGGTTTAAAGTTTCTTCATCAAATTCTTCTGAATTTGCATCACTATAGCCTAGCACATTTCTTGCAAATTCAACTACTGCCATTTGCATTCCTAAACAAATACCTAAAAATGGTACTTTGTTCTCTCTTGCAAACCTAACTGTTTCAATTTTTCCTTCTATTCCTCTACCACCAAATCCTCCTGGTACAATAATTCCATTATATTTGCCTAGTACTTCTTTTGCATTTTCTTTTGTTATTTTTTCTGAATTTACTAAGTCTATTTCTACTTTGCAATGGTTTTCAAATCCACCATGTTTTAAACTTTCAATTACAGATATGTATGAATCTTCTAATTTAACATATTTTCCAACTATTGCAATTTTTACATTTTCGTCTTTTAAGCTTTTTATATTTTCTATCATTTTTTCCCAGTTTTTATTATTTGGATTATTATTAAGTTCTAATTTTTCACAAACTCTATTTGCTAGTCCTTCGGCCTCTAGCATTAGTGGTACTTCATATAAATTAGATACAGTTTTGTTTTCTATAACATCTTCTTTTCTTACATTGCAAAATAGTGCAATTTTTCCCCTTACAGCTTCATCTATTTGCTTTTCTGCCCTACATACTAAAATATCTGGTTTAATTCCAATTGATTGGAGTTCTTTTACTGAATGTTGAGTAGGTTTTGATTTTAATTCATTTGAACCATAAACAAATGGTAGCAATGTTACATGAATATATAATACTTGGTTTTGCTCTTTTTCAAGTCCTATTTGACGAATAGCCTCTAGAAATGGAAGACTCTCAATATCTCCTACTGTACCACCTATTTCTGTAATTACAATGTCTATATCTGTGTTATCAAATTTATATACTTTTTCTTTAATAGCATTTGTAATATGTGGTATTATTTGCACAGTTTTTCCTAAATAGTCCCCTCTTCTTTCCCTTTCTATTACTTCTGAGTAAATGCATCCTGTTGTTACTGATGAATATTTAGTTAAACTTTCGTCTGTAAATCGCTCGTAGTGCCCTAAGTCTAGGTCTGTTTCTGCACCATCATCTGTTACAAAAACTTCTCCATGTTCATAAGGGTTCATTGTTCCTGGATCTACGTTAATATATGGGTCAAATTTCTGATTTGCTACTTTATAGCCTCTATTTTTTAAAAGTCTTCCTAGTGATGCAGCAGTAATGCCTTTTCCTAGGCCAGATACTACTCCGCCTGTTATAAAAATATATTTTTTGTTCATGTTTTTCACCTTCTTTTAAAAATTAAAAAAATAGATTTAAAAAAGAAAAACCACAAAATGGGTGTTTTTTTTAAATCTATCATAGCCTTATGATAACATGATAATTTTTTTTTGTAAATGGTTTTTTAAAATTTTAGGAATTTTTAAAATTTTAGGAATTTTAATTATTAGAAATTTAAATTTTTAGAATTATGTATTATTAAATGAATATAAATTTTATTATTTTGAATTTGGTAAATAATTTTATGATTTCTAAATATTAATTGTCTTATATCGTAAAATTTAGATTTATATAATCTTTTGCCAATATATGGCATTTTCTCAATAATTTTAATGTATTCTAGTAATTGTAATATATACTCCTTTTTATAGTGATAATAAGATTTACCATTTAGCATGTTTTTCAAATTCATCATGCTATATTCTGTAAAAATTATTACCACGTTTCAACCTCTTTTCTTACTTGGTCTAATGTATACACTTTTCCTTGATTTATTGCATTAATACTCAATTCGATTTTTTTATCTATATAAGCATAATACATTTCTTTTAAAAAATGATTTTTGTTTATTTTTCCTAGTTTAATATTTCTTTTTTTTACTTGCATATTTTCACCTCTTTTCTTAAAATATTATACTAAATAAAATTATATTTAGTCAACAAATTTCGATTTACATTTTTCGACATTTTTTGTAATAAAAAACATTTTTTGTAATAAAAAACATCCCATTGCATTTTGGGATAATCTTTTATATAATAGAAAAAAATAAGGGAGGAAATTTGTATGTCTATTCATTGTAATGCCAAAAAAGAAGATATTAAAAAAATTGTTTTAATGCCTGGTGATCCGTTAAGGGCAAAATATATAGCTGAAAATTTTTTAGAAAATGTGCAAACTGTAAACACTGTAAGAAATATGCTTGCATATACTGGAACATATAAAAACAAAGAAATTACTGTTTTTTCTTCTGGTATGGGTATGCCTAGCATGGGTATTTATTGCTACGAATTATATAAATTTTATGATGTTGATGCCATTATTCGTATTGGCTCTTGTGGTAGTTATAACAAAAATTTAAATTTATTAGACACTATTTTAGTAGATAATAGCTATACTGAGGGAAATTTTGCTTATGAATGGAGCGAGGAAGAATGTCATATTGCAAAATCAAATGAAGAATTAAACAAAATTATAGAGGAAACTTCAAAAGAAACTAATATACCTTTAACTAAAGGAAATGCTTTTTGCAATGATTGCTTTGATGGCTATTTAGATGATATAAACAAATTTATAAATAGATTTCCAAAAGATCTTAATATTATGGCTTGCGAAATGGAAGCCTTTGCCCTATTTTATATGGCAAAATATTTAAACAAAAAAGCTGCATGTTTACTTACAGTTGTTGATGCATATTATAATAATGAAAGTATTAGTTCTGAGCAAAGGGAAAAATCTTTAAATAATATGATTACACTTGCTTTAGAAAGTGCTATTAAATTATGTGAATAAGCTTGAGGTGCAATTCTATATAACTAAAAAATAATGGCAATAGTTTTAAACTATTACCATTATTTTTTTATTTTGTAATTGACAATATTTTATATTGAACTACACCAGCTGGTGCTTGAACTTCAACTATTTGATTCTTTTTAGCTCCTAAAATGGCACTACCTATTGGTGATTCGTTTGAAATTTTATTTTGAGCTAAATCAACTTCTGTTGAACCAACTAAAGTATAACTAACTTCTTCATTAAACTCTATATCTAATAATTTTACTGTATTTCCTACTTGTACTGTTTTAGTATCAATTTCTGCTTCATCTATGATTTTAGCATACCTAATTTTATTTTCTAATTCTGCAATTTTGGTTTCATTCTCAGCTTGCGCATTTTTGGCTTCATCATATTCAGAATTTTCAGATAAATCTCCAAATCCTAAAGCTATTTTTATTCTTTCAGCAATTTCGGCTCTTTTAGTTGTTTTTAGAGCATCTAACTCTTGTTCTAACTTTTCATATCCTTCTTTAGTTAGTAGTACTTCCTTATCTTCCATAAGTCATACCTCCTTTTGCAATAAATAAATGACAACAAATTATATACATTTAAATACATAATTTGTTGCGACTTCATATACTATAATAAATTTTCTTTATTTTGTCAAGATATTTCATACGAAATTTACAATTTATGTATTTTTAAATTATTCTTAAAAATTCACTATCTCCCACCTCATTTCTTTTACCATATAACTTAATAATTTTAATTTTATCTTCAATCATTTTTAGTTTTACTTTTGAGAAATCTTGATTTTTTGGAATAGTACTTTCATATAATGTATTCAATGCATTTGTTTGTAGTAAATAATGCTTTTCAAAAAAGTCTTTAACTTCATTTGAAACATCTATTTCAGCATTGAAAATTTGAATACCATCAAATGTTAAATCATTATATACACCATTTTCATTTATATATATAAGTATGGCTCTACGATATATTATATATTTTTCTAATTCTTCTTTAGAAAAATCAAAATTAACAATAAATTTTGCATCTTTTAAACTTTTTTTCTTGTTATTTCTTACTGTTATTATTCCGCCTTGCTCTATTTTATCTACAACTCTTTGAAATGTATTTATTTTTGGAGTAATAATATTTATACTCCTAAAAAAGTTTGATAAATAGTAAATGTTTTTTATATAATTTTGTTTTGGCTCATTCATGCATACATATAAATCTTGAAGCTCTGTTTTTAAATTTTTCTTTTCTAAAATATAGCTTAAAATTTCTTTTATTAAATATGGAAGCATACCATTTCCGTTTAGCACTTTTACTTGTTTATTTACTACTATTCCCTTTTCTTTAAAATCTATTACTTCTTTTAGTTCACTTGATACAACTAAAGTATTTACATTGTATTTTTTCATTAGCTTTTGAAGTTTTACTACGCTTCTTTTTAGTTTATGCTTAGTTTTGCTTTTTAAATTAAATGGAAATATGAAAATATATGCATTATAGATTTGTTTAACTGTTATTATATTAAAAAAGTATTTTATAATTACAATAAATTCATAAAAATAGTAACATATATAGTATTCAAATTTTGAAATTTTAGTGTTTTTTTCCTTTAAAGTTTCTAAATAGTTCGTTTCGTAAAGCTCAGAGTTTTTGGTTTTTAGCTTTAAATATCCAACCACAAAAATACCCCCAATAAACTTGTTTATTAATTATATTGAGGGTATTTTAAAATTATTCTTTTAATTTATATATAGCATTTTGCCAATTTCATTTAGTCTTGGAGTAAGCTCTATTATAAATCTTGAAAAGCTATCTTCTTCTTTTGATATAGATTCAAAATTAATATTTACTCCATCTAGATTATAAGTTACTATATAATCAATTATTTGGTTAATTATTTTTTCTCTTGAAGTATAATTATTTAAAATATCTAAAGTTTTGCTTGTAACATTTTTATTTGATAAGTTTCCTAATACCATATAGCTATTTTCTTGTGCCCACTTTATATATTTTTCTGATTTAGTTCCAATGCTTGAGCTTACTTTTCCTTTATCAGTAAGGCTAAAAAATTCTGGAGAAATTATACTTTTTTCTTCGTCAAGTTTTGCAACTTTTGTTTTAATATTATAATCAGATGAAAATTCTTCCCAATTCAATAGCTGCTCTATTTTTGCATTTGAATCCATTATATCTTCTCTTATATTATTCTCTTTTCCGATGCTATTTGTTTTTACATAACCTAAATAACCATTTTGAGTTCTTACCCTTTTCCATCCTTTAGGAGTTTCTTCATTTAAAATAACTAAAGTATCTCCTTTTTTTATTTTTTCTAATGTTCTTGATAAATTAGATGGCTTATATTTTACATTTATATTTTTATTTGCAGTAGCTGTAACATAGCTTTTATTTAAGTAATCTACTGTAACTGTATTTGTTTTTTGCATATATAAAACTGAAATATTATAAACATTGCTTAGTTCTGAAAGTGGAATATAATATGTATTATCTTTTTGAATTACCCCTGCATCAATTTCTACATTAGAACTATTAACTTTTATAGTGTTTTCCCCTACCTTAATACTTGCAACGCTTTTATTAGAAGTTGTAATTATTGTGTTAGAAGTAGCATCATATATAATAGTGCTATCAAAAAATTTAAGAATATTTTTTACAGATACATATACTATATTATCTTGTATATAAATATCATCTACTAAATCTTTTGTAACATTTTTTCCGCTAATTACTAAATTTACTTTATCTTTTATATCGTCTCTTATGTAGTTACTAGAAGCTATATTAAATATAGAACATATTAAAATAAGTAATACTAATACTATTATATGTTTTCTGCATCTTTTAATAAAGCTCTTTTTTCTTTTTTTAGTTTTAGCCATATTTCTACCTTTCTTTACATTTTTCTTTACTATATCACAATTTTAAAATTTATTAAATATATAAACTTAAAAATTTTTATTTTCTTATTTATTTCTTTTTTGTATAAATTTTGTTTTTTTGGAAATGATAGAAATTGATAAATCAAATGGAGGTTGATAAAATGGGTATTCAAAAACATATAAGAATTACAGGTACATCTACAGTTTCTTGGAAGGACGCAGTTGTTCAAGCAGTAGCAGAAGCTTCTAAGTCTATTGATTATTTATCTAATGTAGAGGTTTTGCAGCAAAGAGCAAGAATTGATGGAAAGAAATTAGTAGAGTATTTTGTAGAACTCGATTTATCTTTTACTATTGACAGAGATAGAGATTAAAAGGAGGAATTATTATACATGAAACCAATAAATACAAATCAGGAATATAGCAATTATGTTGATAAAAAATCGCCTAATTCCCCTATTTTAAAAAATTGTTTTAATGCATTTTGGGTTGGTGGACTTATTTGCACAATTGGACAGCTTATTATGGATTTTTGCATGTATAAAGGATTAGATCAAACTTCTGCCACAACAGTAGTATCTATTACATTAATTGCTATTTCAGCTATTTTAACAGGACTTAATATATTTAATAAAATAGGAAAATTTGCAGGTGCTGGTTCTTTAATTCCAATAACAGGATTTGCAAACTCTATTGTTTCGCCTGCTATTGAGTATAAGTCTGAAGGATACGTAATGGGTGTTGGCGGAAAAATGTTTACAGTTGCAGGACCAGTTTTAGTATTTGGTATTTCAGCATCTGTAATTATAGGAATTATAGCAGTTTTATTTATTTAATATTCACTATATATAATTAGCCGCCACGTCGCTTGCGTTTTGTATATATTTTTTCTTTGACTAAAGCACGAAAAAATATATACAAAACCGCTGTGGCTACTCTAAAATTTATAATCTAACAATTAAGTGTTTATAGGTAAAACATTAAAAAACCTAAATATTATAAAGGAGATTTTTAGTATACTTACAAATATGTTTAAGTTGCTAAACAATAAATTATGAAGCGTATAGGTAAACAAACAATTAGCTTTGACTCTCCCCCAACCATTTTAGAAACAGCAAGTATTGTAGGGCCAAAAGAAGCTCAAGGTCCACTTGCTAAATATTTTGACCAATGTTTAGAAGACGAATTCTGGGGAGAAAAAACTTGGGAAAAAGCTGAAAGCAAAATTATAAAAGAAACTGTAAATACAGTTATTTCAAAATCTGGTATAGCTGCAAGTGATATTGATTATTGCTTTGCCGGAGACCTTTTAAACCAATGTATTTCTTCTAGCTTTGGCCTTCGTGAATTAAATATTCCATTTTTTGGAGTTTTCGGAGCATGCTCTACTTTTGTAGAAAGCTTATGCTTAGCAAGTGTTTTTTTAGATGGAAAAGCTGCTTCAAATGTGCTTTGTGCTACTTCTAGTCATTTTTGTAGTGCAGAAAAGCAATTTCGTTTTCCACTAGAACTTGGTAACCAAAGGCCACCTACTTCGCAATGGACTGTAACAGGTTCAGGTGCAGCAATAGTTTCTGCTAGTGGCAAAGGCCCATATATTACAGCAATTACTCCAGGTAAAATTGTTGATATGGGAATTAAAGATGCAAATAACATGGGCGCTGCAATGGCTCCTGCTGCACTTGATACACTCATTACTCATTTGCAAGATTTAGACAGAAAACCTAGCTACTATGATATGATTATAAGTGGAGATTTAGGCTATATTGGTAAGGAAATAGTAACAGAGCTTGCAGAAACTAAAGGCTATAATATAAAAAATAATTATGAAGATTGTGGTGTTATAATTTTTGATAAAGAAAAACAAGACACACACTCTGGTGGTAGTGGTTGTGCATGTATTGGAACAACATTTTCGGGTTACTTTTTTAAGCAATTAAGAAACAGAAAATTAAATAGAATTTTGCTAATTGCTACAGGTGCTTTAACAAATGCTACTACTTCACAGCAAGGTGAAAGTATTCCTGGTATTGCACATGCTATTGCTATTGAAAATTAAATTGTAAAATTTTTTTCAAAGTGCATTAAAAATTTCAACTTTAGGAATTATTAAGATTTATGAAAGGATAAGTGTTAGTTTTTTAATACTAGCATAGTTTAAAGAAATGGAATTTATACAAAGTATTGATTGGATGGGAATTTTAAAATGTTTTATAGTTGGTGGTATTATTTGTGTAATTGGACAAATACTAATTGATAAAACAAAATTAACACCTGCTAGAATTTTAGTTGTTTTTGTAACAACTGGAGCTATTTTAGGAGGTCTTGGAATTTATAAATATTTAATTGATTTTGCTGGTGCTGGTGCCACTGTGCCACTACTTGGATTTGGTGCCAACCTTGCTAAAGGTGCTATTCAAGAAGTACAAACTTCAGGATTGCTTGGAGCCTTTGTAGGTGGCGTTAAAGCATCAGCCGGAGGAATTGCAGCAGCAGTATTTTTTGGATATTTAGCTTCGTTAATTGCTAAACCTAAAATTAAAAAGCAGTAAATCAGACACCCTTAAAATGGGTGCCTTATAATATACATATGGCTCCAAACCACCGTTTCCCTACACCTAACGGACATATCCTAACCTTAAGGTACGAGCACAGGGCGAAAACCGTAAGTACTGCTACTATCGCCATCATTGATGCCGAAAAAGAACAAGCCAGCATAGGTACCACTATTACTGTAAGCGCCCCCACGTATGAAGAACGGACCGCTAGAGCGAGGGAAGATCGAGTAGTCGCCGTACCATGATTGTTTATCCGTCTCAGAAGTACTATATGCTCCTTTTGATGTCTCATATACCGCATCTCCATATACTCCTTTATTTTGTGTATAGTTATTTACACCAGTATCTAATTCAGTTGATTCTGTATAAATATCTTTTGTCCAACTATCGCTACTGTTTACTAATGATCCTCCATTACCAGTTAAATTACTATCTCCATTATTTACATATGCTGCTACATATTCATAAGCTCCACCACTCATATCATATATTCCTGTTTCATTTCCTGTTGTACTTGCCTTTTTTCCTTGGTCGCTTAAATATCCATGTACTTTAGAAAATTCTTCTATTCCAGTATCTTTATATGCATATGAACTAGCCCCTCTTACTCCGTCATCTTCATCTCCTGGTCCCATTCCTGTTAAGTAGCTACTACACTGATTCATTGCTACTTCTGTTCCTTTTCCATAACTACTTTGTGTAAGGTATGCTACTGCTCCCCATTCGCTATTTTTCATTTGATGGCTATTTAATGCACTGTTATAACTTTTACATGTTGTATATATTTTATCTATTCTTATTTCCCTCCAACTTGTTACATCTGGCACTACTTTTAAAGTAGTTGTATCTTTGCTTCCTGCATTTATTGATTTATCTTCATTATATCCTGCATCTTCTTTACTTGCTTCAAACTTTGCTACCCATATTCCACTTACTTGCGAATTTCCTGCTCCCCACTTAAATGCTGGATGTACTACATATTTTCCATCTTTACTTGGTCCAACGTTACCTGTTGCATCTTGTACCTCTTCTGAGGTTAGGCTTGCTACTATTTGGCTACTTTCAGTTCCATCTGCTGGTTCTTCTCCTGTATTTTTTAGGAATTTTATATCTACTGTTCCTACAACGTCTGCTCCTCCATTATGATAATTACTTGTTATTTTATATGCATATCTTGGTATCCATACCCACATACTTCCATCTTCTGTCATTGCATTTGCCCATTTCTTTTCTCCGTAATTATACCATTCTTCATTACTTGATGGTTCTTTCCATTCTCCATCTTTATATACTACTGCTCTCATTCCTGTTCCTAATTTTGGGCTATTTACTTTTCCTTTTTCATCATAGTTTCCATCTGTTTGTAGCTTTGATTTTGGCTCTTCACTTGGATCTGCCCCTCCTGAACCATCTTCACCTAATATGTTTTTTATTTCTCCTACTAAACTTTCCATATCTGCTTGGTCGTTTGCAATTGCATTTTTGGTTTTTTCTGCTGCTTCTTTTGCCATATTTAGTATTCCGCCTTCACCTAGTACAAAGGTTATTGTTACACCTGCCAATATTAAAAGCACTACTATTGTTACTACTAAGGCAATTAGCGTTATACCTTTTGAGTAACTTGCAGTGCTCGCTAAATTTGGCTTATTTTCATATAAACCTTTTCCTCCTTTATTTAAAATGTAGCTCTCTCTCTCTCTCTCTCTCTCTCTCTACTTGCGCAATGGTTTGCTGTCATTTTAGTTTTCCTCCTTTTTCTTTTGATTTATTTTTCGCATTTATCAAACTTTATTATAATTTTATTTAACCATATTTTTATTTATTTGTAAATGTTTGTAACAAAAATGTAATATAAGTTTAATATTTGTGCAAAATTCACAGCTAATTATAAATTTTATAGTAGCCACAGCATAAAAAAACCTATTTGCTTTATATTTCAAATAGGTTTTTATATATTTATTTTGCTTTTTTTACTTTTTCAGCTATTTCAGCAAATGCTTTTGGATCTGTTACTGCAAGTTCTGCAAGCATTTTTCTATTTATTACAATATTTGCTTTTTTAAGTCCGTTTATAAATGTGCTATATGTTAATCCATTTTGACGGCTAGCAGCATTTATTCTTGCTATCCATAATTTTCTAAAGTTACTTTTTTTGTCTTTTCTACCTGCATATGCATATTGTCCAGATTTCATAACTGCTTGTTTAGCCATTCTAAATCTGTAGTGTTTTGCACCATAGTAACCTTTTGCTCTTTTTAATATTTTTTTATGTTTTTTACGAGTAATTATTGCTGTTTTAACTCTTGCCATTTTTATTCACCTTCCTTGTTTATTGTAATGGAAGTTTTATTTTTGCTTAAGGTATTTAAAAAAATGTACCTTTTATATAAAACTTATACCATTTGATTTTTAATTTTTAGTTGCCATAAGGTAACATTTTTTTAATTCCTGCTTCGCAAGTTTTATCTGCATAAGCATCTTGTACTTTTCCTCTAGATTTTGCTCTATTTGTTTTGTTAGCTAAAAGATGTCTTTTGTTAGATTTTGTTCTTTTTACTTTTCCTGTAGCTGTATATGAGTACCTTTTCTTTGCTGCTTTGTTTGTTTTTAATTTTGGCATAGTATTTTCCTCCTTTTTATATTTAGCTATTTATTTTACTTATCAGCTTTTTTTGGCTAATATAATAAACATATTTCTACCTTCTAATACTGGCTTTTTTTCTGGAACAGAAATTTCTGATAGTTCATTTATAAACTTTTGTAAAACTTCTTCTCCTAGTTTAACATAGTTCATTTCTCTGCCTCTGAATTTAAGTGTTATTTTTACTTTGTTTCCTTCTTCTAAAAACTTTTTGGCATTTTTTGCTTTAAATTCAAAGTCATGTTGCTCAATATTAGGTGTAATTCTAATTTCTTTTATTTCAAAAGTTTTTTGTTTTTTGCGAGCTTCTTTTTCTTTTTTGGCTTGCTCAAATTTGTATTTGCCATAATTCATTATTTTACAAACTGGCAAATTTGGATTTGGTGATACCATAACTAAGTCTAACTTTTTGCTAAAAGCTAAGTCTAATGCTTCGTTTAAGCTGGTCTCTCCTCTTTGTTCTCCATTTTCATCAATTAACTGAACTTTGTTTGCTCTAATTTGTTCGTTTATTGGTAAATCTTGTTTAATATAAAACACCTCCATAAATACAAAAAAAGATTGATTTTTGTTTAAATCAATCCAATACTCTAAAAACACATAATTATATTTTATATAATTATGCTAAGTTTTTTACCCTTTTGCTTAAATATGCTTAAGGTGAGCACGGACTGCTTCTTTTTCGTACTTAAATATTATACTTGTTTTTTATTATGTTGTCAATACTTTGTTTAAAATTTATGACTTTTTCGTGTTTATTTATTGACTTTTCTTTATTTTTGTAATAAAATATTTAAGCATGTATAAGAATGTTATTATTTTTTGCTTCTCCCCGGTGGCTTAAAATAGTTTCATATAGATATTATTTCGTAAATGAAATGGAGGATTTTAATTACTATGAATACAACTTATAGTGTAAAAAAGAGCGAAATCGAAAGCAAATGGTACTTAATTGATGCAACAGATAAATCATTAGGTAGAGTTGCCGCAGAAGCTGCTAAATTATTAAGAGGAAAACATAAACCAACTTATACACCAAATATTGATGTTGGTGACCATGTAATTGTTATTAACTGCTCAAAAGTTAATTTAACAGGTAAAAAATTAGATCAAAAAGTTTATACACATTTTTCTGGGTATATTGGTGGAATGAAAGAAACTACAGCTAGAGAAATGCTAGCAAAAAGTCCAGAAAAAATGATGACTCATGCTATTGTAGGAATGCTTCCTCATACAAAACTTGGAAGACAAATGGCTAAAAAATTAAGAGTTTATGCTGGTAGTGAGCATGAAAATATGGCTCAAAAACCTGAAGTTTGGGAGGTAAAGTAAAATGGCAAAAAAATCTGATAAAATTGTTTTTTTAGGAACAGGTAGAAGAAAAAAATCAATTGCTAGAGTTAGATTAGTAGAAGGTAAAGGAACAATTACTGTTAATGGTAAAGCATTAGATGAATATTTTGGAACTGATGTATTAAAAGTTATTGTAAAACAACCATTAGTTGCTACTAATACTCTTGATAAATATGATGTTATTTGTAAAGTTACTGGTGGAGGTTTCACTGGTCAAGCTGGTGCAATTCGTCATGGTATTGCAAGAGCATTAAATGAAGCAAATAGTGAATACAGACCAGCTCTTAAATCTGCAGGTTTCTTAACAAGAGACCCTCGTATGAAAGAAAGAAAGAAATACGGTCTTAAAAAAGCTAGAAAAGCTCCACAATTTAGTAAGAGATAATTTAAAACACTTAAAAAACCAGAATTTTCATTCTGGTTTTTTTGCATGCAAAAGTTATTCTATAATATCTACTGCATTATCTGTGCTTAGGCCTTCTAAATTATAGTAGCTATTTGGCACCTCCCCTATTATTATGCCTTCTGCTAACAATATTTGATTTACTATTTTGTCTTCAATTGTTTCAACTGGTGTCAAAATTGTTACATTACAAGTTACTTCTAAGTAAATTCTATGAAGTGTTTGATTTATTCCACTATTTATAAACTCTGACTTAAGCTGTGTGTCTAGGTTACCTGATATTTGCATTTTTATATTTACATTTGGTCCCCTACCTGCAAACAAATTGCTTCCTAAAAAGCTTCCTAGTTTAATTGAAAATGTATTATTTTCGTTTTTTTCTAATTCATTTTGTATGCCAAGTGGAATTTTTGATATTATTTCATTTATTATAACAGTATTAGTTTCAACCATTTTTATGCTTCCGTTTTCATCTAAAGTTACATTTAGCATATCGTTATAACTATAGTTTTCCATTACCTTTGTAGCTTCATTGTTTGAAATTTTAGTTGCTATTGATTTTGCCATATTTATGCATTGTTTTTTCATAATTGGCTGTATTGCTTGTATTGAAAAATATGCAAAAGTAAATGCAATTATCAATACTATAAGTGTTTTAGTCATTTTTGCATTTACTTTTTTATTATAACTTTTTTGAAAGCTTGGTTTAAACTTTGGAAGTCTTAGCCTATTTCGGGTATATATTTTATCATTCATGATATCTAGGAATAAATAACTGCATTCCTATTTTTAAGTTGTTTGTATCTTCTATTCCATTTACCCTAATTATATCTTCCACAGTACTATTAAATTTTTTTGCAATTTTCCATACGGTATCTCCTGGCTTTACAAAATATATAACCATACTATATAAGCTTTTTTTAGCTAAGTTTTCGTCTTCTTGTATTTCATCTATTATTGATATACTAGTATCTTTGCCACTTATTGCTGTAAAGTTTAGGTCTATTTTTATATCAATATTTGAGTCTTGCGATACTACAAAATCTTGAGACATAATTTCTATAATAGTATCTACATTGCTTTCTTTTGTAATTCCATCAAAGTCCATTGAATAACTAAATGGAAAACTAATTTGCTTTGTATTTACCCCTGTATTTCCATTTGATGCAAATATGAAGTTTAAGCTTATTTCTCCATTATATATTATTTGATTGTTTGATATAGTTTGCTCTCCTACAATAGGCATAACTTCTACGTCATAAATTTTATTTGAAGCTATTTCTGGAATTAACTTCTTTTCTCTTATGTTATAAGTTCCGCTTCTGGTTTCTCTTTTTTGCATTACTTTTACTTTTCTTTGAGTAAAATTTAAAGATACTGTTGGGCTATATAAATCTTGTATCATTTTTAAATTTTTGTTCTCATAAGCCCTACATGATACTTCTATTTCTGCCTCAACATATATTGAATGTTCTTCTACATTATTTGGTTTTACTATTACATTTTTTATTTCATATTTTACGTCGCAAATATGGTCTTCGCTAATGTTTGGAAGGTCTACAAATCCTACTATTGGTATTGTAGCTTCTTTTAAATTTATACGATTATCTGTTGTTAGGTATATAATTTTTGTTTGCAGATCAGCCTTAATTAATACTTTATTATAGCTTATTTTATTGTCTTTATTTGTTATTTTAAAATCTGTTTTCATTACCTCTACTAAGTCATCTGTTTCGTCTATTTGCAAAGTATCTTTTGCATAAACCTTTTGCATGCCTGCACCTATTAATGAGTTTATTTGAAAATCACTATTTAAAAATTGAATATTGTTTAAATTTGAAACCTCCTTTACATATTCTACTGTTTCATTAGAAAATATTTTACTCTCTAGCTCTAATATGGCTTTTATTTGCACTTTTCTACCATTTAACACTCTACAATCTAAGCTTTTTAAATTTACATTTGTATCTAAATACATTCCCGCTTTAGCTTTATCTACGTCTATTATTTGTGTGAAATCTAAATTTGTATTTAGACTTCTTACACTATTTTCTTCTGAATCTGCTAAATACATAATATAAGTATTTACTGTACCATCTATCCTAACTTTTCCATCTAATATTTCTTTTTTATAGATGCATACCATACCACTACTGCTAATAACATTTAATATATCTGGTTTTATATCAGGAACAATACAGTCATTTTCTACTATAAATGTATCTGTTTTCTGGCTGATAATTTGATTTAAAACTAAATTATCTTTTGCTGTTTCGAGTGCCATTTTTTTAATACCTCCCTATATTTAATTTTTCCTAGTTCATGTATATTTAAAAGGCATAAAAAAAATTCCTAAAACTAGGAATTTTTTGTTTTTGAAATTGCCTTTTTAAATAATTAAGCCATTTCAAAAAAGAAGGTCTTAAGCTAAATTTTTTTGTTTTTTTGTTTCAACTGCTGGTGGTATTAAAGGGCTGTAGCCCGTTCCATCAAATACATCTACTTCAACCGTTCTTGTTAAAATATCTGTATAACTATATGTTACATTTCTTTTTTCTTCCTCATATTTTATAACAAAAATATTTGGGTAAGTTTTTTCTATTGTGGCTTCTTTTTCAAAGGACTTGCATCTACCAAGTGAACCTTTGACGATTATCTTTTGTCCGACCATTTCATTGATGTCTGTTTTTAAATTTGCAATATCGCTTGGACAAATCATAACATCACCTACTTCTTTAAGATAGGCAAATTATATCATTAAGTGCTTAAATTGTCAAAAAAGAAATGTTAGTGTCGTATCAATGTTTACTTACGGCTTCAAGGCTTTTACAGTTTATTTTCGCTATTATTACAGTTATATTACAGTTTTGTTACAAATTTGTAACATTCCCTAAAATTGGAATTTGCGTAAGGTGAAAGTCATGATTTAATATTATTATTTTGCAAAGCGTGCGAGGTGTGAGCGAACGCGTGACCCTCGCCTGACAAGGTAGAGCTTTTTAAAAATATTAAGGATCATACTTTAGCCTTAATATTTTTTTAAAAGCTCTACGCCAGTCAGATAGCTTGAAAAAATAATAATATTAGATCAAGACATATGAGTTTTTACTTAAGATAAAACTTGTATTTAAATTAACATTACTTTCTTTTTGCCATGTGCACCAATTCCGATTTACTCCCCTGCTTCCATCTCTTAGTTCTTCTTCTATATCTTGTATTGTTATAAATTTTTCTTCTTTTGTAGTTGCCACTTTTTCTGCTACTATAAGTGGATCCATAAAATCTATTAAAATTCTAGCAGGTGATGATGCAAAATTTGCACCTGCTACCATTAAGCCTTCATAATAGCTCTGACAAGCACCTGCAAATATAACTAGGTCTTTTTTATATGAGGTTTTTCTTGCCTCTTCTACAGATTTTATAAAATACCTGGAATTCCTATAATTATATAAATTATTAAATTGCGTACCTTTTTTAATCATTCCATCATGTCCAGTAAGAACCAAAATATCTGGGTTATATCTTTGCAAAAAACTTCCTACATAAATTGGCTGTTTTCTTTCTGGAACGCTTTTTACAATAGCATTTAGTCCAAGTTTTCTATAGTATTTGCGAGATTTTTCGCTATATCTTTTGTCTCCATCAATGTGCAAGATTCTGCCTGTGTAGATTATTATTTTTTCACGAAAAGGGTAACTGTTTATCTTTAGTAATTTTTCTTGCTTTTTTATTCTTTTTATTACCTTTGCATCTTGGTTTCTCATGTCTTGCTCAATTGCTTTTGGCTCAATTAGCTCTAAATCGTCTATTGGGCTATCTGCTTGTATACGTATGGTTAAACCTTTTAATATTGCTAAATCATGATTTTCTTTTGTTTTTATTATTCGTTCTACAATAAATAAAATATCTTTTCCGTAGGATAGCCTTCCTACTATATCACCTTTTTTTATTTTCTTCATATCATAATATCCTTTCTTATAGAAAGAATTTAGCATTTTAAAATAATGCAGTTATGATATTTTATGTCGTAATTTGTAAAAAGGTGACTTATATATTTTTTATATTTCTTTTGTTAAATACTATAAATGTTGGAATTAGCATTATTAGCATGTAAACTACAATTACCGCTATTGAAAGTGCTAAATTTACATTGCTAAACTCTGGTAAGCCTCCATAAAAATATTGTGTTAAATCCCAATTTGGTGTTACAAAATACCTTATCCAACTTAGTTTATATGCCATAGCTAATTGGTTTACTATTGGTCCTCCCATATAGCCAAGTAGCCCAATGGTTATTGCTAAAGCTGAATTTGTAAATAATGTACTTACAGCAAATGCTAATGTCATAAGTAAAACGTACATTGGTAATTTTCCTACTAATTGCATTGCTAAGTAAGTAGGTATATTTATTTCTTGTATTTGATTTATATTATGGTTATATACTACTGCTGGCACCTTAAACAAGTTAAAGCCTTGCACTATTCCACCTAATATAAATTGCATTAACATTACAAGTAATATAACTATTAAAAGTACAATTATACTTGTTATAAATTTTGCTAGTAATATTTTTGCTCTTTGATATGGTTTTATTAGCAGAAGTTTTATTGTTCCTTTGCTAAACTCTTCACTTACAATAGAGCCTGCTATCATAACTCCCATGATTATTATAAATAGTTGGTATTGGTCAAATATATTAAGAAGTAATCCTCTTGCGTCAGAGTCAATTCCTGAATTTGTTTCATTTACAATATCATATTCGCTTATTGCTATTTCTTCTTGCATTCTTTGATAATTTAATTTATAGTTATGCTCATTTGAAAAGTTTTCTTGTTTTAAGCCTTTTATATCTTTTTTTCTCATATACCATGTATCTAAGCAGTTATTTTTATAGTCATCTCCATAGCAAATGTTTTTTTCTAGTCGCCATTTTAATACTTGCTTTTCTAGTTCTAAATTATATATTTCATCATCTAAATAAGTTTCATTTTGTGAAAATTCTTTTTGTTTCTTTGCGTCTTCTAAGTCTTGTTCTACTCCTTTTAGCTCAGTTTCAACAAAGTATTTCCAGTCTCCGCTATCGATTTTTGCAACTTGCATTTCATATTCTTTTTTAGCTTCTTCATATTTTTTTGTATCTTTACTTTCATATAAATATGTATTCATTGAAATAATAGTGCTTCTTACATAATTATTTACTACTCTCATTTGCCAGTTGTATTTATCACCATATTTTTGAATTAATTTTGAAGCCTCTAGTCCGCTTTTTGCTTGAACATAGGCATCTACCTCACGTGGATTATTTGGATCTAAATTTTTTAGGTCTTCTTCGTAATTTTCAATATCGTAGCTAACATCATAATCAAAACTATCACTTTTAAATTTATATATAATATTAATTGCTGCAATAAATACAAGAGTAATTATTAATGTTATGTATATACCTTTTTTGTGGAATATTTTCGTTAATTCATTTTTTATTAAACTAATCAATTGTATTACCTCCTGTCTTTTTTAAGAATGCGTCTTCTAAAGACATTTGTATTTCGTGAATTTCATAAACTTTAATTTCTTTATTTACTAAAGTTTTTACTATTTGTGGAATTTGTTCTCTTGTTACACTAACAGAAAATTTGCTATTATCTTTAATTTCTATTGGATATGATAAATATTTATTTATATTTTCTGTATTATCTACGGTTATTTCGTAATGAGTTTGAGATTCTGACTTAACTTTTAATATGTCTTCTGTTTCTACTACTTCACCATTTTGAATAATGCAAACTTTATTACAAAGTGATTCTATTTCTGATAAATTATGGCTTGAAATAAATATTGCCATTTTTTCTTTTTTAGCTAAATTTTTTAAAAGTTCTCTTAAATCTTTTATTCCTTCTGGATCTAAACCATTTGTTGGTTCATCTAGTATAAGAAGATTTGGGTTATGCAAAATAGCTTGTGCCACGCCTAGTCTTTGTCTCATTCCTAGTGAATATTTTGATACTTTGTCATTTATTCTTTTTTCTAATTTTACAAGTTTTACTACTTCATCTATTCTTTGTTTTGTAACTTCTGGGTACATGTTTGCTACTAGTTCTAGATTTTTATAACCTGTTAAATACATGTATAAATCTGGATTTTCAATAATAGCTCCTACTCTTTTTATTGCTTTTGTAAAATTATTTTTTATGTCATAGCCATTTATTGTAACCTTTCCGCTATTTATACCTTGAAGGCCTAAAATAAGCTTTATTGTGGTAGTTTTTCCTGCTCCATTTGGACCAATAAAACCTAAAATATCTCCTTCATATAAGTCAAATGATACTCCTTTTAATATTTGCTTTTTACCTAGCTTTTTGTATAGGTCTTTGCAACTTAATACTAAATTTTCCATTTTGTCCTCCTCGCTTTTTATTTTACTTTGTTATTTTACCATATCTTTCTTAAGAAAAAACAATTTATTTCTTAAGATTTTATAAATTATTATTAAAATTACATATTTTTAATTTTATTTGATTTTTAATTTTATTTGATTTATTCTTGATTTCTTATATTTACTGTGCTACAATAGGTGTGGCTTAAAGAAAGCTTAAATGAATTTAATTATTTATGGACTATTCCTCTTCTTTATTTTGATATTTAGAAGTTTCAATGGGTCAAAATATTAAATATCAGAATTTTAGAAGGAGGTAATTTAAACCATGGCAGATAAAACTTTAACATGCAAAGATTGTGGTGCTGAATTTGTTTTCACAGAAGGTGAACAAAACTTTTATGCAGAAAAAGGTTTTACAAATGAACCACAAAGATGTCCTGCTTGCAGAAAAGCAAGAAAAGAACAAAGAAGAAATAATGCTTAAGTAATATTTATATTAATTGCACTAAATTGTAATTTTTTAAAGCTAAAAAACTCCGGTTTTTTCCGGAGTTTTTTTATTTATTTTACATTGCTTTTGGATGATTTTGACTATATTTTAGTTTTGTAGCCATTCCCCCTCTTATGTGTCTTTCTGCCTTATTTTCGTTTAATATTTTTCTTACTTCATATGCCAAAACAGGATTTATCTTTAGTAGTCTTTCACTAACGTCTTTGTGTACTGATGTTACTTTCCAGAGCGGTATTTTTAATCTCATTAAAGTTTGTTATAACAGTTGGTTTAGAGCCTATTTCATCTAATAATTTTAATCTTACTTCAACATTTGAATCACTATCTACTTCAATAACATCTATTATTGTTTTTAGCATTGCATTTGTTATTGTTTCATTATTAAGTATGTCATCAACTGTACTAATTGTTTTGGTAAGTTCTTTTTCTAATACATCTTTTTCTTTTATCTCTGATGTAATTAACTTTAGTTCTCTTTCTAATCTTGCAATATCTTCATTTAATGGATTTGTATATTGCTTTAATTCTTGGATATTTATTACTTCATT